>CAYXRH010000077.1:0-8371 GCA_964466355.1 uncultured Thermodesulfobacteriota bacterium
TGCCGTGGGGGTCGGCGAACCGGGCCGCAGAGTAGAACCAGTACATCTCCGGGGCCGTGTCAGGATCAGCCAGGAGGGGGAAGAAGGTGGACCAGGGCATGGCCTGGGTGTTGAGGTTGATGCCCACCGCGTTGAGGTTCTGCTTGACGACCATGGCGCCGCGGCGCTGATACTCCGGGCCGGCGATGTAAACCATGTTGATGGTCAGCTGGCCGGGCTTGTAGCCGGCGTCGGCCAGAATCTTCTTGGCCTTTTCGGGGTTGTAGTCGTGCTGTGGCAGATTGGGGTCGTAGCCGATCATGGCCCGGGGGACCACGCCGTGGGCCTTGACCGCGCCGGGCCTGGCCTTGATGATCTCGTCCAGGTTGATGGCCGCGTAGATGGCCTTGCGCACGTTGATGTCCGCCGTGGGGCCCTTGTGGCACTTCATGGGGAAGTACATCTGGGCCATGCCGCCGACGATCTCGACGGTGGTCTCAGGGTTTTTCTCCAGCTCCGCCAGCTTGGCCTCCGGGATGTCGTAGGCGATGTCGGCCGAGCCTTTTTTGAGCATCAGCAAACAGACGGAAGGTTCGCGGACGACCTTGACGAACACGGTGTCAAAGTTGTCGCCGGTCCAGCCGCGCCAGTAATCCTTGAACTGCTCCAACTTGGTGTGCTGGCCGTGGATCCACTCGGTGACGACGTAGGGGCCGGTGCCGCAGGTGTGGTCGTACATGTACTTGGCCGCCCAGGGGTCGTCTGAGGCGGCGTGCTGTTTGACGAAAGCGGGCGAGACCATGGACAAAGCCTTGCGGGTGGCCATGGCGTCCTCCCAGAAGGCCCAGGCCTCTTGGGAGTAAAACTTGATGGTGTAATCGTCGACGATCTCCACCTTGACGATTTTTTCGAGGTATTTGGCCGGGGCGCGGTTGATGGCCTTGGTCCTCTCAAAATTGAACTTGACCGCCGCGGCGTTGAAGGGCGTGCCGTCGTGGAACTTGACTCCCCGGCGGAGATGGAAGGTCGCTGAGGTGGCCTCCGGGGCGATGTCCCATTTTTCAGCCAAGCTCGGTTCGATGTTGAAGTTTTCCAGATTGTACTTCAGCAGGTTTTCGTAAACCTGATACGTCACCGCGCCGGATTCGTAAGACACCACCTCGGCCGGATCCAGCCGCGGCGGCTCGTGGGTGGTGACGATGGTTAAAATTTTGGCCGCCTGGGCCGGCGCCGCGAGCAGAAGCAGGCCCATCATTAAAACAAGGACTGTTTTCCAATTTCTGCTCATCTTCATCATTGCCTCTCCTTTTCCCGAAGTTCAACGATCGCGGGCGCGAGCTAACCTGCTCATCCACCGCCGAGCGCCCGCGGCATCTTCTTTTTTATTCGCCGTCTCTTAAACCTCCTTTGGGTTGAATGATTCAAGGTAACCCAGCCGGCCCGAGAGCTTTTTGGCCGTGACGGTCACGGCCGAGACGAGTTCAGCCACCACGTGGGGATGGTTGGCCCTGAAGAGCGGGGCCGAGACGCTGATGCCGGCCACGACCTCGCCCGTGGCGTCGCGAACCGGCGCCGCGACGCACTTCACCTCAGCCTCGTGCTCCACGTCGTCGACGGCGTAGCCCTGCTCGCGGACGAGATGAAGATGCTCTCTCAAGGCCTCGGGATCGGTGATCGTCTTCGGGGTGTGGGGCGTCAGCTCGACCGTGTTCAGATAATCCGTCAGCCGCGCGCCATTGAGGCCGGCCAGAAGAACCTTGCCCACGGCGGTGCAGTAGGCCGGCACCCTTTTGCCCACCCGGGATTGCATGCCGATGGAGCGGGGGCTTTCGATCTTGTCGATGTAAAGGACGTCGAATTCGTCGAGCATGGCCAGGTGAACCGTCTCGCCGGTGGTCGCGGACAGCTCGGATAAAAGAGTCCTCGCCTCGGTGTGAAGACTGAGCTGACTCAGATACACGCTGGCGATCCGGTAGAGGCGGTGGGTCAAACGATACTCGCCCGTCTTGGCCTCCCGGACCAAAAACCCCACCTTGACCAAGGAGTAAAGCAATCTGGTGAGGGTGCTCTTGTTGAGGCCTAGCTCCTTGGAGAGTTCGGCGTTGGTGTAAGACGGCTTTTCAAAGGAAAAAGCCTCCAACACCTGGGAGGCTCTGAGGACTGAATTGATCAGGTATCGCTCGGGCTGATTGGCCACGGCCCCCTCGGCCTGAGTTTCATTATTTAAATTCAGTTTCGGAAAAAAGGAGAGGCCTGTCAAGAAAAATGTAAGCGCAAATTAATATATGTTCTCAAAAACATTAGTGATATGCTCCGGTGCGATTTTTCTGGATCCAGACCACTCGGCCCGGCCGCGGCCATCTTTTTGATTGACTAAAGCCGCCGGGTCGTTTTGACTTTTGTCCAGGCCTTTGTTAATAAAAGGCCAGCCTGGTGATTCGAGGGGCTCGCATGCGCATCATATCAGAAAATTTAGATAAAATGCCTCGGTCCGGCATCCGGGTCATCATGGATCTGGCCGCCCAGCAGGATGAGGCCTTTCACTTGGAGCTGGGGGAGCCGGGCTTTGCCACGCCGGCTCACATCCAGGAAGCGGCCATTCAAGCCATCAGGGACGGCTACACCAAATACACGGCCAACATCGGTTTATTGTCCCTCCGGGAGGCCATCCTCAACAAGCTCGCCTCTGAAAATGGCGTCGCCGCCGCCTTGGAGCAGATCGCCGTCACGCCCGGGTCTGTCTTTGCCCTGGCCAGCGCCCTCATGACCGTGGCCGAGCCTGGGGACGAGATCCTGGTTCCTGATCCGGGCTGGCCCAACTACTACATGCAGGCTGTGGTCTTGGGCCTGAAGCCGGTTTTTTATCCTTTGCGGCCCGAGGCCGACTACCAGCCCGCGATGGAAGAGGTCGAGCCCCTGATCACCTCCCGGACCCGGGCCATGATCATCAACACCCCGTCCAACCCCACGGGCGGGGTCTTTTCCCGGCGCACGGTGGAAGGCCTCTTGGATCTGGCCGCCCAAAAGGACATCTATCTCATTTCCGACGAGGTCTACGAGCGCATCATTTACGAGGGGGAGCATTTCTCGCCGGCCGCCCTGGAGCCGAACGGCCGGGTCATCGCCGTCTACGCCGTGTCCAAGACCTACGCCATGACAGGCTGGCGGGTCGGCTATTACCTCGCCCCCAGCCAGATCGCGCCCCAGATGAACAAGCTTTTGGAGCCGTACGTGGCCTGCGCCGCCGCGGTCTCCCAAAAGGCGGCCGAGGCGGCCCTCAAGGGCCCCCAGGACTGCGTCAAGGAAATGGTCGCCGGCTACGCCCAGCGGCGGGAGGTGGTGGTCAGGGCGCTCAAGTCGGCTGGCCTGGAGTTCTCGCGGCCTAAGGGCGCCTTCTACCTCTTGGTGGACGTCGGCCGGGCTGGTCTGGATTCCTACGCCTTTGCCACTGAGCTGCTCCGGGCCACCGGCGTGGCCGTGGCTCCGGGAAAGACCTTCGGACCTGGCTCAGACCATCTGGTGCGCATCTCCTTCTGCGCCCGGACCGAGGAGCTTGAGGAGGGCATCGGGCGCTTCAGCCGGTTCTGCCGCCAGCGCGGGGCGGCCTATCCTTGAGGCTGTGGCGAAACGGCCCTTTTGTCCCGATTACGGCGTTCATTGGTTTTCTCGAATGCTCACATATGACCATCATATGCTGCGCTTCTCGAAAACCTCGCGCCTGGCCCTCGAACCAAAATGTGGTTTCGCCACAGTCTCAGTCTTGTGCCTCGCCATTTTCAAGGGACGCTGGGCTGGGGCTCTCCCTGTCTCTCGGACCACCCGAGCCACTTGAAATCATCCTGAAGCCTTGCGGTGGTGGGTGGGGTTTGAATCGAGGGCAAAATATATCTTGACGATAAAAAGCGCATTGTTATAATCACCATACAATTCCTCAAGGCTTGAACCTTTGGTTTTGCTTTAGGGAACGGCACAAAATTGAGGCGATTTTCTGAAGGCTGCGGTGTGGGCCCAGCCGGCGACCGCGGCGGCGGTTTTCCTTTTCACCGCTCCTGGCGCAGCCACTCCCGCGGCCGACGTCCGCCTCGATGATGAAGCGGGGCAAAGGTGCCGCCAAGGGCGAGCGGTGGTAAAGCGTCGTCAAATACAAGACCTGGGTGGCGATCATCCGCCGGCCTCTCTGACCAGGGTTACGGCCCCGGAGGTCCGGGCCGCGTTCAAGGAACAGGGCTCAAGCGTCTTGACAAGCACAAGCAGTTGTCATAATGATAGTACAATTGTCTGAAAGGAGAGGAGTTAATGTCCAGGTTTGATTTGGTTGTCAAGGGTGGTGACTTGGTGATTCCAGGCCTCGGCGTGGTCAAGGCTGACATCGGCGTGAGCGGAGAGAAGATCGCTGCCTTGGCCCAAGACATCCCTGTCCAGGATTGTGACCTGGTCGTTGACGCCGCCGGCAAGGCCGTTTTTCCGGGCGCCATCGACTCCCATCTTCACATCGGCATCTACCGCCCTCTGAGCGAGGACGCCCGCACCGAATCGGCCTCGGCGGCCTCAGGAGGGGTGACCTCTTTGCTGAGCTATTTCAGGACCGGCCAGAGCTATCTCAACAAGACCGGCCCCTTTAAGGAGATATTTCCGGAGCTGATGGCCCGGTCCGAAGGCTCGTTCGTGACCGACTACACCTATCACATCGCCGTCATGTCCACCGAGCAGTTGGGGGAGATCGAGTGGCTCGTGCGCGAGTGCGGGGTGACCACCTTCAAGTACTACATGTTCTACAAGAGCCTGGATCTCTCTGGCTCCAAACCCAGCGGCGATTATCTGATGCTCAGCCAAGACACCCTTGATTTTAACTTCCTCTACCGCTTCATGAAAGAAGTGGCCCGCCTCAACGAGATCATGAAGGACGCGGGCGGGTGCAGCCTGTCGATTCACTGCGAGAACCCCGAGGTGATCACGGCCACCATGGCCGAGGCCAAGGCCAACCCGACCGGCAATGCCATGAAGGACTACTCCAACGGCCGGCCGGGCTGGCAGGAGGCGCTGGCCATCAAGGAGGCCGGGACCATCGCCCGGGCCACCGGCTGCCCGGTCAATCTGCTCCACTTGAGCGGCCGCGAAGCCGTGGAGGCGGCCGTGCAGGTCGCGGCTGAAAACCCCAACCTGCGGGTGATGCTGGAAGCGACCCTGCATCATCTGGCCCTGTCCAACGACAACGACTACGGCATCCTGGGCAAGGTCAACCCGCCCATCCGCGACCAGGCCGACGTGGAATTTTTGTGGTCCGCCGTGCTCGAGGGCGTGATCGATACCGTGGTCAGCGACCACGCCTGTCATTCCCGGCAGATGCGTCAGGGGGATTTGTGGACGATCATGCCCGGTTTCGGCGGCAACGCTTTGATGTTCCCGGTGATGATCACCGAGGGGTATTGCAAGCGAGGGCTTGAGTTGAGCCGGATCGCCGAGCTCATCGCCTTGAACCCGGCCCTCTATCACAATCTCTACCCCCAAAAGGGCGCCTTGATGATCGGCGCTGACGCTGACATCGTTGTCGTTGATCTGAACGAAGAAAAAGAGGTCACCGTTGAGCTGCTCAAATCAGCCCAGGATTACTCGCCCTTTGAGGGCCTGAAGCTCAAAGGCTGGCCCGAGACGACCATCCTGCGGGGCCAGGTCGTTTTTGAAAAAGGAGAGGTCGTCGGCCAGCCCGGCGTGGGGCGCTACATCAGGCGGCCGGCCAAATCTCTGGTCTGAGAGCGCCGGGCGGCCGAGTCTCGTTTACTGACTCGCCGAAGATCGTGGGAGGCGACGACGATGCAAAGGGATTCGACCATACCGCTGTATGCCCAACTGGAGACGATCCTGCGCAAAAGGATCGTCTCCGGCGAGGTGGGGCCCGGGGATTTCCTGCCCAGCGAGGAGGCCCTGGCGGACAAGCACAAGGTCTCTCGAATCACGGTCCGGCAGGCCTTGGCCCTCTTGGAGCAAGACGGCCTCATCATCAGGCAGCGGGGGCGGGGGACTTTTGTCTCGGACAAGGTCAAAAAGCTGGAATCCCACAAGTACTCCGGCTTCATCGAAGACATGATCGCCATCGGGACCCGGACCAAGGTCAAGGTCCTCAAGATGGAGATGGTCGAGGCCTTTGGCGAGATTAGCAAGCGGTTGCGGCTCAAAAAAGGTGGCCAGGTTCTGCGGATCGAGAAAGTGAGGCACGTCAAGGGCGATCCTTTTTCCCATGTCGTCAACTACTTGCGTCCTGAAATCGGACGCCGCCTCGAATCCTTTGATCTCAGCCAAAAGCCGCTTTTGGTCATCCTGGAAGAGGACCTGGGCATCAAGGCCGCCGAAGCGGTTCAGACCGTCGAGGCCGCCGTGGCCGACGCTGAGATGGCGCCCCTTTTGGGCGTGCGCATCGGCGATCCCCTGCTGAAGGTGGAACGGACCGTCTATGACGTCGATCAAAAGCCGGTGGAGTACGTCTCGGTCTTGTACCGCGGCGACAAGTACTACCTGTCCATCCGGCTCAAGAGAAGGAAGAAGTCAGACTCCTCCTTTGGCTGGGGTTCGGCCTGAGGGGGTTTAAAACCAGGCCCGGCCGGAGCTGATCGGCCGGGCTTGAAGATAAAAAGACAAAGGAGCTGATGACACGTGGGTCTGGTGAAGGAGCTGGCCGAAAGCGCCCTGGAGTTGACCTTTGAAGATCTGCCCCCGGACGTAATCCATCAGACCAAAAGAGTGGTCCTGGACACGCTGGGCTGCGCCGTGGGCGGCTGGGCCAGCGAGACCAGTCAAATCATTCAGGAGGTCTTGAGGGCCTCGGGTCATCCGCCGCAGGCCACGGTCTTTGGCAGCGGCCTCAAGACTTCGTGCGAGCAGGCCGTCCTGGCCAACGGGGCCATGGTCCGCTACCTGGATTACAACGACACGGCCTTCATCCTCGAAGGCGAGACCTACCGCTCTGGATATCATCCCAGCGAGGTCATCCCCGGCGTCATCGCTTTGGCCGAACGGGAGGGCCTCTCCGGTGAGGAGGTGCTGACGGCCATCAACCTGGGCTACGACCTGTCCCTGGCCTTTCTCGAAGGCGTCCGAGGATCCGGCATGGAGAAGAGGGGCTGGAACGGCGACACCCGAGGGGTGTTCATCATGCCCCTGGTCATGGGCCGCATGCTCGGCCTTGAGGCCGAGCAGATTCAAAACGCCGTGGGCGTGGCCGGGAGCTGTCACGCCGTGTACGGCATTCTGGACGCGCCGGGCGAGGAGTACACCAACGCCAAGAACATCAGATTTCCGACCATGGCCCAGGCCAGCCTGACGGCCTGCGCCCTGGCCCGGAAAGGCTTCACTGGCCCGGCGCGCATGATCGAGGGCCGGGACGGCTTCGTCGAGGCGGTCATGGGCGGCGATTACGACATCGCCAGGCTCAAGGCCTTCAAGAAAAAATGGGCCATCAGGGCCACCTGCCTCAAGTCCATCATCGCTGACTTCTCCTCCCACGGTCATCTCACGGCCACCCTCGCCCTGGTCCGGGAGCACGACATCAAACCCGAGGAGGTGGCCCGCGTTGAAATCACCACTAGCCAGCGCTGCGCCGAGCACACCGGCGATGCGGTGAAGAAGCATCCCCGCAACAAGGAGACGGCTGACCACAGCTCCTACTGGCTGACGGCCGTGGCCATCATCGACCGCCAGATCGGTCCTGATCAGTTCCGGCCCGAAAAGTACGTTGACCCGAGGGCCCTCGACCTGATCGACAAGATTGTCCTTAAGGGCGACATCGCCCTGGACAAGGCCCGTCCGGCCGGCATCTCAAAGATCACCCTCAAAGACGGCCGGCAGTACAGCCTGAGGGTCGATCATCCCCGGGGCCACGCCCGCAACCCCATGACCGACGAGGAGGTCGTGGCCAAATTCAAGAGCATGGCCTCGAAGCACATGACTGAAAAACAGATGACCGCGCTCCTCGAGGCCGTCTTCAGCCTGGAGGAGCTGGAGGATGTCGGCCGCTTGACCCGGCTGATGGTCTTTCCCGGGAACTGAATTAAAAAATTAGCCCAAGGGCCGCCGCCGGCGCGGCGGCCGGAGGTTGGTTGAGGTCGATAAGTGGCTCGCATCTACGAGTACCAAGGCAAGGCCTTGCTCTCTCGGATGGGCGTGTCCATCCCCCAGGGGCGCTGCGCGGCCAGCGAGGCCGAGGCCTCAAAGGCGGCCCAAGAGATCAACCGGCCGGTGGTCGTCAAGGCCCAGATCTGGGCCACGGGGCGTTTCGCCGCCGGAGGCGTCAAGTTCGCCGACACGCCAGACGAGGCCGCAAGGGCGGCCCGAGACCTGCTCCACCGCCAGATCAAGGGTCTTGAGGTCGAAAAGGTCCTGGTGGAGGAGAGGTTGGCCG
>CAYXRH010000077.1:8381-14111 GCA_964466355.1 uncultured Thermodesulfobacteriota bacterium
CGTGGACCGGGAGCTGTTCGTCGGCCTCACGGTCTCCAACTCCCACCACGTCAAGGGGCCGGTTTTGATCTTTTCCTCCGAGGGCGGTTCGTCCATCGAGGAGGTGGCCGGCCGCAACCCGGAGCGCATCGCCAGGATGAACGTCGATTACCTAAAAGGCGTTGATCAAGAGGCGGCCCGGGGATTGATTCAGCAGGCCGCGGGCGAAGGTTTTTCTTTGGCGGGGCCGGTGGTGGATGAGCTGGCCAGGGTCATCGCGGCCACATATGAGACCTTTGTCAAGTATGACGCCCGCGGGCTCGAGGTCAACCCCCTGGTGGTCACCAGGGACAAGCGCGTCCTGGCCGCTGACTGTCATTTCACCATTGACGACAACTCCGTGTTCCGGCACCCCGAGCTGGGCATCAAGGTCCCCCGGGACATGGACCGGCCGCCCACCGCCTTGGAGGTGAAGGCCTGGGGGATCGAGGAGGGCGATTACCGCGGCACCGGCTACTTTTCCCAGATGACCCCCCGCCTCGAAGGGCGGGGCTGGCTCGGCTTTCACGGCATCGGCGGCGGCGGGGCCATGCTGGGCGCGACCGCCTTTGTCGCCCGCGGCCTCAAGATCGCCAATTACGCCGACACCTCGGGCGACCCGCCGGCGGCCAAGGTTTACAGCGTCATCAAATGCATCCTCTCCCAGCCCATCGACGGCTACGTGCTCATGGGCGCGGTGCTGGCCAATCAGGAGATGTGGCATCACGCCCACGCTCTGGTCAAGGCCTTCAGGGAGGAGGCGCCCCAGCGACCCGGCTTCCCGGTGGTGATGCTCTTGGCCGGCAACAAGGAGCAGGAGTCCCGGGCGATCATCGAGCGCGGGTTCGAGGACCTGCCCCTGCGCTGGGAGCTTTACGGCCGGGAGTACATCTACGCCACTGACTTCATCGCCGACAGGCTCGAGGCCCTGGTCAGGGAGTATCAACAAGACCTCGCCGCCTTGGGCGAGAAGTGAAGGTTCAGGGCCATGGACGACAGACTGATTTTTGAGACCAGGAAGACGACCATCAGTATTGATTATCAAAGATGCCTGCCGGCGGTGCGCCAGACCAGCCAGCCGGCCTGCCGGTTCGCCTGCGTCAAGGCCTGCCGCCTGTACGGCCGCAACATTCTCAAGATCGAGAAGAACCGGCCCGTCCTGGCGGTGGCTGATCCCGAGGAGATCAATCGCCTGGACAACGAGTGCCTGGCCTGCGAATACCAGTGCCGATTCGAGGGGCCGGGCTGCGTGAGCATCGAGGTCCACTGGGGTTAATACCAATTGGCCATCATTCAAGAAATTAAGTGGTTTTGGTTTGGTTGTTTGAATTCTTGTGACGCTCCCTTGGGATCGGCCTGGTTTTGGCGACGGGGCGGAGGTGAGGATGGCCATACTGTGCGATGAGAACACGACGATGCTAATCCAAGGCATCACCGGCCGCTTCGGGCAGGGCGTGGCCCGGCGGATGATGGAGGTCGGCTCCAGGGTGGTCGTCGGCGTGACGCCGGGTCGGGGGGGGCAGTCGGTCTGGGGCGTGCCGGTCTTTGACACGGTCAAGGAGGCCCTGGCCGCGGTCGGTCCGGTGGAGGCGGCGGTGACGGTCGTCCCCGGCCCCCAAGCCAAGGGCGCGGTCATCGAATCCTTTGAGGCCGGCATCAAGACCGTGCTCATGCGCGTCGAGCGGGTGCCGCTCCACGACGCCCTGGAGATCATCGCCCAGGCCCGCAAGCACGACATCCGGCTCATCGGGCCCGGCTCGGCCGGGCTGGTCAGTCCGGGCAAGGCCTCTCTGGGGGGCCTGGGCGGCTTTGTCGGCTCCTCTGACCTGCCCCAGATCGCCTTCAAGCCCGGACGCATCGGCGTCATATCCCGCTCCGGGGGTCAGACCACCACCCTGAGCTGGGTGGTCTGCTCGGCCGGCTTTGGCATCAGCACGGCCATTCACCTGGGCTCGGAGCCGGTCCTGGGCACCACCCTGGCCGAGGTTCTGCCCCTCTTCGAGGCCGACGAGGAGACCGACGGCGTGGTCTACTTCGGCGAGATCGGCACGGTCATGGAGGAGGAGGCCACCGAGGTGATCAAAGCCGGCGGCTACGCCAAGCCGCTCATCGCTTACATCGCCGGCAAGGGCATGCCCGCAGGTTTGCGCTTCTCCCACGCCAGCGCCATCGTCGAAGGCGGCCAGGGCACGGCCGAGGCCAAGATCCAGGCCCTCAAGAGCGTCGGGGCCGAGGTGGTCGACCGGCCGGATGGCTTTGGGCCGGCCTTGAAGAAGACTTTTGGTTGAGTCTCTGGCGCCGCTGCGGTTGGCCAGGAGGAGACGGATGCCCAGTCTATTGAGGTCAATGCTTTACGTTCCAGCCAACAGCTGGCGCATGATCACCAACGCCACCACCGAGGGGGCCGACGCCGTGATCCTCGACCTGGAGGACGGCTGCCCCATGGCCGAGAAGGAGACGGCCAGGGTCTTCGCCCGGGACGCCGCGCCGATGATCAAGGCGCACAACCTGGCGGTCTTTGTCCGGGTCAACGCCCTGGAGACCGGCTTGACCGAGACGGATCTGAGCTACGTCGTCAGCGAGGGCGTGGATGGGATCATGCTCGCCAAAACGGAATCGCTTGAGGACTTGCAGGCCATTGATCAAATGCTCGAGACCGAGGAGAAGAGGAAGGGGCTTAAGCCGCGAAGCGTGTCCCTGGCGGCTCTGTTGGAGACG
This sequence comes from uncultured Thermodesulfobacteriota bacterium, assembly GCA_964466355.1. GTDB lineage: Bacteria > Desulfobacterota > Desulfarculia > CAYXRH01. The sequence continues at coordinate 11,118 of CAYXRH010000077.1, forward strand.
CCCAGGGCGGTCATGAATCTGGGCCGCCTCATCGAGGCCAGGGGGCGCCTGGCGGTCCTCGCCTTTGGGGCCGGGGACTACTCCCGGGAGATGGGCGCGGGCATGGGCGTGACCAAGCTCTCGCCTGACGAGTACTTCAACATGACCCTTTACGCCCGCTCGGCCATCGCCACAGCCGCCAGGGCGGCCGGCCTGGCGGCCATTGACACGCCCTATTTCGGCCTGGTCATCGACCTCGAGGGTCTGGCCAGGGAGGCCGAACGGGTCAAGCTGCTGGGCTTTTCCGGCAAGCAGCTCACCCATCCCCGGCACGTGGCCGTGGCCAACGAGGTCTTCTCGCCGGCCGAGGAGGACGTGGCCTTGGCCAAGCAGGTCGTGGCGGCCTATCAAGCCGCCCAGGCCAAAGGGCTCGGCGCCACCTCCCTCGGCGGCAAGATGATCGACCGCGGCTCGGCCAAGCGGGCCGAAGCCCTCTTGGCCTTGGCCGCGGCGGTGGAGGCCAAGCGCTCCGCGGCCTCGGGCCGCTGATTCAGGATCTAGCGTTGCGTCCCCGAAGTAAGGATCATAAGTCAGTGTGGCCGCCCTCTTATATAAACCAGTTAAGGGATAAAACACTGCTGAGGCCTCGATGAACTTCCAGGACACGGAGACCATCTCCGCGATCTACGCCCGGTTCATCGCCGAGACGAATTACTCGACCTTGCCGGGCGAGGTCGTCCGCCAGGCCAAGATGCTCGTCCTGGATCTCATCGGCGTGGCCCTGGCCGGCTACAAGATGATGGAGTTTCCGCGGCTCGTGGTCGCTTATCTGGCCGATCTGGGCGGCAAGCCCGAGGCGACCATGATCCAGGCCCGAGGAAGATTCCCGGCCTTGAACGCCGCTTTGGCCAACGCCGCCTGCGCCCACGCTCTGGACATGGACGACGGGCATCGCTTCGGGGCCCTCCACCCCGGCGTGGTGGTCATCCCCACGGCCTTGGCCGCGGCCGAGATGTCCGGCGCTTCGACCAGGTCTTTCCTCGCCGGCGTGGCCGTCGGCTACGAGATCATGATCCGCGTCGGCCTGGCCATCAACCCCTCCAGCCTCAACCGGGGCTTCCACGCCACCGGCGTTACCGGGGTCTTTGGGGCCGCGGCCGCGGCCGCGGGCGTGATAGCCCTCAGCCTTGAGGAGATTTCCGGGGCCCTGGGCCTGGCCGGCTTGCAGGCCGCGGGCATATTGCAGGTCAACCACGAATCCATCGGCGCCAAGGTCAAGCCGATCAACCCGGCCAAGGCGGCCCAATCCGGGCTCCTGGCCGTTGTCCTGGCCCGGCGGGGGGCCCAGGGACCGGCCCAGATATTCGAGGGCCAGGACGGATTTCTGAGGGCCTTCAGCGATGAGGTCAATCTAGATCTGCTGACTAAAGGGCTGGGCCAGGAGTTCGAGATCCAAAAGACCTACACCAAGCTCTACGCCGCCTGCCGCCACGCCCACGCCGCCGTGGACGCGGCCCTGGAGCTGCGCCGTCGATCCGGCTTGGACCCGGACAATATTAAAGAAATCCAGGTCGAGACCTATCCCGCGGCCATCCGCCTGGCCGGCATCACCCAGCCGACGACCCCCTCGGCGGCTCGGTTCTCCATCCCCTTTTCCGTGGCCCTGGCTCTGGTCAAAGGCGACGCCGGGGCGGACAAGTACTGCCCGGAGAACATCGCTGACGAGGCCATCCAGGCTCTGGCCGGCCGGGTGAGGCTCTCGGTCAGCGAAAGGTGGCGCAAGCTCTACCCCCACAAGAGGGGCGCCGCGGTGAAGATCATTGACCGTCAGGCTCAAGCTTGGTCCGCCGAGGTCGATTTGGCCAAGGGCGAGCCCGAGAACCCGGCCAGCCACGAGGAGCTTCAGCGCAAGTTCCTGAGCAACGCCGCGATGCTCATCTCCGAGGAGGAGGCGCGACGGCTGGGCGAGGTCATCGCCAACCTGGACGAGCTGAGCCTCGCGGACCTGACCAGGTTTCTTTAAGCAAGGGATGAGGCCAAGAGCATGTTCTTTGATTTAGCCCTGTTCGCCTCCCTGGCCGTTTTCGCCGGGGGGACGATTTTTCGCGTCGCGGCCTGGTTTGGCCAAAACGTCGGCCTGAATGAGGAGCCTGTCTCCCCAACCCGGCGGCTCGCGGCCGCCCTCAGGGGAGCAACGGCGGCCATCTTCAGCTCAAAAATCCTCACCCTGCTCAAGGCCCTCATCGTGGACGTCTTTTTGCAGCTCAGAATCCTCTCGGACAAGGAGGACCGCCTGGCCTGGGTGATGCACTGGCTCATCTTCGCCGGGTTTTCGCTCCTTTTGCTGATGCACGCCCTGGATTCCTTCCTCACGCCGAGGCTTTTTTCAGACTACCAATCCACGCTCAATCCGTTTCTCTTTTTGCGCGATCTCGGCGGGGTCTTGGTCCTGGTTGGGTTGATTCTGGCCGTGACGCGGCGGTTGGCGCCCAGCAAGGCGGGTCTTAGAACTAATCTCAGGGACGGCCTGGTCATCTTTCTGCTGGCCGGCATCGTCATCTCGGGCTTCCTCCTGGAGGGGCTCAAGATCACCTCTGAGGCTGATTTTGAACGCATGGCGGCCGATTATTCTGCGGCCGTGACCAGGGAGGAGCGCGAGGCCCTCAAAACCTTTTGGGCGGCCAGGTTCGGCCTCGTCTCGCCCGAGGTGAGGCCGCCCTGGGACGAGGAGAGGCTCAATCAGGGCCAAGAACTGCACGAGCTGAGCTGCGCTGCCTGCCACTCGGCGGTGAAGTGGGCCTTTGTCTCCAATGCCGTTGCCAGGGGCATGGGGGAGGCGGCCTGGCGGATGGACCGGGCCGGCCTGAAGACGGCTTTTTACTACGTTCACTTTCTGCTCTGCTTCATCGGTCTGGCTTATCTGCCCTTCAGCAAGATGTTCCACTTCATGGCCACGCCCCTGAGCCTTCTGCTGGCCGTTGTGTCCGACGATGCCGGGGCCGATCCGGCCAGAGG
>CAYXRH010000078.1:0-4636 GCA_964466355.1 uncultured Thermodesulfobacteriota bacterium
CCGCCAGCAACACCGACCTGATAAAGGAGGTCGAAAAGAGTAATTTCCGGGAGGACCTCTACTATCGCCTCAACGTGGTCGAGATAGTCATCCCGCCGCTTCGGGAGAGGTTGGAAGATCTGGAGCTGCTCATCGAACACATGCTGGAGCGTCACGGCGAGCGGCTGGGCGTTCCCCGGCCGACCATCTCGGACAAGGTTTTGGAGCTGCTTCACCGCTACTCTTGGCCGGGCAACATCAGGGAGCTGGAAAACTGCATTGAGAGGGCGCTGGTGCTCAGCCGGGGCGAGGAGATAGTCGAGAGCCACCTGCCCCATCGGATTGTCGAAGCGCTGACTTGGGGCCAGAACAACACCATGACCGTCCGCCAAGGACTGAAGGAGATTATCGAGGCCGCCCTTGTCAATTGCGGGGGCAATGTCTCCCAGGCGGCCAGACAACTCCAGATCGCCCGGAGCACCCTGTATCGGAAGATGAATGAGTATGGCCTCAGAATTTGAGACCGCGGCGGGACCACCCTTTCGTCCTGATCAGCCCCGTGTGGCGTCCATGAAACCGGGCGCGGTTCAGGTGGCCCGGGTCGCCGGGATGGGGCGGTCAGCCATTGGAGATGAGAAGGGACAAAGAATAATGGAGGCCAGGTATTTCGAGGATTGGGCTGTCGGCCAAGAGTACGTCACTCCCGGGCGGACCATGACCGAGACGGACATCGTCATGTTCGCCGGGATGAGCGGTGATTATAACGAACTCCACACCAACGCCGAGTTCATGAAGGAGAGCCATTTCGGTCAGCGGATAGGGCACGGCCTCTTGGGCCTGGCCGTGGCGCACGGGTTGTGGTTCAGGAGCGGAGCCTTGGAGGGCACGGTGATCGCCTTTCTGGGGATTGAGTCATGGGAGTTCAAGGCCCCCTTCTTCATCGGCGACACCCTTCGGGTCAGGTTTCGGGCGGCGGAGGCGAGGGCGAGCACTTCAAAGCCGGATCGAGGCGTGGTCAAATTCTTTCTGGAATTGATCAACCAGGACGACGAGGTTGTCCAGAGCGGTTACAAGACTCTTTTGCTCCACAGAAAATCCAAGGTAAACGGGTAGTTACGGATGGGTGGCCGCAGGCCGGCCTCAAAAGATCCCCATCCAGAGCCTCTCCGTTCTCGGTCAGAACTTGACTCAGTCTCGCGAAAAAACTGAGTTCATCAAAGGAGCGATAAGTTGGGCGAGCAGCATTACATCATGGGCGATTTGGCCATAACCCGCGGGGCCGTCGAGTCCGGGGTGAAAGTCGTGGCCGGCTATCCGGGCACCCCGGCGACCGAGATTGTGGAGGGTTTTGTCGACTATCCGGGCGTCCACGCCGAGTGGTCCTGCAACGAGAAGGTCGCCCTGGAGGTGGCTCTGGGCGCCTCCCTGGCTGGGGTCAGGTCCATGGCGGTCATGAAGCACAACGGGACCAACGTCGCCGCCGACATCATCATGCACCTCAATTTCACCGGCGTCAAAGGCGGCTTGGTCCTCATCAGCGCCGACGACCCGGGCGGGCTGTCCTCCCAGAACGAGGAGGACAGCCGCGTTCTGGTCCACACTTACGCCAATCTGCCGCTCTTCGATCCCTGCTCCGCCATCGAGGCCAGGCAGATGACCAAGGAGGCCTACGCGCTCTCAGAAGAAACCCGGATGTGCTTCGTTTTGAGGCCGGTGATGCGGGTCTGCCACAGCCGCACGGTCATCGAGTACGAGGACGACGACGAATCCTCCTTTGGCCAGGCCAAGTGGGCGGACGATCGGGACCGCTACATCATGTCGGCCGTGGAGGTCCGGGAGCTGGGCGGCATCAAGCGCCCCCAGGCCCGGCACCGCTGGCTCAACGCCAAGTACGCCGAGCTTCAGGAGCTTTTCGAGACCAGCCCCTACAACAGCGTCGAAGAGGGCCGGGGCGATATCGGCCTCGTCGGCTGCGGCATCGGCTACACCTACATTAAAGAGGCGGCCCGGAACTTCACCCCGGACTACCCCATCCTCAAGCTGGGCACCCTGCCCCTCCCGCCCCGGCTGGTCCTGGATTTTCTCCGGGACAAGAAGCGGGTCCTGGTCTTCGAGGAGCTGGAGCCGGTGGTGGAGAACCTCCTCAAGCAGTTGGCCCTGGACAACGGGCTTCAGATCAAAATCCTGGGCCGCTCCGGCTTTTACGCCCCGGACGGCGAGCTGACCGTGCCCCTGGTCACCCGGACGGTTCAAAAGCTGGACCCGGAGATGGCCCTGAAGCGGGCGCACCAGCCGCCCAAACTGGACATCGAGATCCCGGTCCGGACCCGGACCCAATGCGTCGGCTGCGCCCATCGGCCCTTGCTCTACAACCTCAATCGGGTCGCCCGCAAAAAGAAGGCCGTCGTCTTCGGCGACATCGGCTGCCACGACGCTGGCTCCTTCAAGCCCCTGGAGCTTCAGTCGACCATCTACTGCATGGGCGCCTCGGTGCCCATGGCCACCGGGGCCTACTTTGCCGGCCTGGGCCGGCCGGTCATCTCCATGATGGGCGACTCGACCTTCTTCCATCTGGGCTTGAACGGACTGGTCAACGCGGCCTATCAGACCTCCAACCAGGTCATCGTCCTCGGCGAGAACGCGACCACGGCCATGACCGGCTTCCAGCCCCACGCCGGATCCGGAGAGGACCTCTACGGCTCCCCGGCGTCCAAGGTCGACCTTCAAAAGCTGGGCGAGGCGTTGGGGATCAACGTCCACACCACCGACCCCTACGACCTCAAGGGGACCTACGAGACCTTGATGCGGGCCGTGGAGGAGGAGGGCGTCAGCCTGGTCATCGCCTCCAAACCCTGCTACTTGAGGGGCTCCCGCCAGGGAGTCAAATTTTTCGAGCCGGCCGAGGTCAAGGTGGATGAAGAGATCTGCGAGGGCTGTCTGGTCTGCATCAACGACTTCGGCTGTCCGGCCCTCATCTACTCGCCCGAAACCGAGAAGGTCACCATCGACGAACTGACCTGCGTCAAGTGCGGCCTGTGCGTGGAGATCTGCAAACTGGGAGCCATCTCATGAAAAAGGACATCGCCATCGCCGGCGTCGGCGGCCAGGGCAACATCTTCGCCACCAACGTGCTTTGCCAGTACGCCATGGCCCGGGGGATGCGCGTCCTGGGCACCGAGACCATCGGCGCGGCCCAGCGGGGCGGTTCGGTGGTCTCCCACATGCGCCTCTCGGATGAGCCCATCTACTCACCCCTGATCCCCCAGGGCCAGGCCGACGTGCTGATGGGCCTGGAGGCCCTGGAGATGCTCCGCCACCTGGCCCTCTTAAGCCCCTCTGGGTACTACATCCTCAACCTCTACTTTGTGCCCACGGTCTACACCAATCTGGGCCTAGACCGTTACCCCAGCCGGGCGGAGATCATCGCCGCCGCCCGGAGCGTCTGCCATAGGGGCGTGGAGATCGAGGCCACCTACAAGGCGGCCGCGCTGGGCAGCCCCCAGATGACCAACGTGGTCATGCTCGGCGCCCTCACCGAGCTGGACGACTTCTTTGACAGCCGAGAGGTCCGCTCCCTGGTGGAGAAGGTCTCCCCGGAGAGGTTTCGGGCCCAGAACCTGGCCGGGTTTGACGCCGGCCACGAGCTGGCCGGCGAAGGCCGGAAGGCGGTTCGACCATGAAGACGCCGGAGGAATACCGAGAGAGCCTGAAACGGCTGAACTTCCGCGCCTTTATCCTGGGCGAGCGGGTCCGTCGGCCCGAGGAGCACCCCCTGGTCATCCCGGCCCAGAACACCGTGGCCGAGACCTACGCCCTGGGTCAGGACGAGGCCTGCGCCGCTCTGGGGAGCTGCCCCTCCCATTTGAGCGGTGAGCGGATCAGCCGCTTCACCCACACCCACCGCTCCACGGCCGACCTGGTGGCCAAAGTCAAAATGCAGCGGGAGCTGGGCCGGCGGACCGGGACATGCTTCCAGCGCTGCGTGGGCATGGACGCCCTCAACGCCATCTCCTCGACGACCTATGAGATGGACGCCGAACTGGGGACCGAGTACCACCAGCGCTTCACCGCCTTTCTAGAGCATGTCCAGAAAAACGACCTCGTCTCCGACGGGGCCATGACCGACCCCAAGGGCGACAGGAGCAAACGACCCCACCAGCAGAAAGACCCGGACGTCTACGTCCATGTGACCGCCAAAAAGGCCAAGGGCATCGTCGTTCGAGGGGCCAAGCTCCACCAGACCGGGGCCTTGAACTCCCACGAGATAATCGTCATGCCGACCATGGCCATGCGGGAGGAGGACGAGGACTTCGCCGTCAGCTTCGCCGTCCCCGCCGACAGCCAAGGCATCACCTACATCCTCGGCCGTCAGCCTTCGGAGACCCGCAAGATGGAGCCGGGGACCATGGACCGGGGCAACGTGTTCTTTGGCGGCCAGGAGTGCATGGTCATCCTGGAGGACGTCTTCGTCCCCTGGGAGCGGGTCTTCATGTGCGGCGAGCACCACTTCAGCGGGCGTCTGGTGGAGCGCTTCGCCGGCTATCACCGCCAGTCCTACGGCGGCTGCAAGGTCGGTGTCGGCGACGTCTTGATCGGCGCCGTGGGCCCCCGGGTGGGCGAACCCCGGGGGGGGCCCGGCGCGGCCCCCAACGGCAAA
>CAYXRH010000078.1:4646-14094 GCA_964466355.1 uncultured Thermodesulfobacteriota bacterium
CCCCCCGGGGGGGCCCACGGCCGGTCACCTCAAGGACAAGCTGGTGGAGATGGTCCATTTGAACGAGACCCTCTACGCCTGCGGCATCGCCTGCTCGGCCGAGGGCCGGCCCACGCCCGCGGGCACCTACGAGATCGACCAGCTTCTGGCCAACGTGACCAAGCTCAACGTGACCCGCTTCCCCTACGAGATCGCCCGCCTGGCCGAGGACATCGTCGGCGGGCTGATGGTCACCATGCCCAGCGAGTTCGATCTTAAAAACCCTGAGATCGGGCCCTACATGGAGAAGTTCTTGGCCGGCGTGGCCGGCGTCAACACCGAATGCCGCCTGCGCATGATGCGCCTGGTGGAGAACCTGACCCTGGGGGCCGGGGCGGTGGGTTATCGGACCGAGTCCATGCACGGCGCCGGGCCGCCCCAGGCCATGCGGATCATGATCGCCCGCCAGGCCGGCCTCGAAGAAAAAAAGGACCTGGCCAAACGCCTGGCCGGCATCGGCGGCGAGGGCGAGGAGATCCGCCGGAACACCGAATAAGGGAAAGGAATTTTCCATGTTTCTGCTGAATGAAGACCAGAAGATGTTCGTCGATCAGGTCCGTCGCCTGGTGGCCGAAAAGGTCGCCCCCAGAGCGGCCGAGATAGACAAGAAGGGCGAATTCCCCTGGGATTTGAAGGAGACCTTCCAGGAGATGGGCCTCTTGGGTCTTTCCGTGCCCGAGGAGTTCGGCGGCTTCAGCCAGGGCCACATCTATCTCATCCTGGCCGTGGAGGAGATCGCCAAGGCCTGCGCCAGCTCCTCTTTGATCGTCCAGGTCCAGTCCCTGGGCTGGGAGCCGATCCTCATCGGCGGCAGCGAGGAGCAGAAAAAAAAGTACGGGCCCAGGGTGGCCTCGGGCGAGATGCTGACCGCCTTTGGCCTGACCGAGCCGGGGGCCGGCTCCGACGCCGCGGCCATGGCCACCAAGGCGGTCAAGAAGAGCGACAAGTACGTCATCAACGGCTCCAAGTGCTTCATCAGCAACGGGCCCATCGCCGACCTGATCACCATCTTCGCCATGACCGATCCCACTAAAGGGGTCAAAGGCATCAGCGCCTTCATCGTCGAAAAGGACTTTCCCGGCTTTAAAGTGGCCAAGTGGGAGTCCAAGATGGGCATCAAGGGCTCGCCCACCGGCGAGCTGGTCTTCGAGGACATGGAAGTCCCGGCCGAGAATCTGATCGGTCAGGAGGGCAAGGGCTTTGTCTACGCCATGAAGACTTTGGACACCTCCCGACCGGTCATCGCCGCCCAGGCCGTGGGCGTGGCCCAGGGGGCTTTGGAGCGGGCCATCGCCTACGCCAAGGAGCGGGTCCAGTTCGGCCAGCCGGTGGCCAAGTTCCAGGGGCTCAACTGGATGATGGCCGACCTGGCGGCCAAGATCGAGGCCGCCCGGGCGCTGACCTACCAGGCCGCGGCCATGGTCGACACCGCGGACCCCAAAAAATCCTACATGTCGGCCTGCTGCAAGCTGATAGCCTCGGACGTGGCCATGGAGACCACCACCCAGGCCCTCCAGATCGCCGGCGGCTACGGCTACATGACTGAGTTCCCCTTTGAGCGGATGATGCGCGACGCCAAAATCACCCAGATCTACGAGGGCACCAATCAGATCCAGAAACTGGTCATCTCCCGCGAGCTCTTGAAGTAGCGCTCTGGAGAGAGCACGCCCAGCTGATCGAATATCTCAAGACCAACCAGAAAAAAGCGGCCGCCGACTTGATACGGGTCCACGTGGCCAACGCGGCTTCACACGTCAAGTTGACCCTTTCGGCGAGGGAGAGCCAGGCGCGCTGATCGCGTGCTTTTTATTGAAAGGGCTGCCATCGCCGGCTGTGGGAGCTTGGCGGTTTCTAGGTCAGCATCGTCAAGATGGTCGAGGTGGTGCGGCGTTTGAAGCGTCGATGACGCTGGCCATGCTGGCCTAGGCCCGCCGCCCGGAGAACAACGCGCCTTAATTGAAGAGCTGTTCATTGATGTGGAGATGAGAGGAAGACGGGGTGCTGATTGATGAAGAGAAATGCATAGCCTGCGGAGAGTGCCTGCCCTGGTGTCCGGTTGGGGCCATAAGCCTGGATGACGTGGCCGTGATCGATCTGGACGAGTGCGCCGAGTGCGGCAATTGCCTGCGCAACGCGGATTGCCCCACGGATGCTCTTTATCAGCAGGAACTGACCTGGCCGCGGACGGTGCGCAGCATCTTGTCCGACCCGCTGACCATCGCCACCGAGAGCGGCATCTCCGGGCGGGGAACCGAGGAGATGAAGACCAACGAGGTGACCGGGCGGTTCAAGCGGGGCGAGGTCGGCATCGGCATCGAGGTCGGCCGGCCGGTGACCGGGGCCAGGCCATGGAGAAGGCCGGCATGAAGATCAACGACGTGCCTGATCTGAAACCCTTCCGCGAGGCGGTGGCCCCGGTCTACGAGTGGGCCCGGGGCAAGTGGGGCGAGAGCGCGGTCAACGACGTTCTGGCCCGGGTGGAGGAAATCAGGAAAAAATATCCCGAGGAGGGCAGCTACTTCGGTCCCGAGGACGCCAAGTGACCGGCTGAATGATTCAGCCCAACCAACCCGGGCCGGACCCGGAGGGCGAGACCGGCCCGGGTTGGTCGCCGCCGGTGGGCTCGACCCCGGCCGGACAGGAACAAACCGATGGACATGCCGAAAAAGACCGTCTTTGATTACATCCACCGGGTCGGTAAATTCCTCTCGGTGGTGGTTTTCATCGCCTTATGCGTCGTGGTCAGCGTCCAGGTCGTCTCCCGCTACGTGTTCAACTACTCCTTCGCTTGGGCCGAAGAGCTGCCCATATTCATATTTTTGTGGGCCTCCTTCCTGGCCGCGGCCACGGCCTACCGGGACGGCGCCCACTTGAGCGTCGACTTCATCGCCGACAGGTTTCCGACCGGTCTCCAGCGGCCGCTGCGGCTGATCAATCTGTCTCTGTCCCTGCTTTTCATGGTCCTCCTATTTTATTACGAAGGCTACATGACCCTCTCGGTCCGGGAAAGCACCTTTGTGGTTTTAAAAATCTCCAAGGCCTTCTGTTACATGGGCATACCGGTCTCCTGCGTAATATTCGCCTTGTTCATCATCGAGAAACTGATCCGGGAGCTTAAAAACCCCGACCCAGGCAGAGCCCCGTCCGGCTCAGAGGCGGACTAGAGGCCGACGGCGGTAGATATTTGGACGACTGAAATCGATAACTTCGGCGGACCGAGACGGTCGGCCGGTCGATGGAGAACTTATGGACGCGGTCATAATCTGCGGGCTCGGCTTCGTTGTGTTCGCCATGGTGCTGCGGATACCGGTGGCCTTCGCCGTGGGCATGGCGGCCATGCTCTATGGTCTGATCAGCGACATGATCCCCCTGGAGGCGCTGACCCACCGGATGTCCCTGGCCACCGAGTCTTGGCCGATCATGGCCGTGCCCTTTTTCATCTTGATGGGCAACGCCTTAAACCGGGGCAACTCGGGCAGATGCCTGATGGATCTAGCCAATTGCCTCGTCGGGCCCATCTGGGGCGGACTGGCCTCGGTATCCATCGTGGTCAGCATGTTCTTCGGCGGTTGCTCCGGTTCGGCCGTGGCCGACGCCTCCTCAGTGGGCACGGTTTTGATTCCGGAGATGGTCCGCCGGGGCTATGGCAAGGGTTACAGCGCCGCGGTGAACGCCGCCTCCTCGACCATCGGCATCATCATTCCGCCCAGCATCCCGATGATCCTCTACGGTTGGATCACCGAAGTGTCCATCCGCAAACTCTTTTTGGCCGGATTGATTCCCGGCGTGGCCGTCGGCCTGGCCCAGATAGTCGTGGCCGCCTATCTCGGCTACAAGCGGGGCTATCCCCGGGCGCCCAAGCCGACTTGGGCGCAGATCAAGCCGTTGCTAAAGAGAAGCGTGCTGGCCATACTCACCCCGGTTCTGGTCATGGGCGGCATTCTAACTGGGGTCTACACCACCACCGAGGCGGCCGTCATCGGCGCCATCTACGTCATCATCATCGAACTGACCTTCTACAAGGGTCTCCGCTTCAGCGACCTGTACCAGATCGTGGTCGATTCGGCCAAAATGACCGGAGTGGTGGTCTTTCTGATCGCCACCTCGTTCACGCTGACCTATGTCATCATCCTCAGCCAGGTGCCGAGCATCATCGCGGCCAAGCTGATGCTGATCATACCCAACGGCACCGTGGCCCTGCTGGTCATCGCCGCGATACTGCTGGTGACCGGCTGCTTCCTCGATCTGGCCCCGGCGCTGCTGATCTTCACTCCGATCCTCTACCCCTTTGGCCTGAAATTCGGCATCGATCCGATCCAGTTGGGCGTGGTCATCGTCATGATCCTGGCCGTGGGCCTGTTCACCCCGCCGGTGGGCCAGACGTTGTATATCTCGGCCCTGATCAGCGAATCGTCGATTGAGGTAGTCAGCCGACACGTGATCTGGTTCCTGGTCAGCATTGTGGCCATCGTCCTCCTAGTCATCTTCGTGGACCCGATGACCATGTGGCTGGCCGCTTATTGAAGGCAGCCGGAGGGAGGCCCGCCGGCGGACGAGAGGCTCTCCCTTTCGACCCGGGCTTGCATCCGCGGCCTCAAGATGGCTGGAGCGATCGCCGGCCTGTCCGAACCCTCGACCTGAAGTGAGAACAACCAAACCAAAATTACACCTTTGAATGCAACTTGGTCTAAGGCCTCCCCGCCTGGCCGCGGCGATCCAGTCTCAGGGTCTGGGCGAGGCCAAGAGCTGAGCGGTTCGCCAAGCCCTATTAAGGGCCACTGATGATAGGCGGCCCATCCCGGTCGCGTCGTGCTTTGCGCCGACATTTCGGTCTCACCAAAAACGCGAGCCTGGTTCAAACGGGGCTGGCGAAGAGGAAGGCGTCTGTTAAACTATGGGGCAAGTGGTTCAGAAATTCGCCTAGTTGCCCATCGACTCGGCCTCAAGAAGTCGACGCGCTAGAAGGCGGGGCGAGAAATCAAGGCGCTGAGCCGACGCCTCGGGAATGGCTTTAAGATATACTTTTTCCGTTGACGAGTGTCTTCGGCGAGCGCCGCTCGGCCAGCCGACCGGGGGTTTGAACCCTGACTTTTTATGACCGGGATGGAGAGAGGGTCATGAAGCTGAATTTAGCCGAGCTTCTCGACATGGAGCAGGCTCAGAGCCTTCTGGACGGTTTCTGCGACGCCGTGGGCATCTCGGCGGCCGTCGTCGACCTCGAGGGAGAGGCGCTGATCCGCTCGCGCTGGCGGCGGATGTGCACCGACTTTCACCGGATCAACGAACAAACCCGCGCCAGGTGCCTCGAAAGCGACGCGATCTTGGCCAATCAACTCAAGCCAGGCCAAAAGTATTCAATTCACCGATGTCATAATGGACTCACCACCGCCGCTTCGCCCCTCGTCGTCGAGGGCGAGCACCTGGCCAACGTGTTCGTCGGACAGTTCCTTCAAAAACCGCCGGACGTGGCGTTTTTCCGCCGTCAGGCCGCCGAATGCGGATTCGATGAGAAGGCATACCTCGACGCCCTGAGAGAAGTGCCGGTCATCGAGGCCGAAAAATTGGGGCCGATTCTTGACTTCCTGACCCACTGCGCCGTGATGGCCGCCGGCGCGGGCCTGAGGCGCGCGCGGGAGCTGGAGGACATCGAGGCCCGCCGACGGACCGAGATGGCGCTCAAGGAGAGCGAGGAGCGCTTTCGGCTGCTGGCCGATCTGTCGCCCTATCCGGTGGCCATTTTGAACGAGGCCCGTGAAGTCATCTACCTCTCTCCGGTCTTCACCGATCTTTTCGGCTACACCATCGAGGACCTGCCCGACCGGCGGACTTGGTGGCAGAAGCTTTACCCCGACACCGGGTACCGGGTCCACGTCATCGCCGAGGTGGAGGCCTGGGAGGCCGTGAGCCCCCACAGCATCAGACAGGCCGAGCGAACGGTGGCCTGCAAGGACGGAGAGATCAAGGAGGTCATAATAACCGTCATCACCTTGCCCGAGGTGGGGTTGTACGTCATCTGCCAGGATGTCACCGCGCGCAAGCGAGCCGAAGCGGAATTGGACGAGCACCGCCGACACCTCGAAGAGTTGGTCGCGGCGCGAACGGGCGAGCTGGCCGCGGCCAACGAACGGCTTCGAGGGGAAGTGGCCGAGCGCGAGCGGGCCCAGGCGGCCCTCAAAAAGAGCGAGGAGAGGTTCCGCGTGCTGGTGGAGGCGACGAGCGACTGGATAGCCGAAATCGACCACCGCGGCGTCTACACCTACGCCAGCCCCAAGGTAAAGGAGGTTTTGGGATACGAGCCCGCGGAGATGATCGGCAAGACGGCCTCGGATTTCATGGCCCCGGACGAGGCCGAGCGATTGGGCGGCGTCATCCAAGAGTTTTTAAGTTCCGGGAAGCCCTTTTCCGGATTCCGACGCACCGCCCTCGCCAAGGACGGGCGCAAGGTGGTCCTGGAGACCAACGCCGTGCCCATCTTCGACGCCCAGGGACGTCTGAGTGGATACCGAGGCGTCATCCGCGACGCGACGGCGCAGGTGAAGGCCGAGGAGGCGCTCAAGGCCAGCGAGGAGAGGTTCAGGCGGTTGGCCGAGTTCGCCCCGCTGCCCATCGCCATCTTGGACAAGGATCACCGGATCGAATACATCAATCCCGAGCTGACCCGCCTCTTGGGCTACACCATCGAGGACGTGCCGACCCGGCGTGAATGGCGTCAAAAGGCCTACCCTGACCCTGATTACCGAAAAAAGGTGGTCCAAGAGGCTTTGGCCTGGGAGCGGGTCAAAAAGCCAGGGGTGAGACGGGCCGTGTTTGAAAGGAAGATGACCGCCAAGGACGGCTCGGCGCATGACGTCCTTTCGTGGGTGGCCTCCCTGGCCAACGGCCAGAGCCTTTTTTTATTGGAGGACATCACCGAGCGCAAGCGGGCCGAGGAATCCCTGAAGCTGGCCAAGGAGGAGTGGGAGCGGACGTTTGACGCTGTCCCGGACCTCATCGCCATCGTTGACCGGGAGTATCGCCTCACCAGGGCCAACAAGGCCATGCTGGACCGCCTCGGCTTGAGCGCCAAGGAGGTCATCGGCCGCCACTGCTACGAAGTCATCCACGGCTCCCCTCAGCCCATCGACGAGTGCCCTTACGCCTCCCTCCTGGTTGCCGGCCAGTCCAAGACGATCGAGGTCAGGGAAGAGAACCTCAGTGGTGATTTTTTAGTCACCGTCAGCCCCTTGAGCGGCTCAGAGGGCGAAGTGCTCGGCGCGGTGCACGTCTTCCGGGACATCACCGACCGCAAGAATGTTGAGCAGAAGCTCGCCCTGGAGGCTTGGATCAATTCTCATTTAGCCAACCTGGCCAAACTTCTGCTGTCAGGTCAGAATATAGATCAAATATCTTCCCTGGTGCTGAAGGAGGCCAAGGGTCTCACCAAAAGCAGGCATGGATACGTGGGCTACATCGATCGGAACACGGGTCATCTGGTGAGCTCCACACTGACCAAGGATATCTGGAAGGAGTGCCGGGTGCCGGAAAAACTCTTCGTTTTTGAGGAGTTTTCCGGACTTTGGGGGTGGGTCCTCCAGAACAAAAAGGCTCTGCTGACCAACACCCCCGCGGCGGACCCGCGCTCGAGCGGAGTTCCCACGGGGCACATCTCCATTGAAAATTTCCTGGCCGTGCCGGTGTTGGTCAAGGATCAGCTTGTCGGACAAATCGCGCTGGCCAATTCAAAAAGAGGCTATAAAGATCAGGATCTTTTCGTTCTGGAGAGGATGGCCGACATGTATGGCCTGGCCGTTGAAAGGATGTGGACAGAAAAGGACCTGCTGGCGGCCCTGGCGGCGGCCGAGGAGGCCAATCGGGCCAAAAGCGACTTCGTGGCCAACATGAGCCACGAAATCCGGACCCCCATGAACGCCATCATCGGCATGACTGATCTGGCCCTCATGACCGAGTTGGACCAGGAGCAGCGCGATTTTCTGGAGACGGTCAAGCTTTCGGCCGAATCGCTTCTGGAGCTGATCAACGACATCCTCGACTTCTCCAAGATCGAGGCCGGGTATCTGAAGCTGGAGGAAAGGGACTTCAACCTGCGCTCCTTGGTGGAGACGGTCTTGAGGGTCCTGGCCGTGAGGGCCCACGGCAAGGGCCTCGAACTGATCGGCTCGGTGGATTCAGAAGTGCCCGCGGCCATCAAGGCCGATCCCCACCGTCTGCGCCAGATTCTGGTCAACCTGGCTGGCAACGCCGTCAAGTTCACCGAAAAAGGCGAGGTGGTCTTGCGGGTCGAGAAAGAAGCCGAGGACGAGGGCGTCTGCACCCTCCACTTCTCGGTGTCCGACACGGGGCCGGGCATCTCGCCCCAGCTCCAGGAACGAATCTTCGACCGGTTCACCCAGGCCGACGGCTCGACGACGAGGCGTTTCGGGGGAACCGGTTTGGGCACGACCATCTCCAAGCTCTTGGCCGAAATGATGGGCGGGGGCATCTGGGTCGAAAGCGTCCCAGGCCAGGGCAGCACCTTCCATTTCACCATCAAGGCCAAGCCGGGGCGGGTTGAGGCCTTGCCGCCGGCCCTGCCGGCCGAGGATTTGGTGGGGCGGCGGGTGCTGATCGTGGACGACAACGCCACCAATCGGCTCATCCTCAGGGAAACCCTGAGCCACTGGGGCCTCGTCCCGGTGGAGGCGGCCAGCGGGTCCACGGCCTTGAAAAAGCTTGAAGACGCAAACAGCGCCGGCGGCTCTTTGGATTTGGCCATCTTGGATTACAACATGCCCCACATCGACGGCCTCGAACTGGCCCGGCGCATCCGGGAACAGACCGCCTGGCGCGATCTGCCCCTCATTTTTTTGACCTCCAGCATCATCAAGGATCAACACCAGGCCCGCCAACAATTGGCCCACACGACCCACCTGACCAAGCCGGTGAGGCAGGATGAGCTCTTGAGAGCGATATCAAGCCTCATCGGTGGCGTGGAAAGCTCCAAGCTCGCGGCCAAAGCGGCTTCGCCCGTGGGCCTCGCCGCGGTCAAACTCAAGATTCTCCTGGCCGAGGACAACCCTCTCAACCAGAAACTGGCCCTGACCCTCCTTCAAAAGCGCGGCCACGAGGTGGTGGTGGCCGAAAATGGACGGGAGGCGGTGGCGGCCTTTGAGCGGGAGAATTTTGATTTGATCCTCATGGACATTCAGATGCCCGAGATGGACGGCCTCGAGGCCACCCGGATCATCAGGCAACAGGAAAAAGAGGTCGAGCGCCCCATCCCCATCGTGGCCATGACCGCCCACGCCATGCCCAACGAGAAGGCGCTCATCCTGGCGGCCGGCATGGACGGCTACGTGGCCAAACCCATCCAAAGGGATCAATTCTTCGCCGTCATCGAGGGTCTGGCCGGCCAGGCCGGCCACGTCGAGCC
>CAYXRH010000079.1:0-14054 GCA_964466355.1 uncultured Thermodesulfobacteriota bacterium
TGGCGAGCGGAAGGACAAGCGGCCCCGTCGGAGAAGAATTCGACTCGGGGCCGCCTTGAAGCGAGCCTTAGTCCTGTCCGAACCCTCGACCTAAAGTGAGAACAACCAACCAAAATTATACCCTTGAAAGCAGCTTGCTCTCAGTCCTCCAAACCCTTGATGATGGGCGTGATCCGCCGGCAGATCAGACCAGCCCGGTGGCAGGTCTCCTCCACCTCCTCCAGCCCCCAATCGCCCGGGGAGAGGATGGCGATGTAGACCTCCTTCACCTTCAGCCGGGCGGCGACCTCGGCCAGCTTGCGCCTGTCGCCTAAAACCTTGACGCCGTGGATCTGGAGGCCGTGCTTGGAGGGGTCGTCGTCCAGAAAACCGACCGGACACTTCTTCAGTCGGGGGTTGTTGCGCAGCTCCCGCAGGAGCAGCTCTCCGCCGTCCCCGGCGCCGAGGATGAGCACCGGCGCCGCCTCGGGATCAGAGACCACGCGCACTTTGGCGAAGTACTCCCTCAGGACCCGGTGGGAGATCCTCAAGCCGCTGATCAAAAGCAGAGTCATGGGAAAATCAGTCGCCAAGAGACCCAAGGGCGGGCGGTCGTGGCCGAAGAGGACCACGATGAGGCCGACGCTGACCGCCCAGCCCAGAGTGACGGCCTTGAAGATCTTGCCCAGGTCGTGGAGCGAGACGTAGCGCCAGTCGCCCCGGTAGAGCCCGAACAGGGCGAAGGCGGCCAGCTTGACCAGGATGACGATGGGCAGGGTCTGCTCGATGAGGCCGATCTCCCAACCCCGGAGGGCCTGGCCGAAGCGGAACAAAAAAACCAGGAAGTAGGCCGCGGTCAGGACCGTCGTGTCGGCCAGAATCTGGAAGATCTGTTTCTTGTAGATCAGAAGCGAGTTGAGCAAGGGGCTGCGAAGCTTGAGCCGCGGCCTTTGCTCCCCGGCGCCGTAGACGCGCACCCCGCCTAAAAAGATTCCGAAGACCGAGAGGGCCACGGCCAGCAGCCCGATGACGATCAGGGCGGTGAAGAGAGTCAGCTCCTTGGTGGCGATGGCCAGGGCGCCGAAGGCGGCGGCGATGGCCATCAGCACCAGAACGGTCTTGCGCTCGGAAAAGCCCAGCAGGACGAGGCGGTGGGAGGAGTGATCCCGGCCGCCCCGGGCCACGGAGCGGCCGTTTTGGGTGCGGATGAAAGAGACCAAGGCGGTGTCAAAGATGGGCACGGCCAGCATGGCCAGGGGAAAGAGCAGCGCGGCCATCAGGTTGGTCGCCTCGCGCCAGGTGCCGAGGATGGTCAGCAGGGCCAGGGACATGCCCAGAAAGAGGCTGCCGCAATCGCCCATGAAAATCTTGGCCGGGTTGAAGTTGTAGACGAGGAAGCCCAGGGAGGCTCCGGCCAAGAGAAGGGCGAAGAGGGCCACGAACGGCAGCCCGGAGAGGTGGGCGTAGATGAACGAACAGCCCGCGGCGACGAAGGTGATGCCGCTGGAGAGGCCGTCCATGTTGTCGATGATGTTGATGGCGTTGGTCACGCCGACGATCCAGAGTATGGTCAGGAAGACGGCCAGCGGCGGAAAGGCGATGATCTTGATCTGCACCCCGAACCAGACGGCCACGGCGGCGATGAGGATCTGGCACAGGAATTTGCGCTGGGGCGGCAGGTCGAAGAGGTCGTCCAGGAGGCCCAGAATGAAGGCCGCCGTGACGGCGACCAAGACGCCCACGGTCTCGCTGGTCAAGGGAATCAGAACCAGATAAGGGACCATCACGGCCACGAAGATGGCCACCCCGCCCAAAAGAGCCGTCGGCCGGCGGTGCCAGCGGTCCTCCCGGGGCTCGACGACCAGGCCCCGGCCAATGGCCAGGTGGATGACCACCGGCGTCAACCCCAAGGCCAAACCGAGGCTGGTCCCTAAAGCGATGACGTAGACGAGGATCATAGACGGGTCTTTTCGAAGTCGATGACGGCGGCGACGATGGAGCGGATGTCGGTCCGGGGCCTGAAGCCGATGGCCGCCTCGATCTTGGACAGGTCGGGTTTGCGGTGGCGCATGTCCTCGAAGCCCTCCTCGTAGGCCTCATCGTAAGGGGTGAAGCGGATCGGCGAGGAGGAGCCGACGGCCTCCTTGACCAGCTCGGCCAGCTCGAGGATGGTGACCTCCTCATCGCTGCCGATGTTGTAAACCTGGCCCACGGCCTCATCCAACCCGGCCAGGGCGATGAGGGCCTGGACCACGTCGCCGACAAAGGAGAAGCAGCGCGACTGGAGGCCGTCGCCGAAGACGGTGATCGGCTCGCCCCTCAAGGCTTGGCGGACAAAGGTGGGCACGACCATGCCGTAGCGGCCGGTCTGGCGGGGGCCGACGGTGTTGAACAGCCTGGCGATTGTAACCGGCAGCTTCTTCTCTTTAAAATAGGCCAGCCCCAGGAACTCGTCGATGGCCTTGGAGCAGGCGTAGGACCAGCGGCTCTTGACGGTGGGCCCCAGAACGAGGTCGTCGCCCTCGCTAAAGGGCATCTTGTCGCCCTTGCCGTAGACCTCCGAGGTCGAGGCGAGAAGGACCTTGGGCCTGGTTTCAGCGGCCAGGCTCAAGACCGCCTCGGTGCCGCCGACGTTGGTCTCAATGGTGTGGACCGGCGAATCGACGATGAGCCGGACCCCCACCGCCGCGGCCAGGTGGAAGACGACCTCGGAGCGCTGAATCCACTCCGCGAGCGCCGCCCGGTTGGCGATGGTGTCGATGACGCACTTGAAGCGGGGATGCTCCTTAAAGGGGGCGATGTTCTCCCGCGAGCCGGTGGACAGGTCGTCGATGACAAAGACCTCGTCCCCTCGCTTGAGCAAGGCTTCGGCTAAGTGGGAGCCGATGAAGCCGGCTCCGCCGGTGACCAAGGCCTTCATCTAGCTCGTCGCCCCTTTCTCTTCTTCGCCGCCGAGCCGCCCTTCCAGGAAGCGCAAAAAGCCCATGGCCACCAAAACGCCCAGGCCCAGAACGACGACCATCAACAAAACGTACGCCTTGGGCAACAGGGCCAGCAGCGTGGCGCTGAAGCCAAGATAGAGGCTAGCGTAGACGAAGAGAAGGACCACCTGTCTCGGCGTCAGGCCGAGGCGCAGGAGCCGGTGATGAAGATGCTGCCGGTCGGGCCGCAAGGGGTTTAGGCCGTTGGCCGAACGGCGGATGAAGGCCAGGCCGGTGTCCAAAAGAGGCACGCCCATGGCCACGATGGGCACCAGCAAAGACAAGGTGGTCGTGCCCTTGCGGTTCTCGATGAGCGAGATGGCGGCCAGGCTGAAGCCCAGGGCCAGGGAGCCGCAGTCGCCTAAAAAGATCTTGGCCGGGGGGAAGTTGTAGACGTAAAACCCGGCCACCGCCCCGGCCAGGGCCCCGGCGTAAAAAAGCACGCGCACCTCGCCGGCCCTCAAGGAGACGGCGATCAAGGTGGCCAGGGAGATGGTCACGATGGCCGCGGCCAGACCGTCCACGCCGTCGATGAGGTTCACGGCGTTGGTGATGACCAGGACCCAGATGAGCGTCGCCGGCAGGGCCAAAAGGCCCAAGGGAATGTAATCGCCAAAGGGATGGGTGATGGCGTTGACTCTGAACCCGAGAGTGTAGATCACCAGCCCGCCGGCCACCTGGACGCCGATCTTGGCCCAGGGCCCCACGCGGCGGCGATCGTCCAACAGGCCCAGGGCGCCGACCAGGGCCGGGCCGAGGATGAGGCCGAGGGTGAGCTTGAAACCGACCCCCCAGTGGCTTCCAAAAAGGGCCTGGTTGACGAGCAGAGCGATGAAGTAGGCCGCCATCACCGCCGCCCCGCCGGCCGTGGGCACGGGCTGGAGGTGCAGCTTGCGCCGATCGTCCGGCAGATCCAAGAGCCCCACCCGCCTGTCCAGCCGGATGAGAAGCGGCGTCAGGATCAGGCTCAAGACCAAGGGCAGGCCGAACAGCCAGAGGTATCTCAATCCGCTCTCCTCAAAAGGGCGCCCAAAGCTAGAAGCCCAAAGCGCCAGGCGATGCCCAAATCGGCCAGCCAGAGCAAGGGCCCCAGACGGCGGTGGTGCTTGTGAACGTAGTGGATCATACTCTGGTGTCGGATTCGAAGCAAACGGATCGAGCCTTTGTGTTTCGAAATCCCGACGGCATGGATCACCTCGGCCTCGGGGCAGAACATGACCTTGAAGCCGGCCGCCTTGATCCTCTGGCAGAAATCCACGTCCTCATGAAAAAGGAAGAAAGCCTCGTCCATGAGCCCGACCGCGTCCAAAACCTCCCGGCGGACCATCAAAGCCGCCCCGGAGAGCCAATCCACCTCCCGGGGCGAGGCGTGGTCCCAGTCTGATAAAAGATAACGCCGCGAAAAGGGGTTAGTCGGCCAGAGGCGGGTCAGAAGTGAATAGCGGTTGAAGAGAAAAGCCCCCGGACCCTGAACCCGACGGGCGGAGTATTGAACGCCGCCGTCAGGGTCGAGGATCTTGGGCCCCACGGCCCCGGCCTGGGGATGCGCCGCCATGAAGCGGGCCAAAGAGGCCAGAGCGCCCGGCTTCAGGCGCGTGTCCGGGTTGAGGAGCATCAAATAGCCCCCCGAGGCCTCTCGCAGACCCTGATTGCAGGCCCGGGCAAAGCCGAGGTTGACCGGGTTGGCCCGAAAATTGACCCAGGCGTGGGCCCGGCAGGCCTCGTTTGGGGAGCCGTCCGTGGAAGCGTTGTCAATGACCATGACCTCCAGAGGCGTCTGCTCGGCTTCCTTCATCAAATCGGACAGGCACTCCCCCAGGCACTCGGCTTGATTGTAATTGACCAGGATGACTGAGATCAGAGGCGGCATTAAAACTCATCCTTGGTCAGACGATAGACCTGACGCCAGGCCCGCGCTTCCCGGCCGCAGCCGCCCAGGGCGAGAAGGCCGTGCCGAAAGGCGGCCCCGGCCTTGAGCAGCCATCTCAGGGCCGTGAGGCGGTGGGGTTGATGCTTGGCGAAATAGAGCAGCATGGACCGGTAGCGGGCCATCAGGGCCGTCTCAGGAGCCGTGTCTGAGGAGGCGCCGATGTGGTGGGCCACCTCAGCCTGGGGCACGAACCAGATGTCGCCTCCCGCCCCGCGGGCCCGGAGGCAGAAATCCTTCTCCTCGTAGTAGAGAAAGAACCGCTCGTCCAGCCCGCCCAGCCTGTCCCAGGCCGTCCGTCTGATCATCAAGGCCGCCCCGGTGCAGTAGTCCACCACTCTGGCCCGGTCGTGGGGGTCCATCTGACCGAAACGCCGGCCCAGCCAGCCGGGGAGGCGCCCCCTGAGCCGGTCCACGGGCATCAGTTTTTTGAGCCAGAACAGGTGAGCCGCTGACTGGAAGAGGGTCGGGAAGCGATAGGTTGAGGTCTGCAGCGAGCCGTCAGGGTTCCTGAGCCTCGGCCCGGCGCCGGCCGCCCGGGGATGGGCCTCGAGCCAATCGGCCAGAATCGCCGGGGCGTCATTCATCAGCCAAGTGTCGGGGTTCAAAAGAAACACATAAGCGCCGCCGCTGCGCTCGACCGCCTGGTTGACCGCCCGGGCGAAGCCGACGTTGACCCGGTTTCGAATCAAGCGCACCTCAGGGAATCGCGCCGCCAGAGCTTCGAGCCCTCCCTCCGTGGAGGCGTTGTCCACGACGATGACCTCCAACCCGCGCCCTTCAAGGGAGGCGAGGCACTTCCCGGCCGCCTCCAAGGCGTTGTAGAGGACGATGACGACGCTTATCCGCGGCGGCAATTCTATCTCCGCGCCAGCCCCTCTGGGCCAGCCCGCTCGAAGGCCAGGCCGCAGTCGGGGCAGTCCAGATCTTTGGTGAGCGTCTGCCCACATTCACAGACCCAGCCCACTCGGCGGGCCGGATGGCCGACCATGAGGGCGTGGTCGGGCGCGTCCCGGGTGACCACCGCGCCGGCGCCGATCAAGGCGAAGCGCCCGATCTTCAGCGGGCAGACCAGAACCGCGCCGGCGCCGACGCTGGCCCCCTGGCGGATCAAGGTCTGATCCCGGGGCTTGGCGGCTCTTTTTTGTCCTTGCCGCGAGCGGGGCCGCCGGTCGTTGGTCAAGACGCAGGCCGGACCGAGAAAGACCCCGTCCTCGACTACCACCCCATCCCAGACCGCCACCTGGTTCTTGACCGTGACCCGGTGGCCCAGTTGGGCGCCGGACTCGATGAAGGCGCCCTGACAGATGTTGCACTCGCAGCCCAGCCGGGCCCCCTTCATTACATGAGCAAAAGCCCATATTCTTGTGCCGGCCCCCACCTGGGCCGACTCGCACAGGGCCTGAGGATGGACGAACACGTCCTCAGCCACGCAATTCTCCTTTCTTAAACCATCGACGTTTCATGTATTCCCCCGCGCCGCCGTAGTGGACCAGCACCCTGGCCAGGCCCCAGGCGTACTCCCCGGCCAGTCCGATCCGGCCGGCGGCCGAGTGGACCGCGCCGGGGTGAAAGCGCGGATGGCGGCAGAATTCAAGGAGCGGTTCGGCCACCGCCGACCAGGTCATGGACGGCGCCAGCGCGGCCAGATTGGCCCGGCAGCGCTCCCGGCGGCCGTCGTCTTGGAGGAGGTCAAGGATGGCCTCGGCCATGGCCGCCTCGTCTCCGGGCTCGACGACGCGGCCCAACTGAAGGCGAGAGATCATCTCGGCGAAGTGATCTCCAGCGGTGACGACCATCGGCAGACCAGCCCAAAAGCAGTCCAACAGCCGGGTGCGGAAGGACAAATGGGTCTCGAGGTCTTGGCCCGAGGCCAAGACGGCCAGGTCAGACTCCATCAAAAAACCGGCCCGCTCCTCGTAGTCGACCCAGCCTTGATTGAAGAAGACGAACCGGTCCCGCAGCCCCAATTCTGCGGCCAGGTCCCAGGTTCGCTGGACCATGGACATGACTCCGATGCGGGGGTTGGGATGACTGACCCCCAAAAAGACGAGGCGCACGTCGCTCCGCCGCCTCGCCACCCTGGCCACGGCCCGCACGACCGTCAGGGGATCGAACCAGTTCCAGATGCCGCCGCCCCACAACAAGACCTTGTCCTCGGGGCCGATGCCGGGCCAGACGCCCTTGAGGACCGGCCGTCCGGCCCGCGGCGGCTTGTGGGGCAAGCCAAAGGGCACGATGGTCACCAGGTCGTCCAGGTTGGGATGGGAGCGATCGGCCTCCCAGCTCAGGCGGCCGGCGGCGGCCAAAAGGCCCAGCCAGAAGTCCCGCTGACGAGCCGTGGCGCACAAGAACAGATCGCCGCGCCGGGCCAAAACGGACAGGCGGCGGCGCAGATGCTCCTGGGCCCTCCGGGCGGGGCGGCGGTCTGAGGTTCGATGAAAGGCCATCAATTCCACTGGGTTGGGATCGTAGAAATCCAAGACCAAGGCGTGGCCCGGCGCCAGGAGCGGCCACAGCGGCACCCCCAGCCCCTGCCCAATGACCACCTTGGCCTCCTTGATCAATCGTCCCAGGCGGCCCCGGCCAAAGGGGACGACCTCCAATCCGGCCACTGGCTCGGCCTGGGGCGCGGCCAGAACGACCGGCTGTTCAACGGCCAGAACCCTGGCCAGCTCCGTCGCCCTGATGGCCGGACCGGCCATGCGCCGCCCGACCACGTCAGAGCTGACCACGACCACCAGACGCCCTTTCATCTTCCCCGCCCCGAGACCGCCTCGTAAAGCTCGGCGTGAGCCTGCAGAAACCTTTCTTGTTCGTGGCAACGGTTCACGTAACGCCGGCCGGCCGCGGCCAAATCCGCGGCCTGGCTTTTATTCTCGCCGAGCCACATCAAAGCCTTGAGCAGCCCGGCCAGGTCGCCGGCGTTGAAGACGAGCCCCCGCTCACCGACAGCGAAATCAGCCGCCGTCGGCGCCCGCCTCAAACCCAATAAGCTTGGTACTCCGCCCACATTAGTCGCGACCACCGGCCGGCCCGCGGCCAGGGCCTCGATCAACACCAGGGGCAGCCCTTCATTCCTTGAGGTCAGGGCCAGGACGTCCAGAGCGGCGTAAACCTCGGCCATGGACTTCTGCCAGCCGAGGCGGTGAACGCGGTCCGCCAAACCCAGGCGCTCCGCCTCGGCCTCGAACCTCCCGCTGAGTTCGCCCTCCCCGACCATCATCAGGGCCGTGGGGCGCTTCAGCATACCCTGCAAGCCGGCCAGGGCGTGGAGAAGCAGCAAGGGGTCCTTGATTGCGGTCAGGCGGCCGATGAAGCCGATCAGAAATGTTTCGGGGTCGATGCCCAACTTTTCTCTGAGACGGCCGGCGGTGGCTTTTTGAAATGGTTTCAGATCGAGCCCGATGGGGATGACGACTATTTTGTGCGGCGGGCAGACGCGGTAGGTGCGGCCGATCTCCTCGGCCTGCTCCTGGCTCAAAACCACCACCCTGTCCGTCACCCGGGCCAAGGCCCGCTCCACGGTCAGAAACATTCTGGATTTGAGCGGCGAGAAATAGCCGGAGAATATGTGTCCGTGAAAGGTGTGGATTTTGCGCGGCCGGTCAGGGCCCAAGCCCAGCGCCGCCAAGCGGCCTAAAGTGCCGGCCTTGGCCGTGTGGGTGTGCAAGACGTCTGGGGTGCGCTGGCAAAGGAGGCGGCGGATGAAGACCAGGGCCGTGGCGTTGCCCGCGCCCAGCTCCGGCGACAGGCCGGGGACGTGGGTCCATTTTATTCCTCGGGCTTCCGCCCAGAAATCCATCTGGGCCTCCCCGGGGCCGACGCGCCCGGCGGCGACTTCGACCCGAAAACGCCTTTGATCCAACCCGGCGGCCAGGTCGAGAACGACGACCGCCGGACCGCCGATGTTGAGCCGGGCGATGAGCTCCAGGACCCGAAGGGGTTGATCTTTCAAAGGCTGGGCGTGAGGTTCTTTCATGCTGATCAAAAACGCCTCTAATCAGCCGCCGTTCGAGGGCGACGGGTCTCGGGCGGCCAGAAGGCGGTCGTAGAGCGCCTCCGTGGCGGCGATCATGGCCTTTTGGGAGAAAAGGGCCGCCTGTCGGGCCCGGCCGGCCGCCCCCAGCGCGGCCCGGCGCGGCGGGTCTTTGAGCAGGGCCACCAGAGCCTCGGCCAGGGAGGCTTCGTCGCCGGGCGCGACCAGCCACCCGGTCTCGCCGGCGGCGACCACCGCCGGAATTGACCCGGTCCGCGAGGCCACCACCGGCCGGCCCTCGGCCATGGCCTCAATCGCCACCAGCCCAAAACCCTCCCACAGGGAAGGAAAGCAGAAAACATCCAGGGCGGCCATGACGTCCGGGACGTCGTCCCGGAATCCGGCTAGAATGACCCTGCCCTCCAGATTCATGGCCTTGATTTCGGCGGCCAGGGCCGGCCTGAGACCTTCGTCGTCGTGTCCGACGACGAGCAGCCTCGCCTCTGGGCAGTCGACACAAACATGGGCCATTGCCCGGATTAAATGGAGGTGGCCTTTCTGACGGGCCAGACGGCCGACGACGCCGATCAAAGGCGCCGCGGCGGGGATGTCGTATTCGGCCCGAACGTCGATATCTTTTTTTTGCCAGGGCTCGAGGCCGTAGTGGATCACCGCCACGTCCGCTGAAGACAGCTTGAGGTGCGTCATCAAATGATCCCTCACCGCGGCGGAGATGGCCACGGTCTTTTGCTGACGCCTGGCCGCGAGTCGGGCCAGCCAAGCCACCGCGGGTTTGGCGTAAAAATCCTCAGGATTGTGCACCGAGCTGACCAGGATCAATCGCCGGAAAAACCGCGCCGCCAGAGCGCCGTACAGGTCGGCCCGGAAAAGATGCGTGTGCAGGAGGTCGAAGCGCCCCCTCTTGAGCAGATTGATCAGGCGTCCGAAGGCCGCGGGGCTGAAGCGGTTGACGCCTTTTAAGTCGTGAACCTTCAGCCCCAAGGCCCTAAAATCGTCTCGCATCGGCCGGGCCTCCTGGGCCTCTTCCTTGAAAAAAGCCAATTCTATCTCATACTTATCTCGTGACAGCCCCGAGAGAAGCTCCCGCAGGTGGACCTCGGCCCCGCCCACGGACATGGTCGTGATGAGGTGCAACAGCCTCGCTTTCATCCCCTGGCCTTGAGATGTCCGTAGTGGATCATTTCGACGCCCAGTTGGGCCAGGAAAGCCTTGAAGGCCGGATCGCTCAAGAGGCGCGCCTCGGCGAAGCGGTCGGCCAGCAGGCCCTCGTCGTTGTCCCACAAGGCGGCCGCGTCCGCATCAAGGGCCGGATGGACCATCAACTCCGTCACCCCAGGCCTCAGGTTTTCAAGAAGTCGTCCAAACGAGGCGCGGTCGATCCGGCCCCGGCGGGCGACCAAACCAAAGGGCGAACGGAAATGGTCGTTCATGGCCAGGTCTTTCCGACGGGCCGCCGCCCTGGCCTGAAGGGCGCGCGGCTTGAAGGCCAGCTTCCGGCCCACCCGCGCAAGCTCCCTCCCGTCCAGCTGGCCTCCGCCGGCCCAGATCAGCTCTTCCAAGGGGATGCGCACGGCCAAGCCCTGGTCCTGGGCGAAACTGAAAGCCACCGCCCGAATGAGGGGCAGGACGTGGATGTGCTGGTGCCCGTCCAGATGGGTCGGTCTGATGCCTTGGCTGATCAATTTCTCGTACTGGGCGGCGAGCTCTCGGGCGACCTCCGCGGGCCTGACCAGACCGACGGCGCTTCGCCAGAGCAGCCGCGACCGGCTCAGAAAAGCTCCTCTTCCATCACATAAACTGGGTACTTGCCCAGCTTGGCTCTGAGGAGCGCCCTGGGTCAGATTGAGGTGAAGGCCGACCCCCAGGCCGGGCCTGCCGGCGGCCAAGCGGGCCGCCTCCTCGAAGGCCGGCCCCCCGGCCATGAGACTGGTCGAGGCGACCGCGCCGTTGTCGTGGGCTTCGGCCACGGCCCGGTTGATGGACCGGCTCCAACCGAAGTCGTCGGCATTGATGATCAGCCGCGGCCTCGTCATCTTTTTTATCACCCCCGCCCTTGGCGGGTCAGACGATTCCTGAGTCCGAAGTAAATCCGCCGGGCGCGTTCATCCTGGCGGACCCGATTTCTCGCTTCCAGAGCGACCATCCTCAAGCCCAAACCCGACCGCGCCCAGAGATTCGGCCGGGCGGCCAAGAGGTGGCGGTTGGTGAAGGCCTCGTTGGCCCAGCGCGACTTGTAATCCTCCTCGCCCTTCATCAGGTCGAAGATCCGCAGACCGTTCCGGTGGGCCTGAGCGATGAGGGACCACAACAAAAGGGTTCCCGGCGAGTATTTGCCAATTTCTGGGTCAAAGCCCGGAATATAATAGAGCAGCCTGTCCTCGCCGACGAAGGACAGGCTGAAGGCCGCCAGACGCCCCCCGGCCCGCAACAGATCCAGCCTGACCAGCCCCTCCTGGGCCAAAGGGGGCAAGGCGGCCATGAAGAAGCTCCGCCCCTGTGGCCGCGAAAAGATCGTCCGGGTGTGCCGACCCGACCACCGGGCGGCGTGGAGCAGCATCGTCTCCGACAACGCCCCGGCGACCTGGCGGGCTTCGGTCAAGACCTGGTGGTCGATCCGGCCGATCTCCTCGGACAGAAGACGCCGGCTCCGCTTAAGATTATAACGAAATTTCCGCCTTTTGGCCGCCCAGTACTCCTCCCAGGGGCGGTCCATGATCACCACCGGGCACACGGGGGATTCAATTATTTTGGGTGATAACCCATTTATTGCGAGGGTATTTCTCAAAAGATCGACGTGCCGGCTGTCGGCCGGCAGGTCGGCCAGGTCGAGCCAGTCCCACCTCTGGCGCAGAAGCTCCTCGAGCAGCTCCTCCGCCACCGCTTTTTCGCCCGTGGAAAGGAGGTCAGGGTAGTCGGCCTCAGGGGAGCCGAGGAACACCGCCCGCCGCCAGGGGCCAAAACCGACCACGCCGAGAGGAGCCACCGCCGCCAGCTCCGAGTCCTGATGCACCGCCGCCACCAGGGCCTCCACCCCTTGGCCGAGATGATCCAGCCAGGCCATCACCCAAGCCGGGTGAATGAAGGGGTTGGCGCGGCCGCAGCGGCGCCACAGCCGCCGCCAGGCCGGCTCGAGGTCGGCTATCTCGTCGCGGCGACGCAGGGTCGTGGCCCGCATCACCGCGCCATCCTCCCGATCCATCCGGCCACGCGGTCCATGATCCGCGGCTCCACCCGCTGATGTACCGGCAGGGTCAGAACGCGGCGGCTGACCTGAACCGGTCCGGGATATCGCTCGGCCGTGACCGCTTGGGGCAGGGCGTCCCAGAAGGATCTAGTGGCCACGCCGCGGCGGTGCAGGGCGTCCCGAACGTCATCCCGCCGCTCGGCCGGCAAGAGGATCGGCAAACCGATGGGGCAAACCCCTTGGGGAAGCTCCTCGGCCCACAGCTCAACCCCGGGCCGCCCGGCCAGTCGCTCAGCCCAGGCCGCATAAGCCGCCCGCCTCGAAGACACCACCTCGGATTCAGAGCATCTCTGGGCAATTGCCCAACTTGTTTGAGATATGGGCCCCTCGACGGCGCGGCGTCTTTCGTCTTGGCGGTAGGCCTCGGCCCGGACCCGACGGCTGGCCAGAAGCGCCGTCCGGAGAGAGAAACCCCCAGCCGCCTCCGCGCGATAGCAGGTCATCTTGAGCAGCCCGAGGCAATTTTGACCCCGAGGCGGAGCGCCGTCAATGGGACCGCCGGCCGACCAGGCCAGGCCGCCGTCGGGCAGGGGCAGGCTCTTGGTCAGGGAGAAGACCGCCCCCTGGCCGAAGCTGCCCAGGAGGCGGCCGCCTTGCCGGGAGAACAAAGCCAAGGCGCAGTCTTCTATCAGGGGCACGCCGGCCCGCCCGGCCAGGCGGACGAGATCGTCGACGGGCTGGGGAAGACCCCAGTAGTGGATCACGAGGCTGGCCTTGACCGGCGATTTTCGCAGGGCGTTTTCATAATCCGGCCAGTCAGGCGTCAGGTCGGGGGCCAATCCATAGTAACTGGGCCTAAACCCATTTTGTGACAAGCTGGCCGGCACTGAAGGGCAGACGTAGGCCGGCAAAAGGACTTTATCGCCGGGCTTAAACCCATAATATCTTAAGAGCTTCAAGAGGGCCGCCCGGCCGCTGCCGGCCGCCCAGGCGCCGGGGTACGTCTCGGCGACGCTGTCCGGACTCCGCGGCCCCCAGAGGCGCCGACGGCTCAGCAAGGGGCTGGCCGGCAGAAACATCAGGTTCGCGGCGCCTCAAACCAGCGGTTTATCTCCCGCCACACCCCGGCCGGACCCTGGGACAAAAGGGCCCGCCCCAGGCGGCCGGCGACTCTGGCCGCCGAGAAGCGGCCCAGTCTGACGGAGATGTCAATCCGAGGGGGGCGGTTGAAGCGAGGCGATCTGACGAACTCGTCCAGGGGGCCGATGGTTTGATCCCAGGTGAGCCTCTCCCGGACCAGCCGCTGGGCCTGAGCCGAGCGCCAGGCCAGTCTGTCCGGATCGTCGAAGACTTCGGCCAACGCTTCCGCCAACCCGGCCTCGTCGCCGACGTCCACCAGCCAGCCGGCCTCGTATGCCTTGATCAGCCCGGCCAGCTCGGACCAGGGCTGGTGAATCACCGGCAAGCCGGCCCACAAGTACTCCACCGTGCGGGTGGTGAAGGCCAGCTCTCTCTCCGGATTGCGGGCCATGACGTCCACAGCCGCGGCGGCCCCGGCGTAAACGTCCAGCAGCGCCGCCCGCGAGACCACCCCGCCCATCTCCACCCGCGAATTGCGCTTCAGAGCGTCGACCAAGGCTTCGTAGACGCCGGCCGTCATGTCCTGGAAGAGAGGATGCCGCCCTCCAAAAAACAAGAGCCGGCCCCGGTCGCGCCGCTCAATCTCGGCCGCCGCGGCCTGGAGGGCCCAAATGGGGTCCTGCCAGGGGAGGTAAAATCCGCCGTAGACCAGGACTGGCTCTTTTATGGGTTTACGCCCAGGTAAGTTCGGTGACAGGCTCAAGGGGATGAGGCCGAGGATCGGTTTTCTGATGTCGTGCTCGGCCATGGTCAGCCAGGCGTACCAGTACTTTTGCTGCCACTCCCCGGCGCAGGTGAAGTAATCAGCCTGACGCAGGGCGTGGAGCTTGTGTATCAACAGGG
>CAYXRH010000080.1:0-12210 GCA_964466355.1 uncultured Thermodesulfobacteriota bacterium
AACCCTTACTAACTACCCTTATCTACAGATTACTCCTTAGAACGCTAATTGGTATCACGCAGATAGATGAATATATGGGGCGGCAAGGGGTGCAGGAGTCTTATTTGGTGCTATTTGACGGTCGCAAAACTGAAAGAGGAGAGCAACTCAACGAATCTTACGACATGAATAATGGTCGCGTGCACGTCATTACGGCCCGCATTTTTTAAACAAAAAGGAGATTTCATGTACGGATGGATTCATCCGCTTCTACCCTCCTTTCTATATTCCTTCTTCCAGGCAATGTAGAGCGTCCTATAAACCCCTGGCGTGGACCGCGCCCATATGGTCCATCACCACGACCCTGCAAATCCGTTCTATACTTCGTCGGCTTCTGGGCTCGGCCTTGATGACCCATATTTCACCTTTCGTGGAGACGTTGCTGGAGTGAAGGGTCGAGCGGCCCCGGCCCTTTTCTTGTACTCCTCCTTCCGCGCGATAAAAATCGTCTTGTCCACCCAGGCGTGGAGAGCGCCGGCGGCGTCGACCAGCTCGACGCGATAGGTCCGGTCGATGGACGGCCTATCTTTTAGCTCCTCTTTGATGGCCTCGATTTCGCCGTCTTCGATGACGCCGCGGGCGTAAAGGGTCGCGCGGGCCGGTTTCTTGAAGCGGACGGCGGCCGCCTTGTCCCAGACGACGTACTCGCGGCCCAGGATCTTGATGAGCATCATCATGTGCATCGGATCCACCGCGCCGTAGATGCTGCCGCCGAAGATGCTGCCCACGTAGTTGCGGGTCCACAGGTTCAGGGGCAGCCTGACCCTCATCTCGCCCCAATCGGACCTGATGTAGGTTATGCGGCCGCCGGTGCGGCGGTAGGCTGGAAAGAGGTTGATGCCCCAGCGCTACAGCCTGGTCACGAACGACTCAGCCATGATGTCCGCCTTTTTTAAAGGGGCGGGCCGGTCCAAAGGACCGGCCCGCCAGGGGAGGGGAGATGGCCGGTCAGTGGGATCATGTCATCAAAGCCAAGCCGGCGATCAGATTCAGTCCAAAGGATAGGCTTCCTTGTCGATGATCTTCCGGGCGACGAGGCGCTTGGCGGCGATGGCGTCGAGGGGCTGGTTCTTGGTGAACTTCCGAAAAGCCATCAACTGGGTGCGCAGCATGTCGCCCTCCTCCACCCGGGCCAGGACCTGCTTGCCCCAGGCCTCGATCTTGGGCAGGGTGTCGTCCATGTAGGCCTGGACCATGGCCATGTGGAGGGCCGCCGCCGCCTCGCCGTCCCGGTTGATCTTCTTCTGGGCCCGAAGCAGCCCGCTCTCCATGGCGAAGAGCTCGATGCACATGTCGGCCATGCGGGCCAAGACCTCTTGTTCGTGGATCAGCTTGTCCATGAATTTCTGGGCGGCCACGCCGGCCACGAGAACGATGGCCTGGCGGGTCATGTCGATCATGTGGCTCTGGAAGCCCAGCGGTCCCGGCGGAATCTCGACCCCCAGCGGCGAGAAGGTCATCACCTCGCCGGCCAGCTTCTGGGCCGCGGCCAGGAGGGGCAGCCGCCCTTTCATGGCCCGCTTGGTGATGGTGCCGGGGATGAGAAGGCGGTTGACCTCGTTGGTCCCCTCGAAGATGCGGTTGATGCGCGAGTCGCGGTAGATCAGCTCCATGGGATACTCGGCCACGTAGCCGTAGCCGCCTAAAATCTGCAGGGCCTCGTCGGCGACGAAGTCCATCATCTCCGAGCCGTAGACCTTGTTGATGGAGCACTCGATGGCGTACTCCTCGATGGCTTTGACCGTCTGGGCGGCGAAGTCCGGCGCCGACTTGTCCAGGGCCTGGAGGGAGGCGTCGATGAGGGCCGAGGCGCGGTAGATCATGGACTCAGTCATGTAGATTTTGATGGCCATGTCGACCAGCTTCTCCTGGATCATGCCGAAGCTGGAGATGGGCGCCTGGAACTGGAGGCGGCCGTTGGCGTACTTGACCGCCTCGGCCAGGGTGTACTTGGCCCCGCCGACCACGGCCACGGCCAGCTTGTGCCGGCCCACGTCCAAGGTGTTGAAGGCGATCTTGTGGCCCTGGCCGATCTGGCCGAGGACGTTTTCGACCGGCACCTTGGCGTCTTCGAGGATGACCGAGCAGGTCGAGGAGCCTCTGATGCCGAGCTTGTGCTCCTCGGCGCCGATGGACACGCCGGGCGTGTCCCGCTCGACGATGAAGGCGGTGAAGGCCTGGCCGTCGATCTTGGCGAAGAGGATGAACGTCTGGGCCCAGCCGGCGTTGGTGATGAAGATCTTCTCGCCGTTCAGGATGTAATGCTTCCCGTCCTCGGCCAGGACCGCCTTGGTGGTCACGTTGAGGGCGTCGGAGCCGGCCCCGGGCTCGGTCAGGGCGAAGGCCCCGATCCACTCCCCGCTGCTGAGCTTGGGCAGATACTTCTTCTTCTGCGCCTCGGTGCCGAAGTAGACCAGGGGCAGGGTGCCGATGCCGGTGTGGGCCCCCTCGGTCACAGCAAAGGAGCCGCCGGCGCCGAAGGCTTCGGTGACGCAGGCGGTGGAGACGACGTCCAGATCCAGGCCGCCGTAAGCCTCGGGCACGTCGGTGCCCAGAAGGCCCAACTCCCCGGCGGCGAGCATCAACTTGCGGCTCAGAGCCTCGTCCTTCTCTTCGATCTGGGCCATGCGGGGCAGAATCTCACCAGCGATGAAGTCCCGGGTGGTCTTGAGGATCATGCGCTGTTCTTCGCTGAAGTCCTCGGGCGTGAAAACCTCTTCAGGCTGGCGGGCCTCGAGCAGAAAGCTACCGCCCAGAATCTTGTCGGCCATTTGAAGGCTCCTTTCTTTACTCCGCCGGCCGTTCAAACACGGCCGCCGCGCCCATGCCGAAACCGATGCACATGGACACCAGACCCCAACGAAGATCCCGGTAAGCCATCTCGTACAGGAGCTGGGTGGTCAGCTTGGCCCCGGTGCAGCCCAGGGGGTGGCCCAAGGCGATGGCCCCGCCGTTGACGTTGGTGATGTCCTGGTTGACGCCCAGATCCTTGATGCAGGCCAAAGCCTGGGCGGCGAAGGCTTCGTTGAGCTCGATGAGCTCCATGTCCTCCAGCTTCTTGCCGGCCAGCCTCAAGGCCTTGGGAATGGCCTTGATGGGCCCCAGACCCATGTACTCGTTCTCCACTCCGGCCGCGGCGAAGGAGCGGAAGACGCTCATGATCTTGAGGCCCATGGCCTCGGCCTTTGTCCGGGACATGACCATCACCGCCGCCGCGCCGTCGGACATCTGAGAGGAGTTGGCCGCGGTGACGGTGCCGTTGGGCTTGAAGGCCGGCCGTAAATTCGAGACCGAGTCCAGGGTCACGCCGAAGCGGACCCCTTCGTCCACCTCAAATATCTCGGTGAGGATTGAGGGGTCGCCTTTGTCATCCCGGCCGGGCAGGCGAATTGTAAGGGGCGTGATCTGCTCCTTGAACCGGCCCTCCTTTATGGCCGCTTCGGCCCGGTTCTGGGACTGGACGCCGAAGATGTCCTGCTCCTCCCGGGAGAACTTGTACCTTTCGGCCACGTTCTCGGCGGTGAGGCCCATGGGCTCGTAAGCGCCGGGGCGGGCGTGGATCAGAGCAGGATCCACGGACATGGTGTTGCCGCCCATGGGGATGGCCGACATGGATTCGATCCCCCCGGCGACGATGCACTCGGCCATGCCGGACATGACGGCCTGGGCGGCCACGGCGATGGCCTGGAGCCCGGAGGAGCAGAACCGGTTGAGGGTCATGCCCGGGATGTCGTCCGGCAGGCCGGCCTTGTTGATGATCACCCGGCCGATGTTGAGCCCCTGCTGCCCCTCGGGAAAGGTGCAGCCCACGACCACGTCGTCTAGGTCCATGACCTCCAAGCCAGGGGTGCGGTTGATGACTTCCTTCAAGACCGCCACGCCCATCTCCTCGGGCCTGGTCAGCCTGAGCTTGCCCCGCGGGGCCTTGCCCACGGCCGTGCGCACGGCCGCCACGATGACCGCTTCCCTCATTGATCTCTCCTCCCCAAAGACGGCCCGAAGACCGCTTCAATTCCTCAGTGGCTTGCCGGTTTTGAGCGTGTGGGCCATGCGGGCCTGGGTGCGGTGGTCGCCGCACAGGCTCAAGAAGGCCTCCCGCTCCAGATCGAGGATGTAGTGCTCGCTGACCTCGGTGTCGGGCAAGACGTCGCCGCCAGTGAGGACCCAGGCCAGCTTGTCGGCGACGACGGCGTCGTACTCGCTAAGGTAGCCGGCCTTTTTCATGGTGTAGACGGCGTACTCAAAGACGGCCTTGCCGTCCACGCCCATGACCCTGATCGGCTTGGGCCGCGGCGGTTCGTAGCTCTCCAGGTTCATGGCCAGGACGGTCTTTTTGGCGTCGTGGATGAGGAAGTCGCGGTTGATGGTCATCTTGTCCGTGGGGCGCAGGTAGCCCAAATGCACCGCCTCCTTGAACGAGGTGGCCACCTTGGCCAGGAAGATGGTCTCAAAGGCCCGGGCGACGAAGGGCAGGAGATCGATCTGCTTGGGATAGACGCCGCCCTTTTGGAGCTCGAAGAGGTGCTCGGTGTTGCGAATGAGCAACTCCTTGCACCCGCCGCCGGCCGGGACGACCCCCACGCCGGACTCCACCAGGCCGATGTAGCTCTCGGCCGCGCCCCGGACGCGGTCGCAGCCGAGGAGGACCTCGCAGCCGCCGCCGAGGGCCATGCCCGCCGGAGCGCCCACCACCGGCTTGTCCAGGTACTTGAGGCCCATGACGGCTTTTTGCAGCTCCCGGACCATGAAGTCCAGCTCGTCCCACTCCTCCTCCTGGGCGGTGAAGAGGACCAGCCCCAGGTTGGCCCCCACCGAGAAGTTGGGGGCGTGGTTGGCGATGACCAGCCCGGCGAAGGACTCGGCCACGATCTTGGCCGCGTCCTTCATCATGTTGCCGATCTCGATGCCCAGGGCGTTCATCTTGGTGTGGAACTCCAAGCCGGCCACGCCGTCGCCGAGATCGTAGATGCTCGCCCCGGGGTTGGTCTTGACGACCTTGTTCTGGTCCTTGAGGGATTTCAAGAGGACGATCTCGGGCCGGCGCTCCAGGACCTGGTACTGGCCGCTTTTGGGGTCGTAGTAATAGTGGGTTCCGTTCTCCCACTTGTAAAAGGACTCAAAGCCCCTAGCGAGCATGTCCTTGACCCAAACCGGCGGATCGAGGCCCTCCTCCTCCATCCGTTTGACGGACTTGGCCGGGCCCACGGCGTCCCAGACCTCGAAGGGGCCCAGATCCCGGTTGAAGCCGGCCCGGACGGCCTTGTCGATCTGGGCGATGTCGTCGGCGATCTCGCCCAGGCGGTTGGCGGCGTAGATGAGGCCGTGGGCCATCTGGTCCCAGGTGAAGAGGCCGGCCTTGTCCTTGGCCCAGATGAGGGCCTTGAGGCGGGCCTCGAGGTCGTCCATGGCCTTGATGGGGCCCAGGGAGGCGATCCTGGCCTTTTCTTGGGGCCGGTAGGCCAGGGTCTCGAGATCCAGGGTCTGGATCTGGGTTTTGCCCTCGGCGTCCTTGGTCTTTTTATAAAAGCCGCCCTTGGTCTTGTCGCCCAGGAGCTTTTTATCGAGCATCTTCTGGACAAAATCGGGCGGCTTGAAGTAGTCCCGCCACTCGTCGTCAGGGCAGCCGTCAAAGACGTTGGCCGCGACGTGCATCAAGGTGTCCAGACCGACCAGGTCGGCCGTGCGGAAGGTGGCCGAGCGGGCGTGGCCGAGGACCGGCCCGGTGAGGGCGTCGATCTCCTCCAGGCTCAAGCCGGTCTGGGGCAGTCTGTGCAGGAGGTACATCATCGAGAAGGAGCCGATGCGGTTGCCGATGAAGTTGGGCGTGTCCTTGGCGTAGACCACGTCCTTGCCCAGCCTCTTTTCGCAGAAGTCAGCCACGGCGGCGACCACCTCGGGCTCGGTCATGGGGCCGGGGATCAGCTCCAGGAGTTTCAGGTAGCGCGGCGGATTGAAGAAGTGGGTCCCCAGGAAGTTTTTCTGGAACTCCTCGGCCAAGCCCTCGCTCATCTGGGCGATGGGGATGCCCGAGGTGTTGGAGGTGACGATGGCCCTTTCTTTGAGGTTAGGGATGATCCTCTCGAAGAGGGAGCGCTTTATGTCCAGGCGCTCGACGACGACCTCGATGACCAGGTCGCAGGATTTCAGCCAGTCCAGGTTGTCTTCAAAGTTACCGATTTTTATCAGCTCGGCGTCGACGGGCAGGTAAAAAGCGGCCGGCCGGGCCTTGAGAGCGTTTTGGAGGCCGCCGGCGGAGAATTTGTTGCGGAATTCGGGGGTGGATTCGCCCCAGCCCTTTTTCTTGTCCTCATCACTCAAGGAGGGCGGGACGATGTCCAACAGGTAGGTCTTGAGGCCGACGTTGGCCATGTGCGCGGCGATGGTCGCCCCCATCACCCCGGCCCCCAAGACGGCCACTTGGTCGATCCGGCGGCTCATCGGCTACCTCCTTTTCTCGTCTGCGGCCGCGTGTTTTTATCTAGTGTTGTCCGATGGCCCGTGTAATGAATGATCATTCATTCATGAATGATGCCTACCACGCCCCTAAGGAGCTTGTCAAGGGTTTTTGAATACCGTTGTAAGTGAGCAAATGAAATATCCGGTTGCGTCCCTTAAGTAGTTTATATAAGAAGGCGGGGTTTGGCCCCAACCAGGCAAAACCACGCCCGTCCCCCTCACCAAAACACAAAACTGGAGACTTCACTTGTCAATAAAAGCAGACACCTTGATTCGCCCACAGAAGTGAAAACACAAGTGGGTTGTCCATTTTAAAAAGAAAGTATACTCTGGGCCGACGGGTGGGGGTGAAGAGGATGGTTGATCTCAGGTGGGATAGGGAAGGCGGTTTGACGCGGGCCGCCGGAGATGAAGACCTTTATAGGGAGTTGACCGACCTGCTGGTGGAGACCCTGCGCAACGAACTCCAGGTCGTCAAAATAGCCGCCGCCGAGAGGGACGCCGAGA
Organism: uncultured Thermodesulfobacteriota bacterium; assembly: GCA_964466355.1. Taxonomy (GTDB): domain Bacteria; phylum Desulfobacterota; class Desulfarculia; genus CAYXRH01. Next base: position 7,003 of record CAYXRH010000080.1, read on the forward strand.
CTCTCTGGCGCACGGCCCACGGCCTCAAGGGCGCGGCGGCCAACATGGGCATCGAAGCCGTCCGCGAAGCGGCCCACCGGCTGGAGATGGCCGGCCGCCGAGGCGAGTTGACCGAGCTCGAGTCGCTCTTCCGTGAACTGGAGGCCTTGACCGAACGGCTGGCCGAGGTTCACCACGGGCCCGGCCGGAGAGGCGGCTAGGGCGGGTGGTCGGTCGCCCTTGCGGACCGCGGCGAATCAAAGCCGCGCCGCGGGATTTCAAATCAGCCCCGCCGAGAAGGCGTCTGGTCCACGGGGGGCCAAGAGATGAGAGTGGACCCTTTGACGATGTGATTGAAAGGCCGAGGCCTTAACCATGGACGAGGGCGTTTGTGGCTGAGCCGGCGAACGCTCGACGCAAAAAATGAGGAGAAGAGCTGGTGTCCTTGACAGAGGCTGACTTGATCATCAGGGGCGGTTTGGTGTTGACCATGGATGAAGCCGAGACCAGCTTCGATCCCGGGGCGGTGGTCATCGAGGGCGAGCGCATCGCCGTCGTCGGCCCCGAGGCTTTGGCCCAGGACTACCGCGCCGCCGAGGTACTGGACGCCTCAGAGGGCATCGTCATGCCCGGCCTGATCAACGCCCACACCCACGCCGCCATGACCCTCTTTCGAGGTCTGGCCGACGACCTGCCCCTCTTGACCTGGCTCGAGGAGCACATCTTCCCGGCCGAGGCCAAGCTCGACGCCGAGCTGGTGGCCGTGGGCACCCGCCTGGCCTGCGCCGAGATGATCTTGAGCGGCACGACCTGTTTCTGCGACATGTACCTCTGGGAGGACACGGTCGCCGAGGTGGCGAACCAGGTGGGGCTCAGGGCCGCCGTGGGCGAGGTGCTCTACGACTTTCCCTCGCCCCATTACGGCGACCTCGCCTCTGGCTTCGCCTTCACCGAGGAATTTATCGCCCACTACCGCGGCCACCCCCGCATCTCGGTCATGATCAAGCCCCACGCCCTCTACACCTGCGCCCCCGGGCTGCTCAAAAAGGCCCAGGACCTGGCGGTCAAGCACGAGGTGGATCTTCACATTCATCTGGCCGAGACCGAAACCGAGACCAGCCAGATATTGGAGGCTTATGGGCTCAGGCCCGTGGGCCACCTAGACGATTTGGGCCTCCTCACCGGCCGCCTCCTGGCGGCCCACATGGTCTGCCTCGACGAGGGCGAGATCGAGCTCCTGGCCGCCCGGGGCGTTCGGGTGGCCCACTGTCCGGAGTCAAACATGAAGCTGGCCTCGGGCGTCGCCCCGCTCATGGATCTGCTTCGCGCCGGTGTCTGCGTCGGCTTGGGCACCGACGGCGCGGCCTCGAACAACGACCTGTCCATGCTCGGCGAGATGCGCTCCTGCGCCCTGATCCACAAGGCGGCCCGCCTGGACCCCACCACGGCCGACGCGGCCACGGTTCTCAGGCTGGCCACCGCCGCCGCGGCCGAGGCGGTCGGGCTGGGCCGTCAGATCGGGACCCTGGAGCCGGGCAAAAAGGCCGACGTCATCGTTCTCGACGCCAAAGGGCCCCACATGACCCCTCTCTATGAACCCCGCTCCCATCTGGTCTACGCCGCCCTGCCTTCGGACGTGCGCCACAGCGTGGTCGAGGGTCGGGTGCTCATGGCCGAGCGGGAGCTGAAGACTATTGACTTGGAAAAACTGAGGGCCGAAGTGGACCGGGCCAAGCTCAAGATCAGAGCCTAGCCTCGCCGAAGCAGGCATCATAAGTCAATGCCGCCGCTCGGACGGGGCGGCGGCGGTCTTTCAGAGCCGTCTCAAATATTGTGGGGCGCGACACGTGGGCGCGGATTTGATCATCAGGGGCGGCCTCGTCTGGCCTGGCGCGGGCTTTGAGCCGGTCGTCGACGGGGCGGTGGCCGTCTCCGGCCAGCGGATCGAGCGCCTCGCCCCCTTCAGCCACCTCCAGGGAGCGATTGCCAGGGCGGTCGTCCTGGGGGGGCCGGACCGCTTGGTCATGCCCGGCCTGATAAACGGCCACACCCACCTGGCCATGGTTCTCTTCCGGGGTCTGGCCGACGATCTGCCCTTGATGGACTGGCTGGAGAAGCACATCTGGCCGGCCGAGGCCCGGGCGGTGAGCGAGGAGATGGTCTATTGGTGCGGCCTGCTGGGCCTGGCCGAGATGCTGCGCAACGGCACCACCACCCTGGCCGACGGCTACTTCTGCGAAGCCGGGGCCATCAAGGCGGTCGAGGAGGCGGGTTTGAGGGCCGTCCTGGCTCAGGGGATCATCGATTTTCCGGCGCCGGGCGCGCCCGACCCTGGAGAGAAATTCAGCCTCGCCCGCCGCTTTTTAGAGGCCGGTCGCCACCTGCCGGACCGGATTCGCCTGGGCCTTTTCTGCCACAGCCCCTACACCTGCTCGCCCCAGACCCTCCTCGAGGCCAAGGCGCTCACTCAAGACTTCGGGGTTCTTTGCTTCATCCACTTGGCCGAGACAGAGGCCGAGACGGAGCTGGTTTTGAAAAATCACGGCCAACGGCCGGCGGCTTTTTTGGATGATCTCGGCTTTTTGGATCAAAGCACGGTCGTGGTTCACGCCGTCCACCTCAACCACGGGGAGATAGAGCTTTTGGCCCGGCGCGGCGTCGGGGCCGTGACCTGTCCGGAGTCGCAGATGAAGCTCGCCTCGGGCCGGGCCGAGGTGAAAAAATGGCTGGAGGTCGGGCTCAGGACCGGCCTCGGCACCGACGGCGCGGCCTCGAACAACGACCTCAACCTCTTCGGCGAGATGGGCGCCCTGGCCCGCTGGCACAAGGGTGCCTCGGGCGACCCGACGACCCTCCCGGCCGAAGCGGTCTTGAGGGCGGCCACCGCGGGCGGGGCCGAGGTTCTGGGCCTGGGCCAGGTGGGCCGCCTGGCCCCGGGCTGGGCGGCGGACGTCATCACCCTCGATCTGACCCAGCCGAACCTGATGCCCCTTTTCAATCTGCCGGCCCAGTTGGTTTACGCCGCCCAGGGAGGCGAGGTCCGGGAGGTGGTCGTGGCCGGGAAAGTCCTCCTGGCCGAGGGGGAGCTGCAAACCATCGACCTGGCCACGGTCAGAGCGGAAGTGGTTCGATTGAGTGAAAAACTGGGATAAATGATGACGCCTCCTTGATCAAGGAGGCGTCGGGGAAAAGGTTAACACCCTCGTCCTGTCCTCTGCACCACCAGACAGGACCACCCACCGATAAGAGAATTTTACACAAACTGTAGGGGGTGTCAAGAAAAAAATACAATTTTTGGGGGTCGAGGTTGCGTAACTTCAACCATTATCGGACATGTTGAGTTGTTTGATCATTTAACCACCGATTATCCGGAGGATTGTCTCCACGGCCTCGGCCGGCGCGGCCATCTTGATCAAGCCGGGCAGGTCGAGGCTCGAGCGCAGGCCGACGACCGGCTTTTTCATCTTCAAAGCCAAGGCCATCTCCGAGATGGTCCCCAGGCCGCCCTCCACGGCGATGAGGCCTGCGGCGGCCCGGGCGATGAGGTAGTTGCGGCCGTGGCCCATGCCCGTGGGCAGGGCCACGGTGAGGTGGGCGTTGGCCGCCTCGGCGTCGGGACCGGGCAGGAGGCCGATGGACAAGCCCCCCGCCTCCTCGACCCCGCGGCAGGCCGCCTCCATGACCCCGCCCAAACCCCCGCACAGGACGACTGCCCCGGCCCGGGCCAACAATGAGCCCACGGCGCGGGCCAGGGCGTAGCCCTCTTCGGAGGGGGCCGCCGCGCCGATGACGCCGATGACCGGGCGGCTCATCAGCCGGACCAGCCGTGCTCGCCGACCAGCTTCACGAAGCGACAGCGGGTCAGGTCTTCTTCCCGGGGGCCTGTTTCACTCAGGGTGAAGCGCTTGAGGGTCTGGGTGTGCTCGTCCCCCACCGGAATGACCAGCCGGCCGCCGGTTTTGAGCTGGGCGATGAGGGGTTGGGGGATGATCGGCGCGCCGGCGGTGACGATGATCCCGTCAAAGGGAGCCTCCTCGGGCCAGCCAATGGTGCCGTCGCCGAGCTTGATGAGGATGTTGTGATAGCTCAGGCCGTCCAGGGTTCGCCGGGCCTTGGCCATGAGGGCTCTTATCCGCTCCACGGAATAGACCCGGGCGGCCAGCTCGGCCAGGATGGCCGCCTGGTAGCCCGAGCCGGTGCCGATCTCCAAGACCCGCTCGTCGCCTTGAAGCTGCAAGGCCTCTGTCATCAAGGCGACCATGTAGGGCTGGGAGATGGTCTGATAGTGTCCGATCTGGAGGGGATGGTCGCCGTAGGCCTGAGACCACAAGGCCTCCTCGACGAAAAGATGCCGGGGGACCTTGAGCATGGCCTCCAGCAATCGCGGATCGGCTATGCCCCGAGCCTTGATCTGGGTCTCGACCATCCGTCGCCGGGCCGGAGCGTAGTCGTTGTTTTTCATGGGCGTATGGAGATTAAAATAAAAAGGGGACAAGGGTCAAGGGGCAGCCCGCCCGATCCGGCGCCACCGCGGTCCAGACAATTCCGAAGCGCTGAAAGGCGCTGCGGCGGCCAAATCTTGGCCGCGCCACTGACACCCAATCGAAGCGATATTTTTTCACTTGATCAAATAAGGTGCGCGGGTGACGAATTATTAATTTCAATCACCCTCGAAATAATCCAAGTCCAGCTTTTTAATTCTGTACTGAGCCACTTCCGTGACGCCCACGTCGTGGTCGATCATTTGCTGAGCCAGTTTTTGACCATCTATGAGCACGATTTTTTTACTTATTCTTTTAACGTAGTCCAAAGCATCCTTGGAAAATTTTGAAGTGGTCATGAGCACGCCCTTCATGGCCCGCTTGCCTTCGAGGCTGCCGACGAAGGCCTGGACAGTCGGGCGGCCGACGTTATTTTCCCACCTCTTGGCCTGAATGTAGATCACATCCAAGCCTAACCGGTCTTCTTTTATCACGCCGTCTACGCCGCCGTCCCGGAACCCCCCAACCGCCTCGCCGGCGTCCGTCCGGGAGCCGCCGTAACCCATGGCCAAGAGCAGGTCCAGCACAATTCTTTCAAAAAGAGCGGGATCGCAAGTTTTTAACTTGTTTAATATTTCATCGGCCAAAGCGTCTCGTAATTTTTGATAGCTTGACTCGAGGGTTTCCTCGGGCGTTTCTTTGGTCTCTGCCTCGGTGTCCATTTTCTCAGGTTCACTAAGGGACGAAC
>CAYXRH010000080.1:12220-13743 GCA_964466355.1 uncultured Thermodesulfobacteriota bacterium
CGGCGAAACTCGGCGAACTTAGGAAATCTCATGAGGTACTTGATGTCAATTCTCTCTGGATTGACCTTCAGCACCTCGACTCCCTCATCCGTGATGCGGAACCTGCCGCGCCCGGTTCTTTCGAGGACGCCGGCCTTGACCAAGTGGACCACCGCCCAGGCCACCCTGTTGTTCCATTTTCGCTGTCGCCCGCTCGGGAGGAGCTCCCTCTTTTCTTGGTCGCTCAGATGAAATTGCCGGGCGAGTCTTTCCCTAGCCTCACCGATGACCTGCTCCTGACCGTCGCCGGCCAGCCTCAAAAGCGGCAGCATGATGCTTTGGAAATCCGGAACGGCCATGATCCCCCTCCCCATTTAAGCTTGGCGACAACTTCGTCAGTTGAAAACTCTCCCCCGCTCACCCAGGCGCCGCGTCGATCAGCCTGCTCAACCGGTCCAGCTTGTCCGTGGGGCCGATGACGATGAGGGTCGAGCCGACCTCGATGACGTCCTCGGGGCCGGGGTTGAAGAGCATCTTGTTATCAGGGCGCTTGATGGCGACGACGATGAGGTTGAGATCAGCCCTGATGCCCGAATCCTTGAGCGCCTTGCCCGATATCTTGGCCTCGGGCCCGACGCGCAGCTCCTCCATCTGCACGGCCACGCGGCGGTCGTCGGCCACGGCCAGATCCAAAAAGTCGGTCACCGTCGGTCTGAGGATGGCTTGGGCCATCCGGCGGGCCCCGATCTCGTTGGGCAGAATGACCTTGTCCGCCCCGGCGCGCAGGAGCTTCTGCTCGGCCGAGGCCTCCCGGGCCCGGGCCATGATGAACAGATCAGGGTTCAACCCCCGGGAGGTGAGGGCGATGTAAACGTTGTCCGCGTCGGCGTCCACGGCGGCCACCAGGCCGCGGGCCTCCTCAATGCCGGCCCGCACCAAAATCTCGTCGGCCGTGGCTTCGCCCAAAACATACCTCGCCCCCTCCTCCTCGAGCTGGGCCGTCACCTCGGCCGAGCGCTCCACGACCACCGTCTCCAATCCGCGGCGGCAAAGGATGCTGTTGACCAGGCGGCCGATGCGGCCGTAGCCGCAGATGATGTAGTGATTCTTGAGGCGCCGGATCTCTTTGTCCATCTGCCTTCTCCCCAGCACGCGGCGTATGTTGCCCTCGACCATCACTTCGGCCAGGCGGGTGACGATGAAAAGAATCAGCCCCACCCCGGCGAAGAGGAGGATCATGGTGAAGATTCGGCCGATTGGAGTCATGGGATGGGTCTCGCCGTAGCCGACGGTGGTCACGCTGATGACGGTCATGTACAAGCCGTCCATGAACGACCAGCCCTCGATGACCATGTAGCCCACGGCTCCGACGAAGACCAGAAGCACCGAGCCGACGAGGGCGATCACCAGTTGGTTCAGCCGCACGACTGATCACCGCCTTCCTCGGCCGCGGCCAGGGCCTGGTTGTAAATGAGCCCCACCGGCTGGCCGGTCTCAGTCGCCAGAGCCAGGCAGTCGTCGAACTCGGGCCTGAACTCCCAGCG
>CAYXRH010000081.1:0-13723 GCA_964466355.1 uncultured Thermodesulfobacteriota bacterium
GTCCAGGAGATCACCGACCAGGTTCTGGGCCTGGAGGCCGGAACGCGGCTCCAGATCCTGGCCCCGGTGGTCATCGGCCGCAAGGGGGAGTACCAAAACCTGTTCAAGCGCTTTTTGCGGGAGGGGTTCATCAGGGTCAGGGTCGACAATCAAATCCATGACCTCAACGAGGCGCCGGCCCTGGACAAGTACAAGAAGCACGACATCGACGTGGTCGTGGACCGGATCATCCTCAAACCCGACATCCGCTCCCGCGTGGCCGAGTCCATCGAGCTGGCCCTCAAGCTCTCCGACAGCCTGGTCAGGGTGGACTTGGTCGATCAGGCTCAAGACCTCTTCTTCTCCTCCAAGAGGGCCTGCCTCGTCTGCGGCCTCTCCTACCCCGAATTGACCCCCCAGACCTTTTCCTTCAACTCGCCCCAGGGCGCCTGCCGGACCTGCTCCGGCCTCGGCGAGAGCCGCTCCTTTGACCCGGCCCTGGTCGTGCCGGACGAGAATCTGTCCATCCGGGAAGGGGCCATTCGGCCCTGGTACCGGCCCAACTCGATCCAGTTCATGCAAAACATAGAGTCCCTGGCCAAGCACTTGAGCCTCGATCTCGACGCCCCCTGGGCCGAACTGCCCGAGGGCGCCAAAAACAAGCTCCTCTACGGCACTGGCCAGGAAAAGGTCCGTTTCTATTTTGAGCGGGAGGACAGACGGAGCTACTTTGAGCAGCCCTTCGAGGGCGTCATCCCCAACCTGGAGCGCCGGCACCGCGAGAATCCGGTGGCCTACATCCGCGAGGCCCTGGAGCAATACATGTCCCGCCGGCCTTGTCCGGAGTGTGGCGGGGCGCGCCTGAGACCCGAGGCCAGAGCGGTCAAGGTCGGCGGCCTGACCATTCAAGAGACCACCGCCCTCTCGGTGACCCAGGCCCTGGGGCACTTTAAAAACCTCGATCTTTCCGAGCAGCAGCGGACCATCGCCCGGCGGATTCTCAAAGAGATCGAGGAGCGTCTCGGCTTCCTGGCCAACGTCGGATTGGACTACCTGACCCTGGATCGAACCTCGGCCACCCTCTCCGGAGGCGAGGGTCAGCGCATCCGCCTGGCCACCCAGATCGGCTCCGCCCTGGTCGGCGTCCTCTACATCCTGGACGAACCCTCGGTCGGGCTGCACCAGCGCGACAACCGGCGGCTTCTGGCCACGCTGCGCGGGCTCAGGGATCTCGGCAACACGGTCGTCGTGGTCGAGCACGACGCCGAGACCATTCTCACCGCCGACTGGGTGGTGGACATGGGCCCCGGAGCCGGGGAAATGGGCGGCGAGGTGGTCTTCACCGGTCCGCCGGTCGACCTGGCCGTCAGCGAGACCCTCACCGGACAATATCTCTCCGGCCGGGAAGAGATACCCATCCCGGCCAGACGCCGCAAGTCTAAGGGACGACTCCACCTTTTGGGAGCCAGGCTCAACAACCTCAAAAACATCGACGTCCCTTTTCCCTTGGGCGTGTTCACCTGCGTCACCGGCGTCTCGGGCTCGGGCAAGTCCTCCCTGGTCATCGACACCCTCTATCGGGCCCTGTCCGCCAGGCTGCATCGGGCCAAGCACCGCTCCGGCCCCTTTGAGGCCATCAAAGGCCTGGAGCGCATCGACAAGGTCATCGACATCGACCAGTCGCCCATCGGCCGCACCCCCCGCTCCAACCCGGCCACCTACACCGGCGTCTTCACACCCATCCGGGAGCTCTTCGCCCAACTCCCTCAGGCCAAGATGCGGGGCTACAAACCCGGCCGCTTCTCCTTCAACGTGCCCGGCGGCCGTTGCGAGGCCTGCCAGGGCGACGGCATCATCAAGATCGAGATGCACTTCCTGCCCGACGTCTACGTCAAGTGCGACCTCTGCCGGGGCAAGCGCTTCAACCGCGAGACCCTGGAGATCGCTTACAAGGGCAAGAACATCGCTGACGTGCTGGACATGACCGTCAACCAGGCCCAGGCCTTCTTCGAGGCCGTCCCGGCCATCGCCGCCAAGCTCAAGACCCTCAAGGAAGTCGGCCTGGATTACATCAAGCTCGGCCAGCCGGCCACGACCCTCTCCGGCGGCGAGGCCCAGCGCATCAAGCTTTCCAAGGAACTCTCCCGCCGCGATACCGGCTCGACCCTTTACATTCTGGACGAGCCGACCACCGGGCTTCATTTCGACGACATCAAGAAACTCTTGGGCGTCCTCAACCGCCTGGTGGACAAAGGCAACACCGTCATCGTCATCGAGCACAACCTGGAAGTGATCAAGACGGCTGATTACGTCATCGACTTGGGACCTGAAGGCGGCGAGGCCGGCGGCCGGGTAGCCGCCCAGGGGACGCCGGAGGAGGTGGCCCGGGCCAACGGCTCCCACACCGGTCGGTTTTTACACAAAACGCTGAACTCAAAAGCGGCCCGTCCGAGCACGACTGACCAGCCGGCCAGCTCTGAGACCGGAGCATCAGTCCGGGAATACGAGCGTCTCAGGAATTTAACCTGAGACTTAACGACAGGATCAAGAAATGGAACCCCCCCACGTGGACGCCTTGATCCAGGCCCGGGCCGCCGGGTCTGAGACGCCCTTCAGCCTCAAGGCCATCTTCGCCCTGTGCCTGATTCACTTCACCGGCGACCTTTACACGGCCTTCCTCCTTCCCCTCCTGCCGGTTCTGGTGGAGAAATTATCGCTCACCCTGGTCCAGGCCGGGTTCATCACCGCACTCAGCCGCGTCCTGGCCTTTATCATTCAACCCTCGGTCGGCTATCTGGCCGACCGCCACCGCACCCGTCTCTTCATCCTCGGCGGACCGCTCATAGTGAGCATCTTCTACCCTCTCTTGGGCGTGGCGCCGAGCTTCGGATTCGTGCTCCTCTTCACCGCCTTGGGCGCCATGGGCACGTCCATATTCCACCCCACGGCCGCGGGCATGGTTCCCCCCTTCGCCGGCCGCCAACAGGGGCTTTCCATGTCCTTCTTCGGGCTCGGCGGCACGACCGCCTTTGCCGTGGGCCCCCTGCTGGCCGCCTATTGGGTCAGCCGATACGGCCTCGAAGCCCTGCCCTGGACCTGCATCTACGGCTTGGCCGCCGTGGCCCTGTTGCTGGTCATCACCCCCACGCCCCTGGGCGAGGAGCTCAAGGGGCTGGGGCCCATCCAGGCCGTGAAGGAGGCCCTGGGCGAAACCTGGCGGGCCATGGCCCTCCTGTGGCTGCTGATGGTCCTGCGCGCCTTCGTCAGCCAGTCGTTTATGACCTTCATGCCCATCCAGCTGGCCCAGAAAGGCTACACCCTAGTCTCCATCGGCGGCATCCTGGGCGTCTACACCGCCGCCGGGGCCTTGAGCGGCCTGGTGGCCGGACATCTCTCCGACCGGATAGATTTCAAGCCCATATTTTACGTCACCTTCTTCCTGGCCACGCCGGCCCTGTACGCCTTTTTGTTCCTGCCGGGCCAGTGGGTCTACCTGGGCTCCTTGGCCACCGGCTTTATGGTCCTGGCCACCCTGCCCGTGTCCGTGATCATGGCCCAGGAGCTGGCCCCGCGGGGCCGGTCCATGGCTTCGAGCCTCATGATGGGCTTCGCTTACGGCACCGGCGGCTTCTTGACGCCGTTGACCGGCAAGCTGGCCGAAATCTATTCCTTGCCCAGCGTCCTCTCCGCGGTGGCCGTGATCCCTCTCCTGACCTTGTTTTTGATCCATCGGCTGCCGGACAAGATCCCGCGGGGCTGAGCCTCGTCATTCAGGGCGGGGGTATGCTAAGCTTATGGCTACATGCGCCCGCCGCGAGCTGAGGGAGAGCTGACATCAATTAAAGAATGAGGAGAGCAGGGCATGTTTGAAAAGATACTCTATCCCACTGATTTCTCGAATGTGTCCCAAAAGGCCCTCGATTACGTCAAGCAACTCAAGCAGGCCGGGGGCCGAGAGGTCATCGTCCTCCACGTGATCGACGAACGGGAGCTGGAGTCCATCCGTCACCACGCCTTGGGCCGGGACGACGTGTTCGAAAAGCTGCACGAGTCAATGTCTCAAAACGCCAAGGAGGCGACCGCGGCTATGGCCGAGAACTTGAAGGCCAGCGGGTTCAGGGTCAAAATTAGGATCGAAACCGGGGTTCCGGTGCCGACCATATTGCGAGTCGAGGAGGAAGAAAAGGCCTCCGTGGTGGTCATCGGCTCTCACGGCCGAAGCATGATCGAAGAGATGTTTCTCGGTTCGGTGTCCGAAAAAGTCGTCCGGCGCTCCTCCCGACCGGTCATCGTCGTCAGATGACAGGCCCTGGCCTCATGGAACCCCTAAAAGGGGGTTTTTATAATGCTCCTTCGAGAGCCTGAGTTGCTCGCCGGGGTGTGGATCGACCACGAAAAAGCGATCATGATCCCCATCGCCGACGATGAGAGGACGACGACCGGCCATGAACGCCTTCTTGGAGTGCCTGCCCTGCTTCCTGCGCCAGGCCCTGAACGCGGCCCGGCGTTCGGCGCCTGACGATGAAGATTTGAGCCGCCGCGCCGTGAGGGCCTGGACGGCCCGCCTGGCCGAGCTGAACTGGGACCAGCCCACCCCGGCCTTGGCGGCGGAGCTTTATGGGCTCATGGCCCGCCTGACCGACTGCCCTGATCCTTTCGCCGCCCACAAGCGCCGGGCCAACGAGCGCGTCAAAGCCCTTTTGCCCCATCTTGAGAGCCTGGTTTTTAAAGCGGACGACCCCCTGCAGGCGGCCTTGGAATTGTCCATCACCGGCAACTACATCGACGCCGGCGTCGGCCAGGAGCGCGACTGGGAGGCGGCCCTCGTCGGTGAAACCGGCCAGAGCCTGGAGGGCGGGGACTACGAGCGCTTCCAAAAGACGGTCGAGGAGCGCCGAGACGTCCTCATCGTCGGCGACAACGCCGGCGAGATCGGCCTGGACACCCTTTTAGTCAGAGCCCTCAAGGCTCGAGGCGTTGAGGTGACCTACGCCGTGAGACCGGCGCCGATTCTAAACGACGCCACCTTGGAAGACGCCCGCGAGGTGGGGCTCATCGACCTCTGCCCGGTCATCACCACCGGCGCCCGGGCCCCGGGGGCGGTCCTGGCGCTCTGCTCCGAGGAATTTTTAGATCACCTCAGGGGGGCCGGGGTCATCTTGAGCAAGGGTCAGGGCAATTTTGAAGCCCTCAGGGACGAGTGGCCCGGGATCTTTTACGCCTTCAAGGTCAAATGCCCGGTCGTGGCCGACTTTCTCGGCGTCGAAGAGGGGCGCTCCATCTTTAGCCACCATTAGTCCCCGTCCGCGCGCCTGAATCCTTTTCAGGATGAGTTTGAGATGGAGTGAGCGAGAGGCTGTTGAGCCCCTCAGAGGTCGTAGAGCCTGAAAAACGGAATGATTGCACCCGCGATTGACGGATTTCCTTCTCCGCTCCCGTCCGAAGCGGCGGTTCTGTTTGGCGGCGGCCATTAAGTGGTTGAGCGCATAGCTCGACGGACGCGACTTCAAGGACGCGGGCCTTTTGGCCCGGCAACAGGAATATTGATCGAGGATGATTTTAAAGGTATTCTAACTTTAGCCCCCAGGGCGACACCACTTTTGGTTGCGACTTTTAATAGGGAGAGATTGGAAGCCCCAGCTAATGAACGAGGCTGATAAAGAAATATCTAATTTGGGCATCCCGCCTGAAGTGGGGCCGCTGAGAAAGCCGCAGACAGACATACCCCGTATAGCCAAGGACCCGAATAAAATCCGCGTCATAGAGCAAGCTGTTCAGCAGACACCCACGACGCACAACTTGTACCTTCTTGATTTCCGCGAAGCTGGCTTTTTGAGGCCAAAGAGCGTTCACCTGGTTCTTACGTCTCCTCCATACTGGACGCTCAAAAAATACCCCCTCACTCAAGGGCAACTGGGAAACGTATCCGATTACGATCTGTTCCTGGCAGAGATAGACAAAGTGTGGCAACGATGCTTTGACGCACTCGTCCCTGGTGGAAGGCTGATTTGTGTAGTCGGAGACATCTGCCTGTCCCGGAGAAAGAACAGTGGCCGGCACACTGTCATTCCCCTCCACGCCGCGATCCAGGAACGTTGTCGAAAAATTGGCTTCGATAACCTTGCTCCAATAATATGGTACAAGATCGCCAACGCCTCCTATGAGGTCGAAAACGGGTCTGGCTTCCTGGGAAAGCCCTATGAGCCAAATGCAATCATCAAAAATGACATTGAATTCATTCTGATGGAAAGAAAGCCGGGAGGTTATCGAAAGCCTTCCATCGCCGCTCGCGCTATGAGCGTGTTGTCTGCCGATGTCCACCGGAAATGGTTTCAACAGGTTTGGAGCGGATTGTCAGGAGCCTCGACCAAACACCACCCGGCTCCTTTTCCGCTTGAACTAGCCGAGAGACTTGTCAGAATGTTCAGTTTCGCCGGAGATACTGTCCTTGATCCGTTTATGGGCACGGGAACCACTAATCTGGCCGCGGCCAAGTGGGGTCGAAACAGCATCGGGGTTGAAGTTGACCCCAGATATTTTGAAATGGCTCTTAAACGGCTCAGGGAAGAAAGTAAGGACCTTTTTAATCAAGTGACAATCAAAACAAATGCCGATGGCTGGAAAAAGACTTGATCGATCTGGAGAAACGTGTCGCGAGCGCCGTCCAGCATTTCTGGTTCACCAGAGAGCAGCAGACTAATAAACAGGTTGAAGAAGGCCGACGCGATCAAGGCGCGAGGGGGGCGGTCACCGGTGGTGCTCAATTGGATGGTTTTATCAATCTTGTAGCCGACTTATTAACGGAAAGAGGTTTGCCGGAGACCGCGATAATCCGAAAAAGAAATGTCGTCCTTCCGGGATATTATCGTCCGACAAAGGAATGGGATTTATTGGTCGTATTTGAAGGTCAACTGATCGCCACCATCGAATTCAAATCCCAAATTGGCCCGTCCTTCGGAAACAATTATAACAATCGGACTGAAGAAGCGATAGGGAGTGCAGTCGATCTTTGGGCGGCTTACCGAGATGGAGCCTTCAAGCCGTCAGCCCGCCCCTGGCTAGGTTACTTCATGCTTTTTGAAGAAGCTCCGCGATCCATGAATCCAGTGGCGGTGAAAGAGCCCCATTTTAAAGTCTTCGAGGAATTCTTGGGCGCCTCCTACGCGAAGCGGTATGAAATATTCTGCGAGAAGCTGGTTCGGGAAAGGCTTTATGATGCCGCCTGTTTTTTAATGCCCACCCAGACAGACGGAATTAAGGGGAAGTATCGCGAGCCCTCTCGCGAACTCGGCTTTAATAACTTCGCCGTCTCCTTGATCGCAAAGGCGGGTGCTTTTGCGGCAATGAGGGCAATAAGGGGCTCGACTAGTTAAGGGTATGGTAATGCACCCTAACTCTGGTTGGAACCATGAAAAACAAGTACTTAAGCCGTGCACGGACTTCGGAGTATCGGATAGGGGAATTAATCAAGCATTTCGCTATGGACATCGAGACCTCCTAAATCTCTTTTCTTACCAGTTTGAACCGCGACACGGTCAACCAGTGCTTGAACCTGATTCGTTTCCGCATCGCCGCTGGGCTTGAAGAGGAGCGCCAGGCCGGGGAGGGAACTCCGGTCTCAAGACGTCGGCGGGTGTCATCAGCCTCCCGCCGACCGATGATGACCGCCTCAAGGGACGGGCTGAGGGCCAGGTCCAGGGCGAGGAGGATAGCTTAAAAAATAGCGGCGGCGCCTGAAGGGAAGCGTCTCATTTTCTCACGGCCGCGGCTTTTTGAATGATCACCGCCTCCACGGGCACGTCCTCGTACACGCCCCGCGTGGTCGTGGGCGTGGATTTGATTTTGTCCACTACCTCGCGGCCGTCCACCACCCGGCCGAAAACGGCGTAGCCCCAGCCCTGGGACGTCTTGGCCCGGTGATTCAGGAAATCATTGTCGGCCACGTTGATGAAGAACTGGGCCGTGGCCGAGTGGGGGTCGGCGGTGCGGGCCATGGCCACGGTGTAGGCTTCGTTGGCCAGGCCGTTGTCGGCCTCGTTTCGGATGGGCTGGCCGGCGGGCTTCTGGTGCAGGTTCTTGTCCAGGCCGCCGCCCTGGATCATGAAGCCATCGATGACGCGGTGAAAGATGAGGCCGTCGAAAAATCCATCCTCCACGTACTTCAGGAAATTGGCCACCGTGAGGGGGGCCTTGTCGGGGTATAGCTCCAGGGTGATGTCGCCCAGGCTTGTTTCCAGCTTGACCAAAACTCGACTCCCTTCTGCCTGGGCCGAAGACCCAAAGGCGAAAATTAAACACAGAATCAGGCCCAGCAAGCCCGCCAGCCGCCAGGGGCCGGCCCAAAGAAAACGGGTGCTCATGTCTTCCCTCCCGGGGTTTTGAACCGGCCGTTATCGAATTGAGGCTGTCGAAAAAGACCTGGATGGCCTTTTTCAACCACGCGGCCGCGGGGATGGACAGAAGGGCCGGGCCGCCGCCGAGGAGAAAGGCGGCTTTTAGTGCCGCATCTCTCCGCCCTCGGCCGGCGGCTCCGGCTCCAGGTAGGGCGGCAGGTCGTGCACCGCGCTCACAAACAGGCTGTCCGGCTCTTCCAGGACCAGGGCCGTTTTTAAGACCTCGTCCATGTGCTCCACCTGGATGACTTCGATGGCCTTGAGGATCTTGGCCGGGATCTCCTTGAGGTCCTTGGCGTTCTCCCTGGGGATCAGCACCCGCTTGATCTGGGCCCGGTGGGCGGCCAGGAGCTTCTCCTTGAGGCCGCCGATGGGTAAAACCCGGCCGCGGAGAGTGATCTCGCCGGTCATGGCCAGGTCGGCGTAGATCGGTTTGCGCAGCAGGGCCGAGACGATGGCCGCGCCGATGGTGATGCCCGCCGAGGGGCCGTCCTTGGGGATGGCCCCCTCGGGGACGTGGATGTGGAGGTCAATCTTCTGATAGAAGTCCTTGGGCAGGCCCAGATGTCGGGCCCGAGAGCGGACGTAGGCCATGGCCGCCCGGGCCGACTCCTGCATGATCTCGCCCAGCTTGCCGGTGAGGGTCAGCTTGCCCTTGCCCGGCATTAAGACGACCTCGGTCTGGAGGACCTCCCCGCCGAATTCAGTCCAGGCCAGGCCGGTGGTCATGCCGATCTCGTTCTCCTCTTCGGCCCGGCCGTAACGGAATTTGGGCACGCCCAGGAATTGTGGCACACCCTTCTCCCCGACGCGGACCACGGTCTCGGGGCCGTTCTTCAAGATCCGGCGGGCCGCCTTGCGGCAGATGGAGGCGATCTCCCGCTCCAGATTGCGCACCCCGGCCTCTTTGGTGTAGCGGCGGATGATCTCCAAAATGGACCCGTCGGACAGCTTCAGCTGCTCCGCCTTGATGCCGTTGGCCTGGCGCTGTTTTTTAATTAAAAACTGGTTGGCGATGGACAGCTTCTCCATCTCGGTGTAACCGGGCAGGCGGATGATCTCCATGCGGTCCTGGAGCGGCGCCGGGATGGAGAAGAGGGTGTTGGCCGTGGTGATGAACAGGATCTCGGAGAGGTCGTAGTCCAGGTCGAGGTAGTGGTCGCTGAAGGCGAAGTTCTGCTCTGGATCTAAAACCTCCAAAAGCGCCGCCGAAGGATCGCCCCTAAAGTCGGTGGACATCTTGTCCACCTCGTCGAGGCAGAAGACGGGATTGTTGTATTTAACCTTTCGCATTGACTGGATGATCTTGCCCGGCAGAGCCCCGATGTAGGTCCGACGGTGGCCTCTGATCTCGGCCTCATCCCGCACGCCGCCCAAGCTCAAGCGGATGAATGACCGTCCGGTGGCCCGGGCCACGGAGCGGGCCAGGGAGGTCTTGCCCACGCCCGGCGGTCCGACGAAGCAAAGAATGGGGCCCCTGACCTTTCTGACCAGGCCCTGGACGGCCAAATATTCGAGGATCCGCTCCTTGGGCTTCTCCAGGCCGTAGTGGTCCTCTTCCAGGATGGCTTCGGCCTCGGCGATGTCGATCCGGTCCCGGGAGCGCTCGTACCACGGCAGGGCCAAGATCCAGTCGATGTAGTTGCGGACCACCGTCGCCTCGGCGCTCATGGGCGACATCATCTTCAGCTTCTTGATCTCGTGGCGGCATTTATCCTTGGCTTCGCGCGGCATCCGCTTGGCGTCGAGGCGCTTCTCCAGCTCCTCGATCTCGGAGCGGAAGTCGTCCTTTTCACCCATCTCCTTCTGGATGGCCCTCATCTGCTCGTTGAGATAGTACTCCCGCTGGGTCTTCTCCATCTGCTTCTTGACCCGGGTTTTGATGCGCTGCTCGATCTGAAGGACCTCGATCTCGCCGCGCATGAAGCCGTAAATCTTCTCCAGGCGGGCCGCAAGGGAATCAGTGGCCAGGATGGCCTGTTTCTCGGCCACCTTGAGGGGCAGATGGGCGGCGATGGTGTCGGCGACGACGGCGGGCTCCTGGATGGCGTCCAGAGAGTTCCTCACCTCGGCCGGGATCTTTTTGTTTAAGCGGGCGTAAGCCTTGAAGGTGGAGACGACGGAACGGGTCAGGGCCTGGATCTCCAAGGGCAGCGACGGCTTCTCCTCAAAGGGCTCCACCTCGACTAAAAAGAAGTCCGGATGGTCTTCATAGCCCTGGATGACCGCGCGCTCCTTGCCCTCGACCAGGGCCTTGACCGTACCGTCGGGCAGTCTCAGGAGCTGGAGAATGACGCCGATGGTGCCGATTTTGTGGATGTCCGGCGGCGTCGGCTTGTCCACCTGGGCGTCTCTCTGGGTGGACAAGAAGATGCGCTTGTCCAGGGACATGGCGTATTCCAAGGCGCTGATGGACTTATCGCGGCCCACGAAAAGGGGCGCCACCATGTGGGGGAAAACGACCACGTCCCTCAGCGGCAGGAGGGGTAAAATCTGGGTCGCGCTCGACTCCAAACGGCGGGGTTTGCCAAACATCAGGCCCTCTCAGCTTGGCTTTCGTAGAGCAAGATGGGTGATTCTTCGTTGATGACCACCTCTTCGCTGATGACGCACTCCCGACAGCCGGTCAAGTCCGGCAGCTCGTACATCGTCTCGAGCATGGTCGCCTCGATGATGGAGCGCAGGCCCCGGGCGCCGGATTTGCGCGCCAGGGCCTTTTGGGCCACCGCCTTCAAAGCGCTTTCAGTGAAGCGGAGCTTGACGCCCTCCATCTCGAAAAGTTTCTGGAACTGCTTGACCAGGGCGTTCCTCGGCTCGGTGAGGATGCGGATGAGGGCCTCTTCCGAAAGCTCGTCCAGGGTGGCGATGACCGGCAGCCGGCCGATGAACTCGGGAATGAGGCCGAACTTGAGCAGGTCCTCGGGCTGGACGTGGGTCAGAATCTCGCCGATGGGCCCCTGGTGGGCCGAGAAGAGCTCCGAGCCGAAGCCCATGGTCTTGGAGCCGATGCGGCTCTGGATGATCTTTTCCAGGCCGCAGAAAGCCCCCCCGCACAAAAAGAGGATGTTGGTCGTGTCGACCTTGACGAACTCCTGCTGGGGGTGCTTGCGGCCGCCCTTGGGCGGCACCGAAGCGGTGGTGCCCTCGATGATCTTCAAGAGGGCTTGCTGGACCCCTTCACCGGAGACGTCGCGGGTGATGGACAGATTTTCGGCCTTGCGGGCGATCTTGTCTATTTCGTCGATGTAGACGATCCCCCGCGAAGCCTTTTCGGCGTCGTAGTCGGCCGCCTGAAGAAGGGAGAGGATGATGTTCTCCACGTCCTCGCCGACGTAGCCGGCTTCAGTCAGGGCGGTGGCGTCGGCGATGGTGAAGGGGACGTTGAGGATTTTGGCCAGGGTTTGGGCCAAGAGGGTCTTGCCCGAGCCGGTGGGGCCGACGAGGAGGATGTTCGATTTCTGCAGCTCGACCCCGTCCATGTCGACCTTGGAGTCGATGCGCTTGTAGTGATTGTGCACGGCCACGGACAGGATCTTCTTGGCCGACTCCTGCTCGATGACGTACTCGTCCAAAATGTTCTTTATCTCCGAAGGTTTGGGCACGCTCAAAGAGCGGGCCTGCTCCTCGCGCTCGCACTCCTCGGCGATGATCTCATTGCAGAGTTCGATGCATTCGTCGCAGATGTAAACCGACGGCCCGGCGATGAGCTTCTTGACCTCGTCCTGGCTCTTGCCGCAGAAGGAGCAGATCAGCTCGCCGCTGCGTTGGGGTTCGCCTTTTTTGGTCATCCTCTTCGACTCCTTAGGAAGATTTCTTGTCCGAGGCGACGGTCCGGGAATCTCGATCCTTGATCACTTTGTCCACCAGACCGTAGCCCACCGCCTCCTCGGCGGAGAGGAAGAAGTCCCGGTCCGTGTCGTGCTCGATCTTGGCCTTTTCTTGACCGGTGTGCTCGACCAGGATGTTGTTTATGACGTCGCGCAGCTTTAATATCTCCTGGGCGTGGATGTCCACGTCCGAGGCCTGGCCCTTGAAACCGCCCATGGGCTGGTGGAGAAGGATCCTGGCGTTGGGCAGGGCGTGACGCTTGCCTTTGGACCCGGCGGCCAAGAGCACGGCGGCCATGCTGGCCGCCTGGCCGAGACAAAGCGTGGACACGGGCGGCTTGATGTAGGTCATGGTGTCGTAAATGGCCAGGCCAGAGCTGACCACCCCGCCGGGGGAGTTGATGTAGAAGTGGATCTCCTTGTCCGGGTCCTCTGACTCCAAGAAGAGCATCTGGGCGATGATCAGGTTGGCCACGGTGTCTTCGATGGACTGCCCCAGAAGGATTATCCGGTCCTTGAGCAGCCGGGAATAGATGTCGTAGGCTCGCTCGCCGCGGGCGCTCTGTTCAATGACGATGGGCACCAGGGTCATTTAAGCCGCTCTCCTCAAGCTCTAGTCAGCTTCTTCGTCTTCTCGGATCTCCTCGTCCGTCGCTTCCTCGACCCTAATATTAGCCTCTTCGAGCAAACGATTCAAGGTCTCGCGCCGGCGCAGACCGGCCTTGAAAGGCTCGACTAGATTGTGCTCCTCCTGGAAACGGCGGACCTCCTCGACCCGCTGCCCCGCTTCCTGGGCCAGGCCCTGCAAAGCCTTTTGATACTCCTCCTCGCTGACGACGATCTCTTCCTTGTCGGCCACGGCCTCGAGGACGAGATCCTCCTGAACCCGTCTCAAGGCCTGCCGCCTCAGGTCTTTCTCCAGCTTGTCCTCAAGGATGCCCGCCCGCTCGAAGTTCATCCCCCGAGAGGCCAAGGACCTCTCCACCGAGGTCATCATCTGTTGAAACTCGGCCTCGATTAGCCCTTCGGGCGTCTCAAATTCGGTCCTCTTGAGGAGCTCGTCCAGGACTTGATCTTGGAGCTTTCTCTCGGCCTCTTTCTGGGCCGACTTTTTCAGCTCCTCCTCGATCTTGGCCTCGAGGACGGCCATTGTCTCAAAATCAGCGCCCAGGGACTTGGCGAAGGCGTCGTCGAGTTCGGGCAGGCGCGGCCGGCGGATGTCCTTGAGGGTCATGGTCAGCGCCACCTTCCGCCCGGCTAAGGCGTCGTGGAAGAAGTCCGGGGGGAAGGCGGCGGCCACGGTCTTGGTCTCGCCCCTGGCCAGGCCCTTCAAGGCCTCCTCCACCTCGACGTGGAACCGCCCCCGACCGACTTGAACATCAAAGTCAGTGATCTCGACGCCTTTCAAGGGCTGGCCGTCCTGGGCCGCGGCCATGTCCACCACGGCGTAGTCCCCGGCCTCGACCACCGCTTCCTCCGAAGCCGGCTCCAGGGTGGCGTGGGCCTGGCGCAGCTCCTCGAGCT
>CAYXRH010000082.1:0-11657 GCA_964466355.1 uncultured Thermodesulfobacteriota bacterium
AAGATGGCGTAGCCCTTGTACTTGATCATGTCCTTGGCCCGGTCGCGGATGATGGTGTAGCCCTCGGCGTCGAGGCAGGCGATGTCGCCGGTGTAAAGCCAGCCGTCCCTGAGCGTCGCCGCCGTCTCCTCGGGCCGGTTGAGGTAGCCCTTCATCACCTGGGGCCCCTTGATGATCAGCTCGCCGGTGTAAGCCTCGGCCTCCTCGGCCCGCTCCTTGGTCAGGCCTCCGATCTCGGCCAGGGCAAAGGGCAAGGGCGGCAGCTCTTTCTCGCCGGACTCCTTGTCCACGATCTTGATGTCCGTGTCAGGATAAGGCAGGCCGATGGTGCCCAGCTTGCGCCGCCCAAATATGGGGTTGGCGTGGGTCACCGGGGTGGCTTCGGAGAGGCCGTAGCCCTCGACGATGACGGCGCCGGTGAGGGCCTCGAACCTGTTCTGGACCTCCAGGGGCAAAGGTCCGGCCCCGGAGACGGCCATCTTGAGCCCGCTCAAATCATAGTCTTTGACCTGGGGATGGTTGTTGATTTTATTAAACAACACGGCCACGCCGGGCATGATGAGGCTTCCTTTTGCGGAGTGCTTCTCGATCTGCTCGAAAAGCTCGGCCATGTCGGCCGGAGGCTTGGGAAAGAGGAGCTGAAAGCCGCCCATGCGGATGGATGAGTTCATGACCGTGGTCATGGCAAAGGAGTGGAAAAGGGGCAGGACGCCGACGATGCCCATGCTGGCCTCCCTCTTCCACAGCCAGGCGTCGCATTGCACGGCGTTGGCGACCACGTTGCGGTGGGTCAGCATGGCCCCTTTGGGCAGCCCGGTGGTGCCGCCGGTGTACTGCAGCACGGCGATGTCGTTCAGGGGATCGATGTCCACCTGGGGCAAGTCGGGCGGCGTGTCGACGAGATCCTTGAACCTCAGGGCCTCGGGCGGCAGCGGGCCGGTGGGGATCTTTTTCAAAAGCTTCCCCAAAAAGACCTTCAAGCCGGAAAAGCCGCACAGGTCAACGATGTTGGTGCCGATGACGTGCTCCACCTCACTGCCCTCGATCCCGCCCTTGGCCTCCCCAAAGACCGCGTCGAGGACGATCAGGGCCTTGGTCTTTGAATCCTTGAGCTGATGCCCGATCTCCAAGGCCTTGTAAGTCGGGTTGATGGCCGTGACGGTGACGCCCAAGAGCTGGCAGGCGTAGTAGCTGACCACGAACTGGGGGGAGTTGGGCAGCATCAGGGCGCAGACGTCGCCCTTGGTCAGACCCAGCCGGCGCAAGGCCGTGGCCAGGCGCCTGACCAGGTCCCACACTTGGCTGTAGTTGAGCCACGTGTCCAGAAAGCAGATCGCCGGTTCCGGGCCGCGCTGAGAGGCCGTCTGCCTCAAAAATTCGGCCAGGGAGCAGTCAGGATAATCCAGACACTTGGGCACCTGCTCGGGCCAGTTCTGGTACCAGATCCTCTCGCCGAGAGATTTCTGGGGCACTCAGACCTCCAAATTTTGCGTCCGCTTCAGGGGTTGACCTGGCCGCCCCTACCCCGCGCTCCGGGCCTTTTGGGAAGAGACCACCTCGATGGTGTATTCCGCCAGATTCTGGGGGAGGTCGAAGAAAACGATCATGAAGTCTATGGACTTGCCTGGAGTGACGCCGACGTTGATCTGGTCCTTGCCCCCGGGCTGGAGCAGCAGAGAGCTGATGACGTCCTTGGCCAGGGATTTCAGCTCCTCGTCGCCCAGGACGTTGCCGGCGTATGCTTCAGCCTCGGCCGCCTTGCGCTCGGTTTGGGTGTGCAGGAAGCCG
The DNA here is from genome assembly GCA_964466355.1 of uncultured Thermodesulfobacteriota bacterium. GTDB lineage: Bacteria > Desulfobacterota > Desulfarculia > CAYXRH01. Next base: position 1,789 of record CAYXRH010000082.1, read on the forward strand.
CACAGCTTGATGTGGGACACCGGCTCGCCGTAGGCGTTCTTGACCCGGCCGGTGATGAGAAACATCCGGCCCGCCTGGGGTGAATCCAAGAAACGCCCCTCCACGCCCTCCATGTGGATGCGGGCGTTGCCGGGATCGACGCCCTCTTTGGGGGCCGCCTTTTCGCTTGGCGGCCCAGCGGCGGGTTTCAAGAAGGGGACGACTTCATAAAGATCGATCTTCAAGAAGCTTTTATCCAGATGAATGTCCTTGCGCTTGAGAAAGACCATCGCCCCAAAGGCCAGGCCGAGAAGGATGACGAGCAGAATGATCAAGATCAGAATGCGTTTCAACCACCCGCCCTTCTTGGGCCTCTCCAGCCCCAGCTCCTCCTCCAGTCCGCCGGCCTCGGCCGCGGGGCCGGCTTCGGCCAGAAAGTCGCCCGAAGCCTCGTCGTCAAAGTCTTCGGGCGGCGGCGGATAGGCTGGAAAAATGTTCCCGCAACGAGTGCAGCGCACCTTGGAGCCGGCCGGATTGAGGCGGGTTTCATCCAGGTTGTACTTGGTTTGACAGCGGGGGCACTGGAGGATCATGCCAAATACCTACTCGCTGATCTCGTAGACGTCCGGCAGGTGGCGATACTGCTCGGCGCGGTCAAGCCCGTAGCCGACCAGAAAGCCCTTGGCCAAGGTGAAGCCGACGTAATCCAGGTCCACGTGCCTCTCCCGCCGCTCCAGCTTGTCGATCAAGGCGCAGAATCTGACCGCGGCCGGCTTGTGGGCCTGGAGGTGGATTTTGAGAAAGGCCAAGGTGTGCCCGGTGTCCACGATGTCCTCGACCACGAGGATGTTTTTGTCCTTGAGGCGGACCTCGGGCTCCACGTCCTTGGTGATGTGGACCTGGCCCGAGGAGGCGGTGTCAGCGCCGTAGGACTGCAAGCGGACGAAATCCAGCTCCGGGGTGCAGTCCAGGGCCCTGATCAGGTCGGCCATGAAAATGAAGGCCCCTTTGAGCACCCCGATGACGACCAGCCCTTTATCACCCATGTCCTGGGAGATCTGACGCCCCAGTTCTTGGACTCGACGGGATATCTCGTCCCGGGAGAGGACCAGGTTCAAACGAGGCTCCGCTGCTGAAGCCATCAACCCCCCTTTGAGACAGGCCGGCCAGATCGCTCAAGAAGTTAGCCCACCGCGAGGCCAGGTGTCAACTTAAATCCCTTTTCAAGGCCCTTTGAGGCATGCGCGCCGCCTGACCACGGATTGTCTAAACTTAAAATATTGAGGAAGCCAGCCTGGGGCCGGAAAAGATCTAATCGGCGCGGCCTGGGCTTCACTCCCCCGCGGCCGGCCCCAGGCTGGGCGGATACTCCCTCACCAGGGCCTCGGCCACCGAGGCCGGAGCGAGGAGAATGTGGGACAGGCCGGCCCGCTTTATAAGATCCAGGGACATCTCGGCCAGGCGGTCGAAGATGAGGTCCAGGTTGATCGTGGCGTAGCTTCGGCCCGCCTCAAAGCCGGAGCGGGGGCAGGTGTGGCTCAAGCCCCAGGAGGAGGTCGGCAGGCCGTAGAGGCGGCAGGTGATGGGCCGGGCCAGGTAGGCGGCGCAGCCCTGAGGGGTCAGCAGGGCACAGCGCAGACGGGCCTGGGCCAAAACCGCGGAGGCTTCCTCGGGCTCTGGGGGCAGGTTTTTGAAAAGAGCCTCGGCCGCCTTGAGCCCTTTTTCGGCCCGCCTCAAAACCTGGCGGCGAAGGCCCCGCTCCAGGCTGGCCAGGGCGGTTTTCAAGGCCACGGCCTCGATGAGCTGGAGCCTGAAGGGGGCGTGGCAGCAGTCGTCGCAGCCGCGGCGGCAGCGGACCTCGGCGGGGTATTGGGCGGCCATGTGTTTAAAAATGCGCTCGGTCTGGGCCACGAGCTCGATGTAGGCCGACCAGGGCTGGGGCTGGTGAAGCATGGGGGGAGTTTAGGGGAGAAAGGAGGGGATGGCAAGAAGCGAGAGGAATCGGGCGCGGGGCCAAGAGGCGCCGCGCGGTCAAACAAAAAGCTTGGCCAAAAAGCGAGCAACTATTAACCTATATTGGGTTGGAATCCAATCAGGAGCGTCTTTAAATGAAACAGGTCGTCATTGAAAACCCGGTCCTCAATTCGCCCTTTGAAGAGCCGCAAAGACATTTTTGCCTCGTGGGCGAAGCCACCGGTGATGTATGCATCGAGAGGTTCGAGGGCAAGGGGCCCTCGCCGGGGCAGCCGCTCCGGCTCGCCACGAATGAACGGGAGATCGCGGCGGCGAGGTTTTTTGAGATTTCGGCGGAGGCTGTTCTAAGCGCCGCGACACAGGGAATGGGGTAACCATTGGAGCGCCACGAATTAACAGAGCTGCACTACATCACCCCCATCGCCAATGTGCCGTCCATCATACAACTGGGCATTCTTTCGCATAGCCGGGCTAGGCGTGTCTCTCATCATTCCATAGCTATGAATGAGATTCAGGATCGAAGGGCGAGAGTCAAGGTTCCGGGCGGGACAAAGCTGCATGAGTATGTAAACCTGTACATCTGCGCAAGAAATCCCATGATGTACAAGCGTCAAGCACAGTACCAGGAGATTTGCGTAATCAGAGTCAAACCATCTGTCATCGACCTTCCTGATGTGGTGATTACAGATGGCAATGCATCCGGCGATTACGTGCGGTTTGCCGCAGCGCCAAAGGGCCTGTCCATTGTGAATCGTGAATGGACATTTGCGGATGACTGGCGAGATCCTGACCAGATTCAATATTTTAGAAAGAAGGCGGCCAAATGCGCTGAAGTGCTCGTTCCTGACAAAGTGGAACCAGAATACATCACCGGCGCGTATGTAGCCTGCCAGGAAGCGATGGCTACATTCCAAGCACAAAACACGGGCATTTCAGTAGAGATAAACAGCCATCTCTTTTTCAAGTAGGGAGAGAGCCATGGTCAACGTGATTATGGGCGACATGTTTGAATCCAAGGTCCAGACGCTGGTCAACACCGTGAACTGCGTCGGGATCATGGGCAAGGGGGTGGCGCTGGAGTTCAAGAAGCGCTTCCCGGACATGTTTGAAGACTACGTGAAACGTTGCGAGGCCAAACAAGTTCGCCTCGGAAAACCTTACCTAATCAAGCGCCTCCTGCCCCCATGGATTCTCAATTTCCCGACCAAGGATCACTGGCGTTCGGTTTCCCGTCTTCAGGATATCGTGGAGGGATTGCATTATTTTGTCCAACATTACAAGGAATGGGGCATCACTTCTCTGGCGGTGCCACCCCTGGGATGCGGTCACGGTCAGCTCGAGTGGCGGGTTGTGGGGCCGACGCTTTACAGGCATCTGAAAGCTCTGGACATCCCTGTTGAGCTTTACGCGCCGTTTGGGACCCCCCACGAAGAGCTCCAACCATCTTTTCTGAACAAGGAACAAGATTCGACCTTTGTCAGATCGGCTCCTGAGCGCATTGGCCCGGCTTGGGTGGCTGTTGTGGAGATTTTAAGAAGAATCGAGGAGGAGCCCTTCCATTGGCCGGTCGGGCGGACCACATTCCAGAAGATCGCCTACTTCGCAACCGAATGCGGCATTCCCACCGGTTTGAAATACCAGCGCGGAAGCTACGGCCCATATGCGCCGGCCCTCAAGGAACGCATCACCGCACTGGTTAATAACGGCCTCGTGCGCGAGGAGCAATTGGGCCGGATGTTCGCCATCCATGTTGGTCAAACCTTCCTTGACGCGCGAAAAGTCTATGAACCGCAGATAAAAGACTGGGAGCAGATCATCGACAAGGTGGCAGATCTCTTCATGCGGATGAATACTAAGCAGGCCGAAGTGGCTGCCACGGTCCATTTCGCAGCCCAGGAGTGGAAAGGCCGCCCCGAAGAGCAGCCCACTGAGAAGGACGTGCTCGATGCGGTCATGCAATGGAAGCAGAAGCGGCGGCCTCCGCTAGACGAAAAGGAAGTCGCCTTGACGGTGCGCAACCTGAACATGCTTAGCTGGATCGAGGCTAAGGTCAGTAGTGAATTGCCCATAACAGAGGAGGAAATCATCCATGTATAAAAATGGGTCCCTCCTTATCACTAAAAAATAAAACGACCTGGAGCGCACCCACGAACCGGAAACGAGGCTCGATTGTAAGAATTGGAGAGCAGTACATTTATATGGATCATTCTAAACATTATTAGACGGATACAACTAGACACTGGAGGAGATTGAATGAGATTATCGTCGCTTAAAATCCGAAACTACCGAACGTTGGAATCCATCGATCTTGATCTCCCCGTATCATATGCTGCCATTTGTGGTGCAAACGATTCGGGAAAGACCAACGTTGTCAGGGCGATTCGAGCGCTCGTAAGGAGTGAGGTGTCTGGGCCATTCGTATCTCCTGATGAAGAAGAGTTGTCCCTGAAGGACGACTACCCGAAATGGAAGGATACCAACCCCTCGGAGCGCTGGATATCCTTTGATGTCACCATCGAACTCGACAATACACGCGACATCGGATTCTACCAGTTCGTCACGAAGCAACTCTCGATTGAAAATCCTCAAGACCCTCTTTGTATTTCAATCAATGTTACATATCGCGCAGAGAGGCCCGACCCCTCGGTTAGTGTTACCACGGCTGGCAATCAATACTCTGACCTCAATGCACAGCAGGTGCTTAAGAAGCTTCAATCATCGAAAAGTATTATTTTTCACAATTCAACTGAAACCGCTACGCGCTATTTCTTCTCTGGTCGAAGCATTGCAGGATACATTCGAGAAATTACGGGACAGCACGAGCCTCTCGTTGCCTCAATGAAAAAGACCGTCAACCGTGGATTGGCTAAGATATCGAAATCGCAACAGGCAGAGTTTGAGGGATTACTCGGTCGATTGAACACGAAGTACAAAGTAGGCCTGTCGACGCCTGCCTTCGATTTCGGTTATCTCCCGTTTAGCATTACGCTCGGTGATCGAAAATTCGAGGTGCCACTAGACGATTGGGGTAGTGGAACGAAGAACCGCACGCTAGTTTTGCTTGCGCTCTTTCGTGCGCGACAGATTGGAAACTCGGAACCTTCGGCCGCGAAGATCACCCCTGTTATCGTCGTTGAGGAACCTGAGAGTTTCTTACACCCGTCCGCGCAGGCGGAGTTCGGTCGTGTTCTGCAGGATCTTGCCGAAGAGTTCCGGGTGCAGGTTATCGTCACGACACACAGCCCGTATCTTCTCAATCTCAAGGATCCGAACTCGAATATTCTGTTGCGCCGCCGCATCGCATACCGGCAGCTACGCGAGACCGAACTTGTCGACACTAGTGAGGATAATTGGATGGCCCCGTTTGGTCAAGCGTTGGGGCTGGACGCTGAAGAGTTCAAGCCTTGGAAGGCGATGCTGCTGGCAAACGCGGACGCCGTCCTTCTCGTGGAAGGAAAGACAGACAAAGAGTATTTCGAGATGCTCCGTGATCCTAAACACGAGACCAACCGATTGCTTTTTCAAGGCGAGATTGTGTCGTATGAAGGGACAGGTTCTCTAAACAATACAGTCCTCTTACGATTCTTTAAGAACCGATATCCTAAGTTTTTCGTCACTTTCGACCTTGATGCCGCACCCCACATCGAGAGAAAACTCAAGGGGTTGCACCTTGAGAAAGGCAAACACTACGTCCCAGTCGGTCTTAACGCTCCCGGCAAGAAGAACATCGAGGGCTTGCTCCCGGAAACTGTCACGACAGCCGTCTACGGGCAAAACGCGAACCTTGTCCAGGCAGCAACATCCGGAACAAGGGAAGAGCAGGAATCTGCCAAGAGCCGCCTAAAAAGCCTACTGTTGGACGAGTTCAAGAAACAGGCAAAGCCCGGGCCGGAGTTCTTCGGTAACTTCTATAAACTTACCAAGGCGATCAACAAATCACTGGGGTTTACGGCCAAGGGCAACCCGGCGCCCTCTCCGGCCGCTCGGGACCGTCTCCGGGGCTGAGATACCCCAAGACGTACCTCTCCTCCCAAACCCCTCTCAGATTCTCCCCCTGATCCAATACCAGGCGTAGCCCAAGTATTCATAAAGAGAGTGATGGCAGGAGACTAGGGCGCCCAAGGAGGGCCACCAGCCAAACTCTTGGCCCGGCGGGGCCAGCCTGAAGTCGGTCGGGGCCGGGATGGGCTTGAGGCCGCGCCGCCCAAAGACGGCCAGGGCCCTTTTCATGTGCCGGGCCGAGGTGACCAGGACAAATAAGTCAAGGCCGTAAAGATCTAAAAGACGCTTCACCTCCGCGGCGTTTTCAAAGGTGTCGCGCGATCTCGTCTCGACCACCACCTGGGCCGCGTCCACGCCGAGGTTCATGGCCACCTGGGCCATCAGCTCGGCCACCGGGGTCTGGCCTTCAATCCAGCTCCCGGAGGCGAAGACGAGCTTGGCCTTTGGCCTGGCCCGCCACAGCCTCACCCCCTCCAGGGTCCTCTTGAGGGAGCCCTCGCCTAGGCGCGTCGCCGGGGTCAGGTCCACCCCGTCCAGGCTTCCGCCGCCCAAGACGACCACCGCGCCCAAGCCGGCCGGCATGTGGCGCGGATTCAAGGTGGACCAGTCCTCTTCCAGGGGCCGGGCCAGGAAGTCGGCCACGGCCGGCATGGAGAAGAAAAAGAGGACCACCGCCCCGCTCAAGACCAGCCAGGGCCCGGACTTGCGGCGAGGGATGAAAAGCAGAACGACCCCCAGGCCGAGCAGAACCACGGCCGCGTCAAAGGGCGTCGCCGCCTGGGCGGCCATCTTCTTGAACCAGAAAAGGCTCATAGATTGTGCTTGGCCGAATGGTGGGCCGTGCGCCGGGCCTTGATCCTGGCCGCGCCGAAGAGGAGCCGCTCCCAAAGCCCCCATCGATTGCCGGTGTAGGTCAGGGCAAAGGCCAGCCTGTCCCGGGGCTTGAGCAGCCCGGAGCTGGAGTAGGTCAGCTCGGCCAGATCCTTGAGCCGGCCGCGCCAGCCAAAGCCTGAGAGAGGTCTGAGACGCTGCAGGTCCATTAGAAAGACCCGGGGTTTGTTGCGGTCCTGGTTCCAGAAAAGGTGGTGCAGGTTGAAGTCCTGGTGATAGAAGCCGGCCCGGTGAAGCCGGGCGGCCGTGCGGGCCACGATCCGCAGCAGCCGCCGCCGCAAGGCCATCTCCGCCTCGAGCCCCTCCCCGGCGGACCAGACGTTCAAAGGCACCGCCCCCTCCAGGGCCAAGGTCATCAGAAATGACCGCCGCCCCTCTCCGCCCACGGCCACCGCCTCCAGGCTGTCGATGCCGAGCTCCTCCAAGATGGAGTAGCCCTGGGCCTCGGCCCAGGCCCCGGCCAGACGCTCACCCTTTTGAGCCAGTCGCCGCTCGGCTCCGTCCAAGGCCCAAATGCGCTTCAAATAAATCTCGGCCGCTCCCTGGGGGCCGCTCAAGTCGAACCGCCTCATCTCCCGCAGACCCTTGACTTTTTTGACCAGTTGGCCGCCGCGAAAGTCAAAGACCTGAGCCAAGGTGCCGAACCGAGACGTCTCTAGGGCGGGGCACCAATCCTTCCTAATCTGGAGTAGACCGCCATCCAAGGCGACCCAATGGCGGACGCGGCCTTTCCTGTTTTTGATCTCCTGGAAGACCTCAACCAGCTCCCTGGCCAGCCGGTCGACGTGGAGATGGGCCGCCTGGGCCTGGGCCGCCTGGGACACGGCCGCGGCGCGGCCCTCATCCTCGATGACCTTCATGGCCTCTAACAAGCCGGCCGCGTCCCGGGCGTCTTTGAGGATGAAGCCGCTTTGATTGTGCCTCATGGCTTCGGCGGCGCCGTCCTGGGCGGTCGTGGCCGCGGGGAGGCCCAAAATCATGGCCTCCAGGACCGCCCGGGAGCAGGGGTCGAAAAAGGTGGGCAAGGCCAGAAGGTCGGCCGCGACCATGGGCGAAACCACGGACTTGACCTGGCCGATCCAGCGGACGCGTTCAGCCACCCGCCTTTTCACGGCCAGCTTAAAATAAGCCGCGCCGTCGTCCTGGCCGACGACGATCAACCACCAGCGCCGCCGCCCCTCGGCGACCCTCCGGCCCAAGGCCTCGATGGCCGTGGCCAGACCCTTGCGGTCAAAGTCGTGACCGACGAAAAGAAGGACCTTCTCGTTCTCTCCGACCCCCCAAAGCGCCCGCTGCTCAGCCCGCCAAGCCTCCCTCTTCTCGGGCTCGGGCGGCTGAAGATCCACGCCGTTGAACACGACCCGGACCCGGTCGCGGTCGAGGCCGTAGTGTCTCAAGAAATCCTCGGCGCTGTGCCGGCTGACGGGGCAGATGAGCCCCCGGCCTTGGAGGGCCAAGGCCCGCTCCAGGTTCAGGAGGGCTTGGCGCTTGGCGTTGATTTTGAGGGCCAAGCGCCTCATGGTGCGGTCGAGGCCGTGCTGCGGCCGCTTGATGGAGTTTTCGAAGAGGGCGGGCAGACAGCCGGCCCGGGGCTGATAAACGTCTCCACTCCAGGCCGGGGTGATGGAGTGGATCAGGTCGTAGTCGCGCTCGGCGATCCAGGCCTGGGCCCGCCGGGCGAAACCGAGAAGCCCGTGGCGGCGGCTGATTGAAGGGCCGCTCAAGGTGTGGAGCCAGGGACAATTCAGCGGGCTTTCATTGGCCAGGACCTCCACCTCCAAGCCGAGCCGCGACAAGGCCTGGCCCATCTCCAGCAGAGATCTCTCTGATCCGCCCCTGGCCGGATCGAAGTTTTCGGTCAACAGAAGAACGCGCAAGTTCAGTCCTGGCCCAAAAGGAGCCGCTTTTCGGCCCCGGTCACGCCCGATTGGCCGGGTGAGTTTTTCTTCGGCGGCCCCGGGTTCGGGGTCAAATCCTCCAGAGCGACGGCGCGGCCGTGGTTTTTAATCAGATCGTTCAGACGCTGCTCGGCCTCAGGCGAGTCCAAGGCGACCAAGAAGAGGCGCGTCCCCGGCGGTTTGGCCACGGGCAGCCGGCCGGCCGGGAGAAGGCGACGGCGAAGCTGTTTCAAGAGGCTTTCTATCCAATCCTCGTTCACTTTAATGACCCGATCAGAGTTTAAGCCTTTAATCCCTCAAGGTCAATCTCGGCCGGCCCCACGGCCGCCGCCCGGCCCAAACGCCCAGGATTGACACCCCTGGTCTGAGGCGCTACGCTTCTATTTAATTCCATCTTTACAAAGGAGTTTAAAGAAAGATGCAAACGGCGAGACGATTATCCCTTATCAAACCCTCTCCCACCCTGGCCATGAACGCCCGGGCCAAGGCCATGAAGGCCAGCGGCGTGGACGTGGTCAGTCTGGCCTTGGGTGAACCGGATTTTCTGACGCCAGAGCACATCTGCCAGGCCGGCATCGAGGCCATCAAAAACGGCCACCACAAATACACGCCGGCCGACGGCACCCCGGAGCTGAAGGAGGCCGTCATCGGCAAGTTTCAAAGGGACGCCGGGCTCGATTACTCCCCCGAAGAAGTGGTCGTCACCTGTGGCGGCAAGCACGCCCTCTATGAACTGGCCCAGGCCACCTTGGATCCGGGCGACGAGGTCATCATCCCCGCGCCCTACTGGGTCTCATACCCGCCCATCGTCAGCCTGGCCGGGGCGAGGCCGGTCATCATCGACACGACCAGGGAAGAGGGCTTCAAGCTCTCCCCGGATGAGCTGAAAAGGGCCATCACCGACCAGACCAAGGTCCTCCTCCTCAACTCGCCCTCCAACCCCACCGGCGGCGTCTACACTAAAAGCGAGCTTCTGGCCCTGGCCGAAATCGTCCTCGAGCGGGGTTTGGTCATCTGGTCGGATGAGATTTATGAAAAATTGGTCTTTGACGATGCCGAGGCCTTCTGCCTGGCCTCGCTGAGGCCCGAGTTGAAGGAAAAGGTCGTCGTCCTCAACGGCCTCTC
>CAYXRH010000082.1:11667-13707 GCA_964466355.1 uncultured Thermodesulfobacteriota bacterium
ATCCCGGGCTGGCGCCTCGGCTACCTGGCCGCCCCGGCGGCCACCGCCCGGGCGGTGGCCAGGATCCAGTCCCAGTCCACCTCAAACCCTTGCGCCGTGGCCCAGGCCGCGGCCGTAGCCGCCCTCAACGGCCCGCAGGAATGCGTCACGGAGATGGCCCGGGCCTTCGCCGCCCGCCGCCGCCTGTTCCTGGATCTCCTGAAAGATCTCGAGGTCAGGATAGACCCGCCCGCCGGAGCCTTCTATCTTTTCCCCGACTTCTCGGTCTACCTGGACGGGCGCGCCGCCGGCTCCACGGCCCTGAGCGAATATCTTCTCCAAGAGGCCCACGTGGCCACCGTGCCCGGCGAGGCCTTTGGCGCGGACGCCTACGTCCGCTTCTCTTACGCCGCCAACGAGGAACTCATCGAAAAGGGCGTGGCTCGAGTCAAGAAAGCCCTGGCCCGCTTCGCTTGAAAGGCGATCTAACGGCGGTTGTTCCGTTTAGAGGCTTTGAGCGGATTGAGCTTCCCGTTGCCCCCGTCCTCGACCCTGTCCTTGACGTGGGTGGCCAGGTTGCACACGCCCAGCCGCCACTTGGCCGCCGGCTCGGGGCAAGCCTGGCAAAAGAGTCCGGCGTCCAGATCTATTATCCGGGCGCAGCCGTCGCAGGCCTCCACCACGGGATGACAGTTGCCGCCGTTGAAAGAGCATCCTTCCACGGTCATGAAGCCGCAGTCCTGGCCGAGCTTGATCGTCGCGCAGTGCATCTTTGGCGCTCCTTTCAGAATTAAATTCAAACACAGACCCAAGTCCGGTCCTTTTGGCGAAGGGTCGGAAGGTAAACATGGTCTTTGAACCTGTCAAGGGAAAAACACTTTCTGAAGAGGTATTGCCTCCCCGACCACCCAATGGTAGAAAGGGAAATACCTCGTCAGCAGAGGGCTTAATCGCCCCACAAAATTGGGAGGCAGCAATGCCGAACCACAAGCCACTTAGCGTCAAGAAGCTCAGAAACGTCTATGATCCTAATAAATTCTGGTTTGAAACCACCGCCCAGCTCGACCCCCAGGCCCGAGGGGTCATGGCCCAGGAGAGGGCCGTCGAGGCTCTCAAGTTCGGCCTGGGCATGGAGGGGCGGGACTACAACGTCTATCTGGCCGGGCCCCGCGATTCGGGCATGGGCTACATCACCCGGGCCCTGGTCAAGGCCAGGGCCGCCCAAGAGCCCCCGCCTCTGGACTGGGTCTACGTGCACAACTTCAAGGACCCCGACCGGCCCCAGGCCTTGAAGCTGTCCCAAGGACAGGCCAAGCAGTTCGGCAAAGACATGGCCGAACTCATCGAAGACGTGCGCAACGAGATTCCGGAGATCTTCGAATCAGAGGACTACTCGGCCCGGCGGGACGAGCTGATCAAGCGCTTCCACGCCGAGAGGGCCAAGCTCCTCCAGGAGCTGGAGGAGATCGTCAAAAAAGAAGGCTTTTTGCTCAACATAAGCCAGGTGGGCATGGTCATCGTTCCGGCCAAGGACGAAAAACCTCTGGAGGAATCCGACCTGGCGGCCATGAGCGACGAGCAGAAAAAGGCCCTCCGGGAGAAGTCGGACGGCCTGCAGCAGGAGATGAACCTGGCCGTGAGGCGCATCAAAAAGATGGAAAAAGGCCTTAAAACCCAGCTCAAGGACCTGGACAAGCGGGTCGCCCTCTTCGCCGTGGGCCACCTCATCGACGACCTGCAGGAGAAATACGCGGACAACAAGTCGATCCTGGTCTATCTCAAAGACGTCAAGGACGACGTCATCCGCAACATTGACGACTTCAAACAAAAAGGCGGGCAACAGGTTGGGCCCTTCCCCATGCCCCCCCAGGAGCCCAACTTGACCCGGTATCAAATCAACGTCCTCGTCGACAACACCGACTTGAAGGGGGCGCCGGTGGTCGTGGAGACGAACCCCTCCTACGCCAACCTCTTCGGCACCATGGAGCGGCGGGCCCAGTTCGGGGCTCTGTTCACCGACTTCACCATGATCCGACCGGGCGCCCTCCACCGGGCCAACGG
>CAYXRH010000083.1:0-13605 GCA_964466355.1 uncultured Thermodesulfobacteriota bacterium
CCAACCACACCTTCTACCTTCACCTCAAAGAGTCAGAGTTCAGGTTTAACCACAGGGACCAAGACCTCTATGCTATATTAATCAAAGTGCTAAGAGAAAAACCTCTTAACTAGTCTAGGCCCTAAAATATAATTACGAGGACGAGGAGAAGGATTTTTTTAAACTATGCCAGGTAGACCGAAGAAAGAATTTCATGAGTATCTGACTACACCTACTGATTCGCACGTCAGACACTTGGACTATATGGAATCTCCTGCATCTGCTTTTCTTAAGTACACAATTGAAGCAAAAAGCGCGATCGATCTCTGTGTTCGAACCTTCCTTAAAAAACAAGATAGATCATATGCAAAGAATAGCTTGAATAGCCTACAGCATCTTATTGTAGCGATGTTGCCAACCATTATGGGCCATTTTGAAACATATCAAAGATATCTTTTCGCAGGCGTTTTTGACCGATCGATTTTTTTGAATAGATTTGATGTTGATTATTTCTTCAAAAAATTGAAAGACACAGAAGGTAATCTTACAATAGATCTTGTAAGAATATCTGCTTATCGCAGAACGGGAGCTTCTTCTATAGGAATACTCTTGGCCGATTCTCTCAAAGGTTGGCATAATCCAAATAAAGTTAATGACTACTTCAAAGCTTTCGGGTTTAATTATAATTTTTTTAGCAACAACAATATTGACAGACTCTCAGTACTTTGGCAACTCAGACACTCTATAGTACACACTGGAGGTACCTTGACATTATCAGACGCGCAAAAAGTAAAAACTCTTGCAAATCATGGAGATTATCAGATTGCTTTTGAAAATAATTTTATCTTTGAGATAGCAAGAAAGTTACACCCAATCATAAAAGAGGTTACTGAAAAGATCGGCGAATCTTTTAAGGGAAAGATGCTTCAAAATTTAGAACAATCTACCCGAAATGATATAGACAAATTTTTTGAGGTTAAATCGTCAGTTTCCATTTGGCTTAAATGATGCGCGAGCTCAAGATGTACAATGACAGTAATCACCTGACACCCACCTCCAGCCGGATGGTTTTTAAGCAGCTTTCTTATTAGGCTCCTCTTTGGTTGTGTGCTTCAAGTCCTTCAGGCCATCCATGAAGGCCTGAAGCGGAAGCGCTCGTCCGGCAGGGTGCGGGGCGGGCGTTCGATGAAATCGTTTGACTGGTGACGCAAGGCTCGATGCCCTCCAACCGAAAAAAGATATCTTAAGGACGCCAGTTCGGGCAGCCGCAAGCCTCAATCAGCCGCCTGATTGAGCCCGGCCAGCCAGCCGTCCAGGGCCTGTCTGGCCCGCTGGGCGTAGACCCGGCCCCTCTCCTTTTTGGGCAGACGCCTGCCCAGGGCTGAAAAAAGACCGAAATGAACATTGGACGGCTGAAAGCCTTTGCTCGCCCTACTCGTGACGTGGCCCAAAAGCGCGCCCAGGGCGGTCTCGGGCGGCGGGGGCCAAAAGGCCCGGCCGGCCAACCTTTGACCCACGAACTCGGCGGCCAGAATGCCGCAGGCGGCTGACTCCACGTAGCCCTCCACCCCGGTCACCTGGCCGGCCAAGAACACCTCGGGCCGGGCCTTGAGGCTCAAATCCGGGTTCAAGACCTCTGGCCCGCGGACAAAGGTGTTGCGGTGAACCGAGCCCAGACGGGCAAAGACGGCTTCTCTCAAGGCCGGAATGAGCCTGAAGACCTCTTTCTGGGCCTCGTGGGTCAGCTTGGTCTGGCACCCGACCAGGTTTAAAAACTGGCCGGCCTCGTCCTCCCGGCGGAGCTGGACCACGGCAAAGGGTCTTTGGCCTGTGCTCGGATCGACCAGGCCCACTGGCTTCAGCGGCCCAAAAAGGAGCGTCTGCCTTCCCCGCTGGGCCATGACCTCGATAGGCAGGCAGCCTTCAAAGTATCTGGGCTCCTCAAACTCCCGGGCCGGGACCTTTTCGGCGGCCATGAGGGCCTCATAAAAGCGCTCGTACTCCGCCTCGCTCAAGGGGCAGTTTAGATAGTGGGCCTCTTGGTCTGGCGCGGCGTAGCGCGAAGCCCAGAAGGCTCGGGACATGTCCAGGGAGTCAGCCTCGACGATGGGCGCGATGGCGTCGTAGAAATGAAGGTTCTCTTGACCGGTCGCTTGGGCCAGGTCCTGAGCCAGGGCCGCGGCGGTGAGCGGTCCGGTGGCCAGGATGACCAAGCCGCTGTCCGGGATCCTTCTGACCTCCTCCCGGATAAGGGAAACCTCAACCCGCTCCTGGAGCCAGGCGGTGATCGAGCGGGCGAAATCCATCCTGTTCACGGCCAGGGCCTTGCCGGCCGGCACCCGGGTGGCCAGGGCCGCTTTCATGACCAGGGAGTCGAGCCGGGCCATCTCCTCCTTGAGAAGGCCCACGGCCGAGAAGGGCGAGACGGCCCGCAGGGAATTGGAGCAGACCAGCTCGGCCAAGAGACCGCTCTGGTGGGCCGGGGTGGTGGCCTGAGGCCGCATCTCCTTCAGGCGGACCGATACCTTGGCCCGGGCCAACCGCCAGGCCGCCTCTGCGCCGGCCAGTCCGCCGCCGATTATGGTCACTCTAGTGGACACGACAGAGCTGTTTTTGATACGATTGCCTGGCAAAAACAGACCGCGATGCGGCCGAGTCATACCATTTTCTCATTGAAATGAAACAAACACGCCTTAGATCGCCCAGGGCTGGGTCTTTTTCTATCGGGCCTGAAGGCCTTCTCCGGCTGCGCGTCTCGGCCGGCTGCTCCGGTGCTTCGCAAGTCGCTGACCGCCGGCCTCGATGCTCGCCTGACCTAGACCCTCCCTCAAAAGATCCAGCCCTGGCCATGGAGGAATCTTCGATCAACCGTGACGCCATTCGTTACATCACAAAGGAAAAATGTTGTCAATCCTGGGCCGGTTCCTTGTGGCCGCATCCTTTTTGGGGGCAGGCCAGAATCGGACCGGCCTTGAGCTCCTTGCGGAGAAGAAAGGGGTGGCCGCATTCAGGGCAAGGCTTGGCCACCGGCCGCTGCCAGAGAACGTAATCGCACTTGGGATAATTGGTGCAGCCAAAAAAGACCTTGCCCCGCTTGGAGACGCGCTCGGCCAGCATGCCGCCGCAGCCCTCCCTGGGGCAGGCCACGCCGGTGGGTATGGGCTTGGCGTTCTTGCACTTGGGATAGGCCGAGCAGGCCAAAAAGCGGCCGAAACGGCCCGAGGTCTTGATGACCATGGGCGCGCCGCACTTGTCGCACCTCTCCTCCGTGGGCTCGTCGGGCGGCCTCTCCTGGCGGCGGCCCAGGGGCTTGGTCGTCTTGCACTCCGGGTAGGCCGAGCAGGCCAAAAAGCGGCCAAAACGGCCCGATCGCTCGACCATGGGCCGGCCGCAGGCCGGGCAGGACTGCTCGACCTCCTGGGGGCCTTGGGGTACGATCCGGCCGGATTCGTCCCGGATAAAGTCGCTGGTGGTCTTGCACTTGGGGTAGGCCGAGCAGGCCAGGAACTGCCCGGAGCGGCCGAACTTGACGACCATCCCGGCGCCGCAGTTGGGGCATTTCAAATCAGTGGGCAGGCCTTTTTTCTTGAGATCAGCCATGCCTCTCTTGGCCTGGGCCAGGGTCTGGGCAAAGGGGCCGTAGAACTGGTTCAAGGTCTCCCGCCAGCCGGCTTGGCCCTCTTCGATCCGATCCAGGTTCTTTTCCATCTGGGCGGTGAAGGAGACGTCCATCAGCTCTGGAAATGATCCGACCAAGAGATCGCTCACCAGCACGCCCAGGTCCGAGGGCTGAAAGCGGCCCTTTTGCTGCTTGACGTACTCCTTTTCCAGAAGAGTGGACATGATGGCCGCGTAGGTCGAGGGTCGGCCGATAACATTATCAAAAATCTCCTTGACCAGGCTGGCGTCGGTGTACCGCGGCGGCGGCTGGGTGAAGTGCTGCTTGGGCGTCAATTTTTTCAAATCGAGCTTCTGGCCCTCGGCCAGGTGCGGCAGTCGGCTCTCCCCGTCGTTGTCCGGCCCATAGACCTTGCGGAAGCCGTCAAAAAGTATCTTTGTCCCGGTGGCCCGGAAAGTGAAGCGGCCGGCCTGGATGTCCGCCGAGGTCCGGTCCACCTCGGCCGGGGCCATCTGGGAGGCGAGAAAGCGCCGCCAGATGAGTTCATAGAGCGCGGCCATCTCCTTGGACAAAGCCCCTCTGATTTTCTTCGGCGAGCGGAAGACCGAGGTCGGCCGGACGGCTTCGTGAGCCTCCTGGGCCGCCTTGGGGGACTTGTAAAACGGCGGCTTGGCCGGGCGGTATTGAGAGCCAAAAGCCTGGTCGATGAAATCCCTGGCCTGAGCCTGGGCCTGGGGGATGACCCGGGTGGAGTCGGTGCGCATGTAAGTGATCAGCCCCACGGCCCCCTCCCCGCCGACGTCCACGCCCTCGTAAAGCCGCTGGGCCAGCCGCATGGTTTTGGCCGCCGCAAAGCCGAGCTTGTTAAAGGCCTCCTGCTGCAAGGTGGAGGTGATGAAAGGCGGGGCCGGTCTTGGTTTGAGACGCTTCTTCAAAACCTTGACCACTTCAAAGGGCCGCCCCTCGAGGGCCGCGACGACCTTCTCGACCTCGGCCTCGTTCCCCAGCTCGGCCTTCTCCTGGTCCACCTTGACCACTTTGGCTTCAAAGGGCGGCGGCTCCGCGGCGGCAAGAAGAGCGGTCAGCGACCAGTACTCCTGGGGTTCAAAGGCCCAGATGTCCCTCTCGCGCTCAACGATCAAGCGCAGGGCGACCGACTGCACCCGGCCGGCCGACAGACCGCGCTTGACCTTGTCCCACAGCAGCGGCGAGATGTTGTAACCGACCAGCCGATCCAAAATCCGCCGGGCCTGCTGGGAGTCAAAGCGGTTCTGATCCAGGGGTTTTGGATCAGCCAAGGCCTTGTTTACGGCCTCCCTGGTTATCTCGTGGAAGAGCACGCGGTGGAAAGTTTTGTCCTTCTGGCCGAGGGCTTGGCGGATGTGCCAGGCGATGGCCTCCCCCTCCCGATCCGGGTCAGGGCCGAGAAAGACCTCCTCGACCCGGGCGGCCGCTTTTTTGAGCTCCCTGATGACCTTTTCCTTGTCCTTGATGAGCACGTATTTTGGTTCAAAGCCTTGGGCCACGTCCACGCCCAGATCGTTCACCGGCAGGTCGCGCACGTGGCCCACCGAGGCCCTGACGTCAAAATCCGACCCCAGATATCTCTTTATGGTCTTGGCCTTGGCCGGCGATTCGACGATCAAAAGTTTGCGCCCCATAAGCCTGGCCTATCCTTTGACAAAGGTCTGTCCGGGCAGGCGGCGGGCCAGCCCCTTGAGTTCCAAATCGAGCAGCCGGCCGAGGACCTCTTCCGGCGCCAGGGAGGATTGTCTGATGATCTCGTCAATGTGCCTCGGAACATCCTCCAACAGATCGTACAGCTTCCGCGCCGTGGAATCCAGCTCGGTCAGCGGCGCCTCTGCTGAGGCCAAGGCCTGGCCCGAGGGCTGGCCCTCGGTTGCGTCGGGCCAGATTTCGGCCGCGACCTCCTGGCCGCTGGTGACCAAGACCGCCCCCTCCCTGATGAGTTGATGGCATCCGCTCCGTCTCAGGTCCGTGATCGGACCGGGCAGGGCCATGACCGTTCGGCCGGCCTCCAGGGCGTGCTTGGCGGTGATCAAGGACCCCGAACGGCGCGAGGCCTCGGCGATGACCACGCCGCGGGCCAGTCCGGCGATGATTCTGTTGCGCACCGGAAAGCGCCAGGGCGTCGGCGGCGTGTCCAGGGGATACTCGCTCAATATCGCGCCCCGCTCAACGACTCTGGCCTTGAGGTCCTTGTTTTCGCGGGGATAGTCCACATCCAACCCGCAGCCCAGCACGCCGATGGTCCGGCCTCCAGCGGCCAGCGCTCCAACATGAGCGGCGGCGTCAATGCCCATGGCCAGACCCGAGACGACGCTGAGACCGAGGCGGACTAGCTCGCCGGCCAGTCGACTCGTCATCCGACAGCCGTAGTCAGTGGCGTGCCGGGAGCCGACGATGGCCACCGCCTTCTCGTCAGCCTCGTCCAGGCGGCCCAAACCGAAAAGAACCAACGGCGGGGCGTAGATCTGGCTCAAAAGGTCGGGATAGCCGTCCTCGCCCCAGGCCAGGGCCCAGCCGCCCAGAGCCTCGAGGCGCTCCAATTCCTGGTGGGCCGAAGACCCGGCCGCGGCCAGGGCGGCCGCCAGCTGGAGGTCGATGCCGCCGCGCTGGCTGACCTCCTCGGGCGGCGCGGAAATGGCGGCCTCGGCCGAGCCAAAGATTTCGATGAGCCGGCGGCCCCTGATGGGACCCAGACCCTCGGTGAGCAGGAGGGCCACGCGGGCCAGACGCTCTGATGGGGTTATGGGCGCGGTCGATATCAAGGCGGCTCAGGTTATACGCCTCGACTCCGCCCCGTCAAGCCCCCCGCCGCCCTCTGAGGCGACATTGCCGTTGCAAAGGAAAGGGCGGTATGTTAAAAGATGAGCGAAATTTCAGGGGCTTTCATGCGTCGGATTCCAGCGCGGGACCATTATTTTAAAAAGGCCAAGGCCGAGAATTACGCCGCCCGGTCGGTCTACAAACTAAAGGAAATGGATCAGCGATTGAAGCTGTTTCGGCCCGGACAACGAATCCTGGATCTGGGGGCCGCCCCTGGCTCGTGGAGCCAATACGCCGCCCAGCGGATCGGCGCCGCGGGCAGGATCGTGGCCGTGGATCTTCAGCCGCCGGCCCAGGAGATCGAGGGCGTCGAATGGCTCATCAGCGACGTGGTGGCCCTCGATCCTCAGCAGCTCATCAGGCTCGGCGGTCGCTTCGACGTGGTCCTGTCCGACATGGCCCCCCGGACCACGGGACAAAAATCGGTTGACGCGGCCAGGTCAACGCTTCTGGCCGAGGCCGCCTTTGACTTGGCCTGGTGCGTGCTTAAAATAAAGGGCAAAGCCGTGGTCAAGGTCTTCATGGGCCAGGATTTTC
Source organism: uncultured Thermodesulfobacteriota bacterium (assembly GCA_964466355.1). Lineage (GTDB taxonomy): Bacteria > Desulfobacterota > Desulfarculia > CAYXRH01. Next base: position 6,986 of record CAYXRH010000083.1, read on the forward strand.
CAGACTTGCTCGACCGGGGGCGAACCCGGTTTAAAAAGATCAAGATCTTTAAACCAGACGCCAGTCTCAGGCGCAGCCGCGAGACTTACCTCCTCGCCTGGGAGCCGGTGCGCGAAGGAGGATGAGTCCATGTCGGGCCATTCTAAGTGGAGCACCATCAAACGGAAAAAAGGCGCCGCCGACGCCAAGCGGGGCAAGATATTCACCCGCCTCATCAAGGAGATAACCGTGGCCGCCCGCCTGGGCGGCGGCGACCTCGAGGGCAACCCCAGGCTTCGCACGGCCATCGCCAACGCCAAGGCCCAGAACATGCCCAAGGACAACATCGAACGGGCCATCAAAAAAGGCACCGGCGAGCTGGAAGGGGTGACCTATGAGGAGGTGACCTACGAAGGCTACGCCGCCGGCGGGGTGGCCCTTTTGGTGGAGACTTTGACCGACAACAAGAATCGGACCATCTCTGACATCCGTTACATCTTTGGCAAATACGGCGGCAGCCTGGGCGCGGCCAACTCGGTGGCCTACCTCTTCTCCCAAAAAGGCCAGATCACCTTTCCCAAGGACAAGATCAATGAGGACTCCCTCATGGAAGCCGCCCTGGAAGCCGGCGCCGAGGACATCCGGGAGGACGAGGACGCCTTTGAGGTCATCACCGCCCCCAATGATCTGGAATCGGTCCGCGCCGCGCTGGTCGAGGCCGGATTGAAGCCCGAAACGGCCGATCTGGCCTTGATTCCGTCGACCACCGTGCCCATCTCGTCAAAGCAGGCTCTCAGCCTCCTCAAGTTCGTCGACGCCCTCGAAGACTCGGACGACGTCCAGGACGTGTGGACCAACGCTGACTGGCCCGACGATCTCGAAGTGGAGGGATAGCATCAGCCTCGTGGTGGGCATCGACCCCGGCTCCCGGGCGACCGGCTTCGGCGTGATCAGGGCCGAAGACGGCGGCCGCCTCGTCTGCCTCGAGGCCGGGTGCATCAGACCGGCCTCTGGACGCCCCCTCGACCACCGCCTCAAAACCATCTTTGACGGGCTGATGAACGTTCTCCACAAGCACGGGCCCGAGGAGATGGCCGTCGAAGACGTCTTCTTCGCCCGCAACGCCAGATCAGCCTTGGCCCTGGGGCACGTGCGCGGGGTGGCCTTGCTCACCGCGGCCGAGATGGGTCTGCCGGTCTTCACCTACAGCGCCCGCACGATCAAGAAAGCGCTGGTCGGATACGGCCAGGCCTCGAAAGACCAGGTCAATCACATGGTCCAGGTCCTGCTCGGGGTGGAGCAGCCCTTGAGTCCGGACGCCGCCGACGCCCTGGCCTGCGCCGTCTGCCATTTGAACACCCGAGCCACGCTCGATCACTTCAAGACCAGGGCCGGCTGATGATCGCCCGCCTCAAGGGAGTCTTAAGCATCAAACGACCCGATCACCTGGTCGTTGACGTCAGCGGCGTCGGCTATCGCGTCTTCGTCCCCTTGTCGACCTTTTATGAGCTGCCCGCCTCAGGGGGTGAGGTGGCGCTCATCATCCACACCCACGTCAGCGACGATTGCATCCACCTCTACGGCTTCAAGACCGACGGCGAGAAAGAGATCTTTGAACTCCTGCTCGCCGTGACCGGCATCGGCCCCCGGCTGGCGATGAACATCCTCTCCGGCATTCAGGCCCTTGAGCTGTCCCAGGCTCTCGGTTCCGGCGACGCGGACCGACTCAGGGCCGTGCCCGGCGTGGGCAAAAAACTGGCCGAGCGCATGATCGTCGAGCTGAGGGACAAAGTGCCCGGCCTGGCCGGCCTCAAGCCGCCGCCGGTCGTCCCGGTCAGCGACGAAGAGGAAGCCATGATGTCAGACGCCTTGTCAGCCATGATCAATCTGGGCTACAACCGTATCCAGGCCCAACGGGCCCTCGTGGCGGCCATGAAAAACCTGAGCGGCGAGCCTTCTTTGGAGGAATTGCTCAAAAAAGCCCTCAAGGGGCTGGCCAGGTGAAAACATGACCCTGGACGACCGCTTGATCTCGCCCGAAGAAACCAAGGATGAATTCGGCTTCGAGGTCGGCCTGAGGCCCCAGAGCCTGGACGAGTTCATCGGCCAAGACCGGGTCAAGGACAAGCTCAAGGTCTTCATTCAGGCGGCGCGGGAGCGGGGCGAGCCCTTGGACCACGTTCTCTTCCACGGCCACCCCGGCCTGGGCAAGACGACCCTGGCCCACATCATCGCTTGCGAAATGGGCGTTTCGGTCCGGACCACTTCTGGTCCGGTCATCGAGCGGCCCGGCGACCTGGCGGCCATCCTGACCAACCTGAGCGCCTTTGACGTGTTGTTTATCGACGAGATCCACCGTCTGCCAAAGGTGGTCGAGGAGATCCTCTACCCGGCCATGGAGGACTTCAAGCTGGATCTTCTGGTCGGCGAAGGCCCGGCCGCCCGAAGCATCAAGCTGGACCTGCCCCGCTTCACCCTGGTCGGCGCGACCACCCGGGCCGGCCTCCTCACCCCGCCGCTTCGGGATCGCTTCGGCGTCCTCGAACGGATCGATTTTTACACCCCTGAAGAGCTGACCCTGATCGTGCACCGCACCTCCCGGATCCTGGAGGTGGCTATCTCGCCGAAAGGGGCCCTGGAGGTCGCCCGTCGCTCCCGGGGCACGCCCCGGGTGGCCAACAGGCTGCTGAGACGAGTGCGCGACTTCGCCCAGGTTCAGAGCGACGGCCGCATCACCCAAAAGCTGGCCGACCACGCCCTGCACGTGCTCGAAGTCGACGCCGCCGGACTGGACCGCATGGACAGGGCCATCCTGAGCTGCATCGTGGACAATTACAGCGGCGGGCCGGTGGGCGTGGAGACCTTGGCCGCGGCCCTTTCCGAGGAGAAGGACACCCTGGAGGAGGTCTACGAACCCTATCTCATCCAACAAGGCTATCTCCAAAGAACCCCCCGCGGACGGATGGCCACGCATCTGGCTTACCAGCATCTTGATCGGGAATTCAGCCCCCAACCCCGCCTTTTTCGATGACGCGGGGTTGCCGAGGCGGTCAAGAGCCCTTAAATTTGGTTGAAAACATTCCAGGAGCCGAACCATGACCGAGGATCAGAAGGCGGCGCCCCAGAGTCTGGACCAGGAAGACGTCGTTCAGGTGGAGTACGTTGGCCTGTCCACTGAGGAGCAGGGGCACAAGTTAACTCTCAAGCAGAACGCCGAAGCCAAGGGGGAGGTGGAGATGTTCGTCGGCGGCTCTGAGTTCGCCTCCATCGCCAAGGAGCTGGGTCTCATCCAGCCCCCTCGGCCGCTGACCCACGACATCTATCTGGGCATTCTCAAGGGCCTGGAGGTGAGCTTCGAGCGCCTGGAGATATACGACCTCAAGGACAACGCCTTCTTGGCCCGGCTCCATCTGGTCAAAAAGAACAAGCCTCAAGTGATGGAGATTCGCCCTTCGGACGGCATCGCCCTGGCTTTGCACATGCGCCTGCCCATATTCCTCAACCGACGACTCTTAAAAGGCATCCTTTCCGACACAGACCAGCAGACCCTGGCCGGGCTGGTCAAAACGGTCAAGTTTTAAAAAGGGACCGTTCTAAAATATCCAATCATTTCCGAAAGAACCATTGACTTAAACCCCTGAGACTGTTCTTGAGGGAGGTGAAGGCTAAGCCCTCAATTCCCTCTTGAAACGACCCCACAATCTTGGCAGATGCTTCTGGGGATCAAGCCCATACTCCTCTTGGTCAAGATCAATAAAATCATCAGCCCCGGCCCGGGGCAAGGTCGAGGTCACGGCCTCGAGCAGAGGCTCGACCCAGGCCTTGGGCTCGCCTCCGCAATCCAACAAACCGACCTTTTCCAGTCCGGGTTTGAGAATCCACGGCGGCTCGTGGGCCGTCATGGCCTCGGGATCGATCAGGCTGAGCCACGATAGGCCGGCCAGGCCCTGGCCGGCCAAAACCTGTCCGGCCCGAACAATGTCGCCGCCTTGATCCCCTGTCCCAGGCCCGGCCCAGCCAGTCTCCACCGCCACTGGCCGCGGCCACAGCCAGGCACCGAGGCCGCCTGAAAAAGCGGCCCAGATGATCTCATCAGCCAAGCCAGCGGCTGAGTCGAGGCCGAGGGGGCGGTTCGAAGAGCCACCCAAGCGCAGCCCCGCCACCTGGGGCGCCAGGACGCCGACCAATTCAGGGCTCGTTAGCTCCGGCCAACCCACGCCCAGGGACAAACCGGCCCTCTCGTCCTGATCCTTGATCTCACCGACAAGGGAGCGCAGAACCAGATCCGCGGCTTGGATTCCGGGCCGCTCCAGCTCCAGGGCGCCATCCAGCAAAAGCCAGCCCTCCAGGGCCGGATGACAGCTCAGGGACGAGACGAGCCCCTGGAACATCTTCAGCCTTTTTTGAATCAGGGCCGGCTCGCGCCACCAGTGGAGCGGCCTCAGCCGCTTGAGCCGCCCGGCCGAAAAAACCGGCTCGGCCGAGACCGATTCACCCGCCCGCAGCAGGTGAGGCGGCCGGAAATTGAGATCCAGAACCTTCTCGGCCAAGGGCGCGAGCCAGGCCTTCAAGCCTGCCTCCCCCAGCCGGTCTAAGGCCTTGATCAGGCCGTCCAAGAATCTGATTTTGCGGTTGACCGGGCCGATGAGGCATTCCTCCAGGATGGGAAGAAAAATCCGGCTCAAGCCCAAGGCCGCGGCCGTCCGGGCCGCCTCGCTCAGACGCGCCGGCTCAGGGGGCTCGAGACTTATCAGCCCTCTGAGGGGACAAACATAGGTCGCCGCGAGGATCATCATTTTAAGATTACAGCTTTGTTCGTAAAAAATCAGCGGGCCGCGGCCGCGACCTTTAGTGCCTGAAGGCCCGCTGACCAGTGAAGGCCATGGTCGCCCCGTAGTGATTCACCGCCTCGATGACCTCCCAGTCGCGCACAGACCCGCCCGGCTGGATCACGGCCGTGGCCCCTTGTTTCAAGCCCACCTCCACGCCGTCGCGGAAGGGGAAGAAGGCGTCCGAGACCATGGTCGCGCCAATGAGGCCGGCCTTGGTCTCGGCCAGGGCCTGGTCAAGGACCTCCTTGTGCGCGGCCGGTCTTTGGCCTGAGGCGATCTCGGCCTCGAGCTGTTTTAAAGGCAGACCGTGCTTTTCAAAGCAGAGGGCGTCGGCGAACTTGGTGTAGGCCTTGAACACGGCGATCTCGGCCACCCCGACCCGGTCCTGTTCGCCGGTGCCGATGCCCACCGTGACCCCGTCTTTGACAAAGATGATTGAATTGGAGGTCACCCCTTGCTCCACACCCCAGCCAAAGAGCATGTCCGCCACCTCGTTGGGGGTCGGCGGGCGGTGGACCTCAAAGACGCGGCCGTCGCTGGTCACCCGGGCCGGCTTGAGATCCTCGGGCCGGCGCACGGTGTTGACGGCCGACTGCTGGATGATCAATCCGCCGTCAGTGAGGGACTTGATGTCCAGGAAGCGCCGGTCGCGCCACTCGATGAGCTGGTCCAGTCTGTCCAGACGGACGATGCGCAGGTTCTTGGCCCGGGAGAGCACCTCCAGGCAGCCGGCCTCGTACTCCGGGGCGGCCACGATTTCCAGGTAGTGCTCGGCCAGAGCCTCGGCCAGGGGCTTGTCGACCGCTCGGTTGAAGACCGCTGCGCCGCCAAAGGCGGCGATGCGGTCCGCCCGGTCAGCCTTGAGGTAGGCCTCGACGATGGAATCTGCCCAGGCCACGCCGCAGGGGTTGTTGTGCTTGACGATCACGGCGCAGGGCCGCTCAAAAAGCTCCTTGAGGATGATCAAGGCCGTGTCCACGTCGGTCAGGTTTATTTTGCCCGGGTGCTTGCCGAACTGAAGAAAGTCTTTTTCCCTGAGGGCGGAAACCAGGCCCTGGCCCGGATCAACGTACCGCGTCCCGGCCAGCCTCAGGCGGCCGCCCACCAGCTCGTACAAGGCCGCCTGCTGGCCGGGGTTCTCACCGTAACGCAGGCCCTGCTTGACCCCCTCCATCTCCCAGGTCCGCTTGGCGTAGACGAGGCGCTGGTCACCCAGGGTGATGGTCACCTCGGCCGGGAAATCGTCGTCGATTACCTTAAAGTAAGCCTCTCTCAGATCAGACACTTCAGCCTCCTGCGCGGGCTGGCTTGGCCGCTTTTGGGCGCCTCAGCCTAGCGCTCCCTCACTCGGCCCCCCTCGGGCGATGATCAAAGCGGCCTCATTCTCACTGGCCGTTGTTCTCCATTTTGGCCAGGTCTTCGAAGCGGATGTCCACCCCGAGGATGCCGATTATCTCGTCCTCCTGGTTGCGGATCGGCCCGGAAACGGTGATGCACAGCCGCTGGGTGTAACGGGAGGTGTAGAAGTCAGTCACGTGGACCCCTCCGTCAGCCACGGGGCCCTGGAACCAAGCCCGGGTGGTGAAGTCGTCCTCAATGACGACTTGCTGAAACTCGGCCCGGTGGACCACCTGGACGGCGTGGCTGATGATGCGGTCGCCCTTGTCGTTGACCACGTAGAGGTACTGGACAAAGGGATGTTGGTCCAGAAAGGCGTTCATGATCGGCCGCTGAGTCTCTGGCTCGAGGGAGCGTATCTGCTCGTTCTCGACCAGGTCCTCGACGACGTGGACGGCCATCTCGGCGGCC
>CAYXRH010000084.1:0-13588 GCA_964466355.1 uncultured Thermodesulfobacteriota bacterium
GATCAGAAAAAGCCGCCCCCACGACCACCTCTCCCCCGGCTCAGGTTACGACCGGAGCAAAGAAAGGCGTGCCCACGACCACCTCCCCTCCAGCTCAAGTTACGACCGGATCAGAGAAAGGCGTGTCCACGACGACCTCTCCCCTGGCTCAGGTTACGGCCGGATCAGAGAAAGCCGCCCCGACGACGACCCTGACCCAGGCCAAAGTTGAGGCCAGGCTCGAACCAAAGGTTTCCCCGGCCGCCCCCTCGCCCCGACCCGAGACCGAAACCGTCCCCAGCATCACCACCACCCCCACGACCGAGGGTGCACCAGCCAAGCCGGCCGTTGCTCCCAAAGAAACCATTGCTCCCAAAGAGACTGTCGTGGCCAAGGAAACCACCGCCCCGACGACACTCCCGCCCAAGGGACCGGTGGTCGATTTCTCCAAACTGGCCGAAGACAACGAGCTGGCCCGGGTCGTCCGCCAACGCAAGGAGGCATACGGCGTCAGCCAGAGCCTCGACGCCGTGGTCGGGGAGGAGGAGACCCTCAGGCTCGGCGGCAAGGCCGTGCCCATGGGCCGCATCGCCGCCCAGATCCGCTCCGAGCGACGCGAGGTGAAGGAGGAGGGCATCGGCGAGGGCCGACCCGTGACCAAAAAGCCGGCCTCCTTGTACGGCATCCACGTGGTCAAGCCCGGAGACAACCTGTGGGACATCCACTTCCGCGTCTTAAAGGATTACTTCGCCAAACACGGCATCGCCCTCTCGCCCGTGGCCGACGAGCCCGACAAAAAAGGGCGCTCTTCAGGGGTGGGCCGCATCCTGAAGTACGCCGAGCGCATGGTCCACATCTACAACCTCAGCGAAGGCAAGCTCTCCGACAACCTGGACCTCATCCACCCTGACGAGAAGGTCATCGTCTTCAACGTGACCAAGCTGGACGACCTCCTCAGACGCCTGAACAAAGAGAACATCAAACGCCTCCGTTTCGACGGCACCCACCTCTACGTCGAAGGTTAGGGCGCCGTCCCACGAATAGATTCCTTAAAACGAGGGGCGGCCGGCGGCGGTGCTGCCTGTCTCTTCAGCCGCGGACCCGGCCCGTCATGTCAGAGGCGAGCTGATCCAAGGCGGCCTCGATTCTTGCCTCGAGCTCCCGGGCGGCGGTTGGAGAGAGGCGGGGCAGACCGAGGCCTGAGCGTAAGAACTCGGCCAGGCCGGGCTTGAGCCCTAGGCGGTGGACAAAGGGCCGGTCGGTTAAGGGCGAGGAGGCCGGCGGCCTCAGGTTGGCGCAGAGCCTTCCAGCTTCGGCCTCGAAACGATCGAGGTCGATCTCAACCACTTCCATGCGGGTTAGGAGACCCCTCAAGAGCCAGGCCCGGGCCTTGGGGCTGGGGTGAGAGGTGAGAAAGGTCTTGAGCTCGCCCCTCCCCGCGGTCCAGGCCGGAAAGCTCAGACTCAAGACCGCCTGGCCCCAATCTAAAAGCGACCAGAGCGGATTGGCCCGCAAAGAGGAGAAGACGAAGCTGTCGCCGTCGGCGGCCAGGTTCAGGGCCGCTTCCTGAAGTGGAGAGTCCAAGGCGGCGTAGGTCTTGGCCTGGGGGCAAATCTCCCGGGCGCACTTGACCTCATAGCCGGTCAGAAAGCGGCGGTCCTGACCACGGTTCAGGGCCGGGTGGAGAAGGCAGCCGACCAGCCGTCGGCCGGAGTCCAGGAAGCCCAGGCCCCAGCAGGAGAAGCCGGTGATGGGCTTTGAAACGAGCCGGCCGCTGTGGATGAGCCGTGTGTTCTCCTGGAATTGGCGGGTCAGCTCTTTTTTGTAATCCAGATGATCATAGCCGGCCGGCCTGATGGGCGGACAGCAGCGGAAGCAGCCCAAATCCTCCCTGGGGCGGCAGAGAGTGGTCATTCGGGGTGAGATTGACCCGGCTCGGGGTGGCAGTGACAGGCCGATTCGGGGTCCGCCTCGACGACGCCGCCACAGGCCGCCTGGCCGATCCGGCGGGAGTGGAAGCGGGCGGTCAGGCGCCGCCAGAGCGGCGGAAGTGAAAAAGCCGACAAAATTAGAACCCCCAGCAGCTTGATGGCGTGGGGCACCATCTCGGTCGCCCGGCCGATGGCCGCCTGAGCCGAAAGACCCGAGGCGGCGTAGACCTGATCCACGGCCAGCCCGCAGATGACGGCCGTGACGGACACGGCGGCCAGATAGATGATCACCTCCCGCCGGCCCAAAAGTCTGCTCAGGACGGTCAAGGAAGCGATGTTCGTCGCCGGTCCGGCCAGGAGAAAGACCAGGGCCGCGCCCGGAGAGACCCCTTTGAGGATCAGGGCGGCGGCGACGGGCGTGGAGGCGGTGGCGCAGATGTAGAGGGGGATGCCGGCGGCCAGCATCCACAGCATGGCCCCCAGGCCGCCGCCGAGGTGTCGGCTCATCACCTCCACCGGCACCAGGACGGCGATCAGCCCGGCCAGAACCAGGCCGGCGAAATACCACCCGGCCAGATCCCCCCACAGATCAGAGGCGGCGAACTTCAGACCGGCCGCGATCCTCTCGCCGGTGGTGTGGTGGTGGGCGTGCTCCTCGGCGGGGCAGTTTATCCCGTCGCAGCAGCCGTCCACCGGGCAGCTCAGGTCCAAAGCCGCCTCGGGGCGAAGCTCCTGGCGGTTGATCAAGTTTTCGGCCACACCGGCCGCCACGGCGGCGATGAAGGCCGCCACCGGCCGGGCCACGGTCATGATCGGATCGAGGAGGGCGTAGGTGACGGCCATTGAATCCAGGCCCGTCTCCGGCGTGGAGGCCACAAAGGCGGCCGTGGCCCCCTTGGTGGCCCCCTGCCGGCGCAGAGAGGCGGCCGCGGGCAGGACCCCGCAGGAGCAAAGGGGCAGGGGCATGCCCAGCAAGGCGGCCTTGAAGACGGAGAGGATGCGGCCGCGGCCGAGGTGTCTGGCCACCGCGGCCGGCGAGAGAAAGGCCTTCAAGAGGCCGCCGATGGTGAGGCCGAAGATGACGTAGATGGCCGAGGCCTCGAAGAGGCGCCAAGCCTCGAGCAAAACGTTTAGGCCGAAGGTCATCGCCCGGACCCCGTCACTTCCGCTCGCGCACGTGCTCGAGGCCGATCTTGATCAGCTCGGCGACGTGATCGTCGTCCAAGGAGTAATAGACCACCTGGCCCGCGCGGCGGTTCTTGACCAGGACCAGGTCCTTCAAGCGCCTGAGCTGGTGAGAGGCGGCCGATTGGCTGAGGCCCAGATGAGCCGCCAGATCGCAGACGCACATCTCACCGCCGCTAAGCGCCATGAGCAGCTTGAGCCGCGTCGGGTCGCCGAGGGCCTGGTGGATCAGACTCAAGGCCGCCAACTCCCGGTCATCGACGGCCTCCTTCTCGGCCCGGGCGACCCGGTGGTGATGGATCATCCTCACCGAGCTCTCATCCGACGGCGAATCTTCATTCTGGCGCCGACCCACAGCTCCTCCTTGAATATATGATCATTTATTCATATATCAGTCAAACGAACTTCTGTCAAGCTCACACCCGGAAAATAAAAACGCCCCGAGCGTTTTTATCGACAACCCATTTGTGGGGCCGGGTCTCTCTCTGGTATAAGGAGATCAATGACCCAAGGAGGCGGTATGTATCTGGAGCAGACCATGGTCGGCCCCATGGCCGTCTTGAGCTATCTCCTCGGTTGCCCCGAGAGCAAGGAGGCCGTCATCATCGACCCGGCGGCCGAGGAGGAGGCCCTGGTCAATAAAGCGGAGCAGCGGGGCTTTGAAATCAAGGCCATCATCAACACCCACGGCCACGCCGACCACATCAGCGGCAACCAGCGGGTCAAGGAGCTCACCGGGGCCCCGATCATCATCGGCCACGGCGACGCCGAGTACCTCACCGAACGCTACGCCGACCGCTGTCTGGTCATGGGCTTTTCGCCCTCTCCGCCGGCCGATCGGACCGTCGGCGAGGGCGACGTCATCTCTTGCGGCCGCCTAAGAATCGAGGTCCTGTCCACGCCGGGCCACTCTCCGGGCGGCATCTGCCTCCACCTGCCCGGACATCTTTTCACCGGCGACACCCTCTTCGTCGGCGCCGTGGGACGGACCGATCTGCCCGGGGCGTCCATGGAGCGGCTGCTCAAGTCCATCGCCGAAAAGATCCTGCCCCTGCCCGAGGAGACCGTGGTCTGGCCCGGTCACCATTACGGCCCGACGCCCTCCTCGACCGTGGGCCGCGAGAAGAAGACCAACCCCTTCATCACTGATTTCATTCTGGCCTGAGGGAAAAACCGGCCTCAAATGAAGGCGGGCCAGGCTAGCGTCGCGTCCCTTAATACCATTTTCCCATTGAAATGAAACAAACAAGCCTTAGTCTGCCCAGGGCGGGGCATGGGGGCGTCTTGCGGCCAAGCCGGGCGTCCTTGTCCGGTGAAGAGCGATCCACATAGTCATCATCGTCATCTTCCTTCTCCTTTTTCTTCAGCCAGAACAAATCCACCTTGGCCTCGATGTGGGTCGAGTCGATGATGTAGCGCATTAGATAAATTATTTTATTAAGTATAACATATTTTAATCATCTATATCAGGGGACTTTCGCCACAGTTTCATTTTAAATGCTTATCCGTAGCAATCTGAAAATATTGGGCAAGTTCCCACTATGCAGAATCTTGACAATTACGTCTTGATAGGTTATATGTCATGTATGACATATTTCTGGCCTAGGCGTTGCTGAATGATACTATTTTCCCTTTGTGATGTAACGAATGGCGCCACGGTTGATAAAAGACGCCCCCGTCGCCAGGGCTGGGTCTTTTTCGGTCGGGCCTGAAGGCCTTCTCCGGCTGCGCGTCTCGGCCGGCTGCTCCGGTGCTTCGCAAGTCGCTGACCGCCGGCCTCGATGCTCGCCTGGCCTAGGCCCTCCCTCAAAAGACCCAGCCCTGGGCGGATCTAAGGTGTGTTTGTTTCATTTCAATGAGAAAATGGTATGAGTGGTCAATCAAAAAATTTTTTTGATTTAATGGAAGTATTTGAACCAGATCTCTTTAGACTGACTAGTCTGCCGAAATTGAATCGCCACCTCACCGATGGTTGGTGGAACATACTTCGGATGGTCAGACGGATGAGCTGCGGGCCGAAGGGAGCCGCGGACAATTTTGGGAATCGCTGCCTCTTGGAAAAATGATTGATTTATCATGAAAAATTAAGGAGAGGAGAGATGAAACGCCTAGCCGCTGTCATCATGATTCTGAATCTGGCTCTGGTCTTGTCAACGATCGCTCCGGCTCTGGCCGGGGACAAATGCAATGCCGTCTACGGCGACGGACCGAACAAAATCTATCTGGCCACCGGAAGCCCCGGGGAGTTGGGCTTGGTTGAGGTTCTGGCCAAGCCTTTCATTTCGGCTAATAAGGCCTCGCTTTGCTGGCGAAAGGCCGGCTCCGGGGCCTCGCTTAAGCTTCTCAAAGCCAAGGAGGTCGACGTGGTCATGGTCCACGCCCCGGCGGCGGAGAAAAAGGCTGTGGCCGAGGGGTGGGCGCTGAAACGGACCCTCATCGGTTCCAACGAATTCTACCTGGTCGGCCCCAAGAGCGACCCAGCCGGCATCGCCCAGGCTAAAAGCGCCGCCGAAGCTTACGCCAAGATCGCCCAGGTTAAGGCCAAATTCATCTCCAGGGGCGACAACTCCGGAACGCACAAAAAAGAGATGGCCATCTGGAAACAGGCCCATGTTCAACCCTCGGGCGATTGGTACGTTATCACCAAGGACTTCATGATGGCCTCTCTTCGCCAGGCTGACCAAATCGGGGCCTACTTCATGACCGACTCGAGCACGTGGGTAAAAGGAAGAAAAATGTACGGCCTTGAAAGCCTGGCTGTCCAGTTCAAAGGCGACCCTTTCCTCATCAACACCTATCACGCCCTAAGCCAACCAGCGGGGGCGACTAGCCGAGCCGCTTTAGGCGCCGCCTTCGTCGATTTCTTGGCTTCTGAAGAAGGGCAGAAGATAATCACCGAATTCGGCCGTGTGGAATTCGGTGAACCGCTCTATAACAACGCTGCGTACGCCAAACAATACGAGCACTAAAAATAGCGGAATCCAAGTCGAGGCGGCCCGGTCAGCTAAGCCGCCAGCAGACCACCGCCCGAGCGGTCACATTGGCTTATGATCCTCAAATTCAGGGAGGCCAGACCAGCTCGACGGCCGGTTTGGTCAACCGAGGTGCGAGGGCAGAAGCCGGTACCAGACGTTCCAGTCCTGGGCGGCCATTTCGGTCACGTGGACGCCCATCTCCAGGCTGATGGCGTTTTCTTTTTGAGCCTGGATCCAACGAACCTGCCCCATGACGCGGATACAGCCTTCGAGGCGGAGAGTGTCGATGCTGACCTCGAGGGGGTCGCCGATTTCAAAGCCATCGCGGCCTTTGACCTGAAGCCTCAAGCCGGACAGGCTCACGTCCTGGGTCTGGCCGGTGAAGACGCCCGCGCCGTCTTGCGCCAGCCTGTGCTGACACTCCACGGGCAAGGGCACCGCAAAACGATGATAGCGGCGCTTTTCCGCAGCGGAGATGATCTCTCCTCCTTCCCATTTCGGAGCGATGCAGCTTATAATAGCCTCAACCATCCCCAAAAGTAAAGCGCCTTCACGGGCCAAGAACAAAGAGACGGGACAAGGGGGACATGATGAGGAGAGGGATATTCTTCGGGGGTCTGATCCTTTTCCTGGGCCTCGGCCTGGCCTGGGCCGGCGGAGCTGAAAAGGCGGACTTCGCCGCGGTCATGGCCGGCATATCCAAGCAGGTGGAGATGGTCGTGGCCAAGGCGGAGAAGAGCCGGGAGGAGCCCAAGGTCGCTGCCTCCCCGCCGCCCCTCAAGGCCGCGGAGACCCCAGCCAACTTGGCCCAATTCATCCTGGAGTTGGATGAAAAGGGGTTTGGCCGGGCCGAGACCCGACAGCGCTGCTTCGGCGTGGTTTTGAAGTGCATTGGCCGCGTCCTGGCCCCGGAGGCGACCTATCAGCTCCGCGTGGCCACCGACAGCGGTTCGGAGCACGAGTTCGAGAAAGTCGCCTCGGGCGAGGACGTCAGTTTTGAGCTGAAGACCAAAGGCGGCCTGTCCAAGACCACCTTCATCCTGGAGGTGAAGGCTCTCGAACCGCCCCCGGACAAGGAAGCCCAGCTCCAACTGGCTTACTCTTTCTGAGCCTCAGTCCGAGGGCCGGGCGCGGTGAGGAGTCCTTGGCGGCGCAGCCACTTTTGGGCCGCCTCGAGGGGATCCTCCAGCTCCACCTCGACCGAGTAGACTAGGTCGGTCAGGCGCGGGCCGTCGAGGGCGGCGGCGAGGCGGTCCCCGGCCGCCACCGCCGCCGGCAGGCTCTCGGCCATTTTTGAACGCCACACCAGGGCCGGATTGTAGGCCGGGAAAAAGGGCTTGTCCGCCCGCAAGGCGACCAGGTCAAAGGCCTTGACCCGCGAATCGATGGCTGGCCCCACCACCGCCTGGACTTGATCTTCTTTCAAGGCCTGGAAGATGAGGCCCGCATCGAGCTGGATCAGGCTGGTCAAAGGGAGCTTCAACCCGAAGACGGCGGCCAGGGCCTTGTAGCCGTCGGGCCTGGTCAAAAACTCCTTGTCCGCGCCGAGGTTGAAGGGTTGGTCCTGACTGGCCCCGGCCAGGTCGGAGATGGTCTCAATGCCAAGCTTCTTGGCCTTGGCGGCGTCCATCAAAATGGCGTAGGTCTGATCAGCCGGCGCGGCCGCGCCCCAGAAAAGCCCTGAGGCGGTGTCGGCCTCCTTGACGGCCTGATGGCAGCGGGCCGGATCCTTGAGGACCTCCCGATCGGGATTGCGCTGGTAGACCACCAGGGCTCGGCCAGTGTACTCCCAGTAGAGGTCGAGCTGATCTTCCAAGAGAGCGTGGCGCAGAACTTCGGGGTCCAGTCCGGATTTTAAGGCCACCTCCACGCCCTGGTCCTCCAGCACCAAAGCGGCCAGATGGGCCAGGATGACCTGGTCGGTCAGACGCCCCGCCCCGAGGCGGAGGGTCGCGCCGGCCCAAGCGGGCGGGGCGAAGACGAGGAGACTCAGACCGAAAAAAACCCCCAGCCAGATGACTCTGGCGGAGAGGGTGGGATTTGAACCCACGGAACCAGTTTTAGCCAGTTCACCCGATTTCGAGTCGGGCCCGTTCAACCGCTCCGGCACCTCTCCGCCGCTCCTTGAAGAAGTTTCGCAAAAGCTCGGCCGACTCCGCGGCCCTCACCCCGGCGTGGACCTCGATCAAGTGATTGAGTCGCTCGGAGCGGACCAGGTCAAAGGCCGAGCCGGCCGCCCCGCTCTTGGGATCGGCCGCGCCGAAGACCAACCGCTTTATCCGCGCCCAAACGGCCGCCCCGGCGCACATGGGGCAGGGTTCCAGGGTCACGATCAAGGTGGCCTCGAGGAGCCTCTCGTTGCCCAAAGCCTCGGCCCCGGCCTTGAGAACGAGCATCTCGGCGTGGGCGGTGGGATCGTGGTCGCTGACGACCCGGTTGTGAGCCTCGGCCAAGACCTTTTCACCGAGGCACAGGACCGCCCCCACCGGAATCTCGCCCTGGGCCGCGGCCAGGCGGGCTTGGGCGAGGGCCTGGCCCATGAGGCGGTCCCAGGGGCCCGCGACCGCCGTCAAGGCCCGCCCCGTCGCCCCAACTCCTCCAGGCGCCTCTCCAGGGCGTCCACCCGTCTCTCCAGGCTTTCCAAGCGCTCGCTGACAGCCGGAGGCGTTTGGACCCCGACCACATCCGGCCTCTCCCGGGGCTGGGTCACGGCGTAGATGATGAGGGCGGTCAGAATGAGGATCAGAACAATGACCAGATAAAGAAGCCTCACCCAGGCCGGCCGCGGCCGGGCCCGGGTGTCAATGACCACCTCCGGCTGAGTCGGCCTCTTTTTAGGCGGCTCTGGCTCCTGCTCGAGCGGCGTCCCGAGCTCGATGCGGGGGCCGTCGTCCATCTCTGGCTGGCGCATGGACCACTCCTCGATCTCAGGTCAGATATATAGCACGCTTCGAAGCCAAGACTAACAAAAAAAGGCCGCTTCTTGACCACCCGAACGGCTTGAAGGTAAGATCGCAGGCCTGATGAAACGCGTCGCTTTGGGGCTCATGCTCTCTCTTCTCATCCTCGTCGGCCTCGCCGGCTGCCGCTGGGCCATCTCCGGACAGCTCCAGGGCCGACGGGTCTTCACCCCTCTTTTAGGCCACGCCGCGGCCTATCTTCGTCTCGACCTCTCCACCGCCGGCCAATCCGGCGGGTTGCTCGTTCATTTCGTGGATCTGCTGGGGCAAAGGGTCGCCCTGAAGCTCATCCCCCTGCCCAGTGCCCGACCTTTTTGGGGCTGGGATCTGGGAGACGAGGCCACGGTGGACGGCCGCCCTTTCTACGCCCTCAAGATCGAACCTTTAGGCTCCCTTGTAAAGCCGCTGTCCTTCACTTTTCACCCCTTCGGCGGCTTGAGGCACGGCCCGCGGGGCCTGTTCAAACCCCCTGGGTCGGGCTAGGGGCTTGGAAGCAGATTGTCTGAAGCAAGAGCGGCCCCGGCCGGCTCTGAAAGCAGGGAAAATATTTTGGAGATAAAACGCTGGGCGGGTTAACGTGCTTCTCTTAGGTCTTTTTCTGGCCTTTGCCCTGGTCATTCTGGCCAGTCAGCGCAAGATAAACCTCGGCCACGCCCTGGTGGCCGGCAGCGCCTTATTGTGGCTCGTCAGCCCCTTGTCCGCCTCGAAGTTTTTATGGGCTATCGCCCATTCGATCGTTGATCCGAACGGCTTGACCCTCATGCTCATCATCGGCTTGCTCTCCCTCATGGCCCGCCTGATGGAGGCCTCCGGCCACACGGCCGGGTTGCTGACTCGCTTTCAAAACCTGATTCGCTCGCCCAGGCTGAACCTGGCCCTCTTTCCGGCTTTTATTGGGCTTTTGCCCATTCCTGGCGGGGCGATCTTCTCGGCCCCTCTGGTCCACACCATCGCCCAGGGGCTGGACCTCTCCCCAACTAAAAAGTCTCTTATAAATTATTGGTTTCGACACGTCTGGGAGTACTCCTGGCCCCTCTACCCCTCCCTCATCATGATCGCCGCCCTGGCCGGAATGCCGGTCGGCCGACTGGTGCGATACTCGGGCGTGTTGAGCTTGGGGGCCATTTTGTCCGGCGCCGTTCTCGTCCTCAGGGGCGTCCCCGTCCGCGAACTCGAGGACACGGCGCCCTCAGCCGAGGGGGTCTCCTTATTTAAAGGGCTTTTGCCCATTTTAATTGTGTTGGTCGGGGCGATGTTTGGCTCAGAGCTTGTGCGGCATCTCGGCCGGCACTTCCTCTGGCTGGGCGAGCTGCCGGCCCAGACGCCCATGGCCCTTAGTCTCATCGGCGCCGTGATCGCGGCCGCCTGGACGGGCCGTCGCTTCAGGGGCGTTTTTGATAAAGCCTTTTTCAAAGGCACCTCAAGCCTCATCTACCTCGTCGCCGCCGTCTTGGTCTTTAAAAGCGTCGCCCTCGCCTCCGGGGCCATCACCGCCCTGGGGCAGGTCATGAGCGCCCTCCACCTGCCTTTGCCGGCCATGGTCGGCGGCGTTTCATTCTTCATCGGTCTGGCCACGGGCTACCCCCTGGCCTACGTCGGGACCGGGTTTCCGGTCTTCTTGGGCTTGCTGCCGCCCGGGGCCGAGATGCCCTACCTGGTCCTCGGCCATCTCTTAGGGTTCGCCGGGGTGCTCCTCTCTCCGGCCCACCCTTGTTTGATTTTGAGCAACCAATACTTCCACGCCCCGGCCGCTCGGGTCTACGCCCGATTGTGGCCGCCCGTGGCCCTCAGTCTGGGGGCGGGCTTGATCTGGGTCCTCGTCTTATTTCAGACTCTTGATTAGTCACTCCGACCTGTGATAACTGACAAAATCGTGAAGCAGAGCCAACAAGCCCGACCTCCCGCCTGGTTTGAAATCTTCAACCAGGCGTTCGAGATGGCCCTCATCGTCGACGGGGCCGGAAACATCAGCTTCGCTCCGGCCTCTGCGGCCGAGCTGCTGGGCCGCCGGGTCGAGGATTTAAAAGGCGCGCCCCTCCAAGACATCGTCCACGACCGCGACCGCGCCGCCGTGGTCAGGGCCCTCGAGCGCCTCGAAGAGGGACGGAGCATCACCCTGGACCGGGTGCGTCTCCTGCGCCTCCATGATGATGAGCCGCTGAGGCTCAAAATGTGGATCATACCCTTGAGTGACGACCTAATTCCAGACGGGGCGAGGGTGGTGGCGGCCCGGGACGTCTCGGCCGAGATAAAGGCCGAGGAGGAGCTGGCCCAGCTTAAACGACGCCTGGAGGAGGCCAGCCAGGTCAAGGCCACCTTTCTCTCCAAGGTGACCCACGAACTAAAGACCCCCTTAAACGCCATCTTGGGTTTCGCCCAGATAATCTCCATGGGCACCATCGGTCCCATCAACGAGCAGCAAAAGGAATACCTGGGCCACATCGTCGAATCCTCGACGCATCTGGTCGTCCTAATCAACAACATCCTGGACATGTCCAAAATCGAGGCGGGGCGCGGCGAGCTGGACGTGAGTGAATTCTCCCTGCCTGACCTGATTCACCAGGCGGCGGCCATGTTCTCGGATCAGAGCCTGCGTCATCGGATTGCCCTGGAGACCGAAATCGAAGACGACATCACCCTCATCCAAGCCGACCGGCTCAAGATCAAGCAAATCCTGTTCAACCTCCTGGCCAACGCCTTCAAGTTCACTCCGGACGGCGGGCGGGTGGGCCTCAAGGCGGCCGTCAAGGAGGACCGCATCCAGATGACGGTCTGGGACACCGGCATCGGCTTGCCGGATGACGAACGGGATAAGATCTTCACCTCTTTTCACCAGATCCAAAGCAACCGCGAAATGGCCGGCACCGGACTGGGACTGAGCCTCAGCAAGGAGTTCGTCGGGCTTCACGGCGGTCGCATCTGGGCCGAAAGCGACGGCCCCAACCAGGGCAGTCGTTTTCACTTCACCCTGCCGCTGCGCTCGATGTCAGCCGCCCAGGCCCTCATCGATCGGGAGCTGGAGGAGGCCCGCCGCCAGGGGCGGGTCTTGAGCCTGATCATGCTGCGGGTCAATGATTTCCCCCAGCTGAATCAAGTCTACTCCACTTCTGAGATCAAAAACCTGGTCAAAGAGATCGAGACCCGCCTGCGCCAGGAGATCCGGGAGCAGATGGACCGGCTTTTGGCCTTTGAAGGATTGGGCATCTGGGCTGTGCTCACCCCCCAGCAGGAAGAAGCGGCCAAACGCACCGGCCAAAGAATGCTCAACGTCCTCACCGGCGAGCCATTTTATAAAGGGCTCAAGCTCAGCGCCTTGCTCGAGGTCATCCCTGGCTACGGCCACGAAGAAGAGGCCGAGGCCAAACCGGCCTGCGTGCTCGTCGTGGATGACGACCCCATGATGCGCGAGGTCCTGATGGGGGCCATAAGGACCGCCGGGCACCAGGTCGAGACCGCCGCCAGCGGCAAGGAGGCCCTCAAGCTTCTGCTCAGCCGGCCGTTTGACCTCCTGATCACTGATCTGGTCATGCCTGATTTCAGCGGTTCGGACTTGATTCGAGAAGTGCACCGCCAGGGGCTTGACATGCCCATCATCGCCGTGACCGGTTTCGAGGCCGGATTGGAAGAGGTCAGCGAGCTGAAGGTGAATCAAGTCCTCAAGAAGCCGTTCTCCTTCCGCACCCTGTGGGAGACGATGGATGACCTGTTGGGCCAAAGGAGGGGGGCTTGAGCGAGGCGGCGGACCACTCCTGGACCGAGGTTTTGCTTTTCTGTCTGGCCGCCGGCGGAGCCTGGGGTTTTTTTAAGGAGTGGACCATCCTCGGCCGTCTGAGGGCCCAAGAAAAACCGTCCCGTTTTAATTGGCCGCGGGCCGTGGGCCGCAGCCTCCTGGCCTGGGCGGCCATCCTGGCCGGCCTGGCCTTCTTGAGCCTTCTGGGCCTGGCCGACCTGCCCAAATTTTGAAGAGAAATGATGGATCTCAACGCCGTCTTGACCGAGATCAAAAGCCGCCCCGATTTCGCCCGGGCCGGCATGGTCCTCATCCACCTCGGGCTGGTCAGGGCCTGCGATCTTGAGGGCCAGAGGGTCAAAAGCCTCATCGTGCGCCACGATCGGACCCGGGCCGAGGCCATCCGTCGAGAGATGGTCAAACGCCCAGGCATTGTCGAAATAATCCTCCATCTCCACGACGGGTGGCTTGAGGTCGGCGAGCCGATCATGCTCGCCGCCGTGGCCGGCCGCACCAGGGGCGAGGTCATCCCGGTGCTGAGCGAACTCATCGACCGGCTCAAAAAAGAGGCCGTGTCCAAGGAAGAGGAGACGGCGTGAACACGATCAAAAGCTCACATCTCAGCCCCAGCGCCCAGAAGGTCCAGGACGCCCTGAGCGAGCTGGGCTTGGCCCGAGCAGTCAAGGAGCTGCCCCAAACGACCCGCACCGCCGCCGAGGCGTTCCGGGCGCGACGCGGCAACTGCCTGTCCTTCTCCAGCATGTTCGTGGCCATGGCCCGCCAGGTGGGCCTGGAGGCGTATTTCCAGGAAGTGGACACGCCGCCCGA
>CAYXRH010000085.1:0-13554 GCA_964466355.1 uncultured Thermodesulfobacteriota bacterium
GGCCAAGCGGGTCGAGGCCAAGATCCGGGAGGAGGTCCTGCCGACCAATGACGTCGAGGTCAGCGGCGGGGTCGAGGGAAGGGTGATCATCTCCGGCCGCTTCCCCACCGAGGAGGACCGCCGTCTGGCCGAGGAGATCGCCCGAGCCTGCGAGGGGGTCAAAGACGTGGTCACCGAGGCCATCGCCCTGCCGACGCACATGGTCAACCTGCCCGGCTCCTGGTGAAGGGCCGCTCGAGACGACCCAGCCCCGAGGCCGGATTGGCCATGACCGGCTGGACTTAAACTTCACCCCTGGACCTCTCATAAAAATCCTGAGGCGCCGTCCCGCGGATAGATTGTCTGAAAAAGCCGCCTTGTGAGCCGCCAGCAGACCACCGCCTCGCCCGAGCAGCCACATATGGCCCTTCCCTCGGGGACGCAAGGCTAGAACTCCACCTGGCTGCACGACAGGCCAAAGGAATCGGCCACGGCCGGGCAGGTGACGCGGCCGTCGAGGAGGTTCAAGCCCCTGCGCAGGGCCTTGTCTTCGGCCATGGCCTTTTCGAGGCCCTTGTCGGCCACGGCCAGGGCGTAGGTCAGGGTGACGTTGGTCAGGGCGATGGTCGAGGTCCGCGGCACCGCACCGGGCATGTTGGTCACGGCGTAGTGCACCACCCCTTCCTCGACGTAGGTCGGATTTTCGTGCGTCGTCGGCCGCGTCGTCTCCACGCAGCCGCCCTGGTCCACGGCGATGTCCACGATGGCCGAGCCGGGCGGCATGCGTCTGACCAGATCCCGGGATATCAATTTCGGGGCCTTGGCCCCGGGGATCAAGACCGAACCGATCACCAGGTGCGAGTCCAAGCACTCCTCCTCGATGTTGGCCGGATTGGACATGATCGTCACCACCCGACCGCCCATGACCTCTTCCAGGTGGCGCAGCCTGACCGGATTGACGTCCAGGATCGACACCCGCGCCCCCATGCCCGCGGCGACCACCGCCGCGGCGAGCCCGGACACGCCGCCTCCCAGCACCGTCACCCGGGCCGGCCTCACCCCCGAGACGCCGCTCAACAGGATGCCCATGCCGCCGTTCTTGGCCTCGAGGCAATAGGCCCCCACCTGAATCGACAGCCGCCCGGCCACCTCGCTCATGGGGGCCAACAAGGGTAAGGTCCCGTCCTCGAGCTGGACCGTCTCGTACCCGAGGCCGACGATCCGCCGCGCCAACAGCTTGTCCAAGAGAACCCGGTCTGCGGCCAGGTGGAGATAGGTGAACAGGATCTGCCCCGGCTTCATCAACTCGAACTCGTCGCCGATGGGCTCCTTGACCTTCATCACCATTTCGGCTTCGCTCCACACGCCCTCGATCCGCTCTAAAACCCGTCCGCCAGCCTGAGCGTACTCCTCGTCGCTGAAGCCAGACCCGAGCCCGGCCCTGGCCTCCACGTAAACCTCGTGGCCGTGGTCCACCAGGGCCTTGACCCCGCTCGGCGTGGCCGCCACTCGCCGCTCCGCCGGCTTGACCTCCTTGACGATGCCGATTTTCATTCTTTGTCCTCCCTAAAATCCGGCGGCCTGAGTCTTTGAAACGTCACCGCCCCAGATAGGCTCTCCTGACCAGATCACCTTGGAGTAGCCTTTCGGTCGTGCCCTCCTCGACGATCCTTCCGGTCTCCAAAACGTAGCCCCGATGGGCCAGGCGCAAGGCCAGACGGGCGTTTTGCTCGACCAAGAGAACGCTGGTGCCGCCTCGATTGACGTCGATGACTATCCGGCCTATCTCCCGGACCAACAAGGGGGAGAGGCCCAGGGACGGCTCGTCGAGCATGAGCAGTCTGGGCCGGCCCATGAGGGCCCGGGCGATGGCCAGCATCTGCTGCTGGCCGCCGCTCAAGGTTCCGGCGTCCTGCCGGGCCCTTTCGCGGAGTATGGGAAAGCGCTGATAGATGTTCTCAAAGTCTTGGGCCACTTTTGAGCGGTCCCACCTCAAGAAGGCCCCCAGACGGAGATTTTCAAAGACGGAAAGGTGGGGGAAGAGGGCCCTTCCCTGAGGCACGTGCCCGATTCCGGCCCCGACGATGTCCGGCGGCGGGGCGCGGTCGATGCGCTGGTCCTGGAAAATGATGGCGCCGCTGAGGCCGCGTTTGAGGCCGGAGATGGTTCTCAGCGTCGTCGTCTTTCCGGCGCCGTTGGAGCCGATGAGGGTCACGATCTCGCCCGCGGCCACCTGGAGCGAGACTTCCTTGAGCACCTCGGCGCCGCCGTAGCGGACGTTGAGTTTTTGGACTTCGAGCAGCACGCTCAGGCTAAGCCCTTCTCACGCTCTTCAGAGGTTCAGCTGGCCGGTCCAGTCGGCCTCCTCCTCGGCGCCGATGTAGGCCTCGATGACCTCCTGGTTGCGGACGATCTCCTCCGGCGGGCCCTCGGCGATCTTGCGCCCGAAGTTGAGGACGCTGATGCGCTCGCAGAGCCCCATGACCACCCGCAGGTTGTGTTCCACGACCACGCAGGTGAGGCCCTTTTCATCCCTCAGCTCTCGGATCAAGGCGATCATGTTCGCCACCTCCACGGCGTTCATGCCGGTCACCGGCTCGTCGAGCAGGAGAAGTCTGGGTTTCGTGGCCAAGGCGATGGCCAGGCTCAAGACCCGCTGTTTGCCGTGAGGCAGGCTGGCGGCGGACCGGTCCTTGTCGGACTTGAGATCAAAGAATTCCAAAATGTCCAGGCTTTTGGAAAGCAGCTCCTCGTCGTGGCGCCGGGCCTTGGGGCCGCCGAAGAGGATCTGGCCCAGGCCCATGTCGGTCTGGAGATGAAAGCCGGCGAGCACGTTTTCCAGAACCGAGAAGCCGCTGAAAAGCACGTTGTCCTGAAAGACCCGGGCGATGCCGCGTCCGGCCCGCTGGTGGGCCGGGAGCCTGGTCAGGTCCTCGCCTCCAAAAATTATCCGCCCCCTGGTCGGCGGATAGAGCCCGCCGATGATGTTCAAAGCGGTGGTCTTGCCGGCGCCGTTGGGGCCGATGAGGCCCAGTATCTCGCCCTCGTTGACCATCAGATCCAACTCGAGCACGGCGGCCAGGCCGCCGAAGTACTTGGTCAGACTCTTCAGCTCCATCAGGGCCAAGGCCGCGTCCTTCCTTGGGGGGGCCAAATGCTCATCAAGCGCGGCACGGTCAGTGATGCCCCGCCGCAACAGCTCTCTCCCGCCACGACCTGATCTGAGCGGGCAGACCTAGAATGCCGCCGGGCAAGAGCATGACGACGACGATGGCCAGGCCGCCGATCATCATCGGCTGGTACTCCTCCAGCGGCCGGGCGAACTCGGCCACGATCAGAAGGACGACCGTCCCGACCAGTGGTCCGGCGAAGCGGGACTCGCCGCCGACGATGATGTAGACGAGCAGGTAAATGGAGGTCA
Organism: uncultured Thermodesulfobacteriota bacterium; assembly: GCA_964466355.1. Taxonomy (GTDB): domain Bacteria; phylum Desulfobacterota; class Desulfarculia; genus CAYXRH01. The sequence goes on from CAYXRH010000085.1 coordinate 3,401, forward strand.
GCACGCTGAAGATGGAGCTGGCGTCAGCGCTGAGCCCCCTTTGGAAATGGGCGAACAGGGCGCCGGCCACCCCGGCGAAGAAGCAGGCCACCACAAAGCAGACGATCTTGAACCACAAGACATTGACCCCCACCGCCTCGGAGAGCTTCTCGGCCTCCCGGATGGCCCGCCACTTGAACCCGAGCCGGGAGCGCTCCAGGCGATGGAGGACCGCCAGACAGAGGGCCACCACCGCCACGGTGAGGTAGTAGTAAACTCTCGGCTGCTCGAAATCCAAGACCCCCAGGCCGGGAATGGCCAGCCGGCCAGGGGAGGGGATGTCGAAGAGGCCGATGGCCCCGCCGGTGAGGCTCGGCCAGTTGAAGGCCAGGAGCCTGAAGCTCTCGGAGGTCAAAAGAGTCAGGATGGCGAAGTAGATGCCCCTGACCCTCAGAAAGGGGTAGCCCAGGACGAGGGCCACTGCTCCGGACAAGGCGCCCCCGCCGAGCATGGCCGCGATGAAAGGCAGGCCGAGCTTGAGCATCAGCAAGGCCGAGGTGTAGGCGCCGAGAAGCATGAAGCCGATGTGGCCCAGGGAGATGTGACCGATGAGGAGCAGGGTGCGCATACTGGAGGCCATGAGGACGTAGACGCCGGTCATGACGAGCACCGAGGTCCAGTAGACGTTGGCCAGGGCCGCCGGCGCGCCCAAAATGACCACCGCCAAAAGCGATCCGGCTCCGAGGCGCTTCAGGGCTGGCCGAAGATCATTCACGGCCGAAGAGCCCCTGGGGTCTGAAGATCAGGACGAGGATGACGATGAGCAAAGGCAGCATCGCCGCCAGGGCCGGGCCGAAGAGGATGGGCACCAGGCCGTCGATGAGGCCCAGGATCATGCCGGCCACCACCGCCCCGGCCAGGCTGCCCATGCCGCCGAGGACGATGATGACCAGGCCCTTGATCAGGGGATAGGTGCCCATGTAGGGGCCGAGCATGAACAGCGATCCGGCCAGGGACCCGGCGGCGGCGGCCAGGGCGCAGCCGACGGCCATGGCCAGGCCGGACATCCTGCCCGAGCTGATGCCCTGCAAGACGGCCCCCTCGGGGTTCTGGGCGGTGGCGATCATGGCCTGACCGTACCTGGTCCTTTTCAGAAAGAGGTACAGGCAGCCGCTCAACAAAAGGGCCACGCCCACGGCCACGAGGCGGTCCCGGGGCACGACGCTGCCCAGGATGGAGACCGATCCCTCGGCCAGGGGCGGGATGGAGCGCTCGTAGAGGCCGAACATGACCGCCGCGCCGCTGGTCAGGATCAGGGTCAGGCCCAGGGAGAAGACGATGGGGCCGACGATCTGACCCTGGAGCCGGCGGAAGAAGAAGCGTTCCAAAAAAAGACCGAAGACGGCCATGGCCACCATGCTCGCCGCCACGGCCGGCAGTAAGGGCAGGCCGAGGGAGGCGGTCAGATAGTAGACCACGTAGGCCCCGAGCATGTAAATCTCGCCGTGGGCGAACTGCAGAATGGTCATGATGCCGAAGATGAGGGTTAGGCCCAGGGCCATGAGCACGTAGATCCAGCCCAAGGCCAGCCCGTTGACCACGCCCTGCCAGATGGCCTGAGCCGGCAAGTCGAACAAATCCCGCCCCGTTTCAGCCTCTGACCGCGGCAATCATGCCGCGGCCAGAGGGCTTTTTTCGCATTTTTGGTTTTACTTAAAGGAATTCGGCAGAAACAGCCCCACCAGCTCCGCTTCGCCTTTGGATATCTTGCTGATGGGGATGGGTCTCACCAACACCCGGTTCACCCCGAAGCGCTCGGCGCCGCCCATGTGGGACTCGCCGAAGACCGACTTGAGGCTGCCGGGCGCCGTGGCGGCGTCGAAGGTCTCCCGGACCTCGCTCGGGTCCACGCTGCCGCACTTCTCGATGACCTGGGCCAGCATCCACATCTCGTCAAAGGCCAACAGGGCGTCGGAGATGAACGGCTCCTTGTACTTGGCCTGCCAGGCCTTCATCACCGCGGTCATGGCCGGCGTGGCCGCCCCGAGATGCATGCCGTTGCAAAAGACCTTGTCGCAAAACCTGGCCCCGGCCACGGCGAGCATGACGTCCGGCCCCAGGGGCGAGTCGGAGAAGAAGACGCCCTCGAAGCCCAACTGCCGGGCCGCTTTGAGCTGGTACATCGCCTGGGCCGAGACCATGCAGTGGATGGCGTCGGGCTTCAAGGCGAGTATCTTGGTGTAGGTCGGCAGGAAGTCGGTGATGCCGAACTGCCACTCCTCCACGCCCACGACCTCGACGCCGACCTTCTTGGCCTTGATTTTATTGTCCTCGATCATGGGTCCGTAGCCGATGCCCGGGGCGGACATGACCACGGTCTTGACCTCGGGAAAGGCCTTTTTCAGGTAGACGTAGTCATTCATCACCGCGTCGTCGGGCGAGACGCACGGCCGCACGGCAAAGGGCTTCTGGGGGCTGACGTCGCCCGGCACCCGGGGGACGTTTATCCAGGAGATGAGGTGCAGAACCTTGGCCGGGGCGCAGATGTTGTAAATGCCCTGGGCGCACTGGTCCAGTATGGCTCCGAGGACGAACCTGGCCTTGTCCTTGTGCACCAGCTTCCGGGCCGCCTGGGCGGCGGCGTCCGGGCTGAGCTTGGAGTCCTCGATGATGAATTTGACTTTGTAGGTCTCGCCTTTGACCTTGAGACCGCCCTGGTCGTTGATTTTGTCCGCGGCCAGCTCCCAGCCCCTCTGCCAGGCCATGCCCACGACGCTGATGGGCCCGGAGATGGGCATGATGCCGCCGATGACCAGCGTCTTGGCCGCCAGGGCCCCGGACGTCGAGCCCATGGTCATGGCCAGGCCGAAGATCAAGGCCATCAATATGACACCGCCTCTGCCTTTGCCTCTCATCGCTTCCTCCCTGGTCTTTTAAGTAAGCCCGATTTACTGGTTCTTGAGCCAATCGGCGGCCATGTCGGCGCAGGTGCACCACCACACCTGGGGATGGCCGAGGATGTATTGAATCAGCTCCTCCAGCATGACCATGCGGTGGTGGCGGCCGATGACCTGGGGGTGCATGGTCAGAATGTAAGCCCCCCCGTAGAGATAGGCCCCGTCAAACTCCGAGGCCCAGATCTCCAACACCTTCGAGGGGGAGGAGAGGCCGACGTGGTAAGGGAAGATGTTGAACAAAAAGTGGGGCACGTCGTCCAGCTCCCAGCAGACCGGCAGTTCGACCACCTTTGTCTCCTCGCCTCCGTCCACCAGCCGATAGGGCCTGAAGTCGTCGGCCATCATGGAGCTGTCGTAGACAAAACCGTACTCCTTGAAGAGCTTGATCGAGTTAGGGGACAAGTCCCAGGCCGGGGAGCGGTAGCCTTTGGGCCTCACCCCGGCGACCTTGTCCAGAGCCTCCAGGCCTTTGTCCAAAACCCGCCGCTCCTCGTCCTCTTCGACCTTGGTCGGGGATTCGTGGACGTAGCCGTGGTGGCCGATCTCGTGGCCCTGGGCGACGATCTCCTTGACCTCGTCCGGGTGGCGCTCGGCCGTGTCCCCTGGCACGAAGAAGGTGGCGGGGAGGTCGTATTTGGCCAGCAGATCCAAAATGCGGGGCACGCCCACCCGGGCCCCGTACTCCCCCCGGGAGAGATAGGTCGGCGTCGAGACCCCCACCGAGCCGACCCAAAGCGACTCAGCGTCAAAGTCAAAGCACAGCGCCACGGCGCACTCATGGCCCTCACTCCACATCGTTCGACCTCCTTTCCTCATTGACGGCCCTGATTTTCGAGCCGATACCACTCGGCCAACAGGTCCTGGCGTCGGTCGCTCAAGGTGGGCGCGGCGCCGTTTTTTCTGATGTGATGAAGCATCTCCGTGTCGACCTCGCCCCAGACGATCCCTTCCTCATTGGCTCGGCTCTCGACGACGACGCCTCTCTGGGGAAATGGGGACTCGCAGGGGCTCAGGATCGAGGCCAGACCCCAGAACTCCAGGCCCGGCGCGCCCCAGCCGCCGAGGAGACTGACGTGGGCGACGTAGATCTGGTCCTCGACGCAGCGGGCCTGGGCGCAGTGGCGGACCCGCCAGTAGCCCTGCTCGTCCAAGGTGGCCGAGGGCGAAAGAATGATCTCCGCCCCCCTGAGGGTGACCAGGCGGGCCGGCTCCGGGAATTCCAGATCGTAGCAAATCAGGATGGCCACCTTGGCCTTGTCCGTCTCGAAGACGGCGAAGCCGTGGCCGGGCGTGGTCCAGGCCCTCTCGGGCGGGAAGAGATGGACCTTGGGCTGCTCCTCGATCCGGCCGTCAGGGAAAAAGAGGTGGCTGGTGTTGTAATACCGGCCCCCGACCTCCTTGAAGTGGCTGCCGCCGACGATGTGGACCGATCTTTCCCGGGCCAGCTCCTTAAAGAGACTCAGGTAATCAGCGGTGTATCGGGCGGCGCGCTTGAACTTTGACTCCAGGTCGGGCTCGGCGAAGAAGTGCATCAGTTCGTTGGTGAACAGCTCCGGAAAGACGATGAAATCAGGCTCGCCGGCTGCGGCCTCGTCCATTAGGCCTTTGACGTGATCGGCGAAGTCGTCAAAAGAGCCCACCGGTCCGGCTTTGAAGCTGACGCCGGATATTCTCACCTTGGCCATGATCTGTCTCCTCGTCAGCCCTCGAAAACGATTTGGCCCCCGACCACGGTCATGACCACTTTAACATTACGGATGTCGTGGGGATCGATGGTCAGGATGTTCTGGTCCAGGACGCAGAAGTCCGCCGCCTTGCCCGCCTCCAGAGAGCCCTTTATTTTTTCCAGGTGATCCTGCCAGGCGCCGCTTAAGGTGTAAAGGCGCAGGGCCTCGGCCGCGCTGACGCGCTCCTGGGGGCCGCTGACCCGGCCGCTGGCCTTGGATTCCCTCAAGACCGCGTCCTGGACGCCCTGTCGCCAGTCCGGATAGGTCACCGGAGCGTCCGAGCTGGCCACGACGTTGACTCCGGCGTCGAGAGCGGTTCTGAGGGGCCACTGGTAGGCCGATCTCTCCGCTCCGACGACCTGGTCCATCAGGTCAGCGATGGTGCTCTTGATGCCGGGCTGCATGTTGACCCCAAAGTTGTATTTCGCCGCCCGCTGGATGCTTTGGGGGGTGATGAAGTCGCCGTGGATGACGTAGTGGCGGGGGTCGCCGCCCGGCTTCTCCTCAGCGCCCTTGACAAAGCCGTCGAACACGGCGTCGATGGCTCTGTCCCCGGTGGCGTGCACTCCGACCTGGAAGCCCTGCTTGTGGGCGTGGACGATCATCTTCACGAGCTGACGATGCTTCTCCTCGTCGCTTTGCCCGGGGACGCAGAGTGAGCCGACCCCGCCGCCGACGTAGGGCTGGTACATCCAGGCGGTCTGGGCCGGGGGGATGCCGTCGGCGAAGATTTTGACGCCGGCGATCTTGAGCCACTCCGGGTTCAAGCCCTGGGGCATTTCAAAACCGGCCAGGCCCTGCTCGATGTCGCTCAGGGAGCAGGAGCCGTAATCGCCGAAGAGGAGGAGAATGTTCACCCTGGCCGTCAAGGCCCCCTCGGCGTGGAGGTCCTGGTAGACCTCGATGCACTCCGCGCCGAGCAGTCCGCCGCAAAAGGCGTCGCCGCCAGGACCGAGGGCCGCTTCGGTGTAGCTGGTGATGCCCAGGGAGTTGAGCTTTTTCATGGCCGAGAGGATGGCCTCTCTCTTTTCGGCCTTGGTCAGCAGGGGCACGGCGCGGTGGATGAGGCCCTGGGCGGCCAGCTCCTTGAACAGCCCGGTGGGCTCGCCGGTTTGGGGGTCGCGGACGAGTTCGCCCGAGGGCGGGTTTGGCGTCTCCTTGGTCACTCCGGCCAGCGTCAGGGCCTTGGAGTTGACCCACAGCAGGTGGCCCGAAAAGTCAGTGAACAGGACCGGATTGTCAGGCGAAGCCGAATCCAGGTCTTTTCTCGTCGGCAGCCTGGCCTTGTCGGCCTTGCACTCCTCTAGGTAGCCGACGTCCCAGCCGAAGCCCCTGATCCATTCCCCTGGCTCGGCCCCGGCCGCCGCCTGGCGGAGGGCTTTGGTTATGTCCGCCATGGACTTGATCGCCGGGTAGGCCAGGTTGAGGGCCAGCGGCTCCCTGGTGCCGCCAAAAAAGGCGGCGTGGAGGTGAGAGTCGTTGATGCCCGGCGCGACGGTCTGGCCGGCCAGATCCAGCACCCGCGCCTGAGGGCCGATGAGCGCCCGAATCTGATCATTGGCCCCCACGGCCACGACGCGGCCTCTGGACACGGCCATGGCCTCGGCCAGGTCAAAGCGGTGGTTTAGGGTGAGGATGTTGGCGTTGATGACAACCAGGTCGGCTGTCTTTGATGCGGCCATAACCAGCTCCTTTGCCTTCCTCTCGGCTCAAGATGAGACTGTGCGAAACGGCCCTTTTGTCCCGATGACGGCGTTCATTGGTTTTCTCGAATGCTCACATATTACTTTCATATGCTGCGCTTCTCGAAAACCTCGCGCCTGGTCCTCGAACCAAAATGTGGTTTCGTCACAGCCTCCAAGATGTGTTGCCCTCGGCTCCTCGTCGGGGCAGATTATGAGGCCTCAAGCGCGCTCGGTGTTGTTGGCGTAGACCCCCTTGAGGGGGTCGAGTTCCTGGGTTTGGTCTGTCTTATCCATGAAGTAGGCGCTGCGGCGGCGAACGCCGTCCTCGATGCGCGAAAGTCTCTGAATGGTCTTTTCTTTGTCCATGAAGGCGATTTCATGAACCAGGGCGCCCAGATAGCTGATGATGTGGGCAAAGGGATCGACGAAGGAGATGCTCTCGGCTTCGATGATGATCGGCTCATCGGCGAGGGCGATGATGGGCGAGGTCGGGGTGTCGCTGAGGCCGATGATTTTGACCTCGTACTGACGGGCGTAGTTCATGATGTCAATGGTTTTGGTCGGATAGCGCGGAAAGCCGATGACAAAGAGAAGCAGCTCCTCTCGCAGGAGAGCGATGGTGTCCATGGAGTCCCAAGAATAGGAGGTGTACATCAAAACGTTGTCTCGGATCTTTTTGAGAAGGTAGCCGAAATAATAGGCCAGGGTGGCCGAGGCGCGGTAGCCGACGACCATGAGCCACGGCGCGCGATGAAGCGTCTGGGCGACGTGTTGGAAGTCAGCCTCCGAGGTTGAGGTCATCAGCCGCTTGAGGTTGGCCATGGCGCGGCGGCAATACTTTTCCAGGGTGGTCCCCTCGTCCGGGTGCTGCGAGGTCGAAAGCAATCTCTCGTACCGGGTCAACTCCAAGTGGAGCAGGCTTTTTAGATATCTCTCAAAGTCGGCGTATCCCGAAAACCCCAGATCCACAGTGAAGCGCATCACCGTCGGCTCGCTGACCCGGCACTCCGCGGCCACCTGTTTGGCCGTCATGAGGGAGACCTTTTTGAAGTCCTTGATGATGAGATCGGCGACCCTTCTTTTTTTAGGCGGCAGGGAAGAGTAGACGCGAATGATCTTCTCAAAAAGCTCCTGTTTAACCGGAACGTCCATCAAACTCCCCCCAGCCCCACAATAATCTCCGCCGCCAAACCTGACTTGACGAGGGCCGGTTCGAAACAGAGGGCCGCTGAAAGCTTGAGTTTCTTCAACTTGCTGAAGTTAGTGAAAAAGCGGCCCCTCAGCAGCCTGATGACCTGACATCTGGCCCCTCAATGCCCCTTCGGATGGAAATTATCTTTCATTAAATTATTAAAATTGTAATCCTCCTTACGTTTTGTTGTCAAGCATAAACTTCGAATTCAAACTGATATGTAACTTTTAAAAGATCCTAGTTCTTATATTGAATAAAAACAAATAATTGACCGATGATACGATGAAAGAAAAATTACACAAATATTTTATTGCTGAAAAAAGGAAAGCCGGCTGAAAGAGTGACTGCTCTGGGGTGGCCATCCCGACTGCGGCTTTTTGAGAGGCTCGGGTTCTGAAACTTAGAGCTCCCCTTTCGGGGGCGGCTGATTATCTGCCAAGAATGCTTCGTGAGGCTGATGGTCAGCCGAGACCGGGCCTGATTTCGAACGATTTAGGTGTTCTCAAGGTTGATTTTGTGATAAAAAGCGCATTATATTTTCTCAGCCCGCAGTGAGGCTTTCTCTCTGAGGGGCGGGCGCCGTCGAGGAGGCGTCCATCCTGCCGAGGCCGCCCGGATGGACGGCCGCGGTAATGTCTTGGCGGCATCAAAGTGGCCGAGAGTCGGCGGTCACCCGAGAGTGTGACGATGATCCAGTTTGTGCCTCACGGATGTCCATTGAAGCCAGCGGCGCAGAAAGGATGGTTCTTTAGGTCCGGGGAGCCAGGACCCCGGTAAGAGGGGCCGAGGGAGGACCTTTTTTATGAATCGTGAAATCGAACATGAAGTCGCCGGGGGCGGCGTCATGGCCAACAAGATGATGTGGATTCTCATCGGCGTGGTCATTTTTGTGGTCGTCGGGTTCATTCTGCCCACCCCCTCGAGCGTCGTCGACACGGTGGAGAAATACGGATTCGCCAAGAAGCTCATCCAATGGGGCGTTGCTGGCGACGTGCGCGAAGCGGGCCACAAGACCATGGTCGTGCTGGGCATCATCCCCATGGCCGTGATCTTTTTCGCCACCGAGGCCATCCCCATCGGGTTGACCGGCGTTCTGATGCCGATTCTGGCCTATTTTTTCCATCTCCTGCCGCGGGGCATGATCGGCAAGACCTTTGCCGGCGACGCCCCCATGTTCCTTCTGGGGGTCTTGGCCATGGGCGTGGCCGTCACCGACGTGGGATTGCACAAGCGCCTGGCCACCTGGCTTTTGGGCTGGACCAAAGGATTTCTGGTGCCCGTCTTCGTGCTGTGCATCTCCATGGCCGTCGTCGGCTCGTTCATCTCGGCCCACGCCATGTGCGCCTTCATGACGCCGGTGATGATGGCCGTGTATTTCGGCGCCGTGGCCGCCAAGAGCAAGGAGGGCGAGATCATCCACGATCCGGCCCTGGCCAAATTTCTTCTCTTCGCCCTGTGTTACGCCCTCAACGTCGGCGGGGTGGGCTCGCCGGCGGCCGGCGGCCGAAACGTGATCATGATGGGCTTTTGGAATGATTACAAGGTGCCCATGGATTTCTTCACCTGGATGAAGTACGGCCTGCCCATGGTGCCGGTCTTAGGGGTTTTGGTGGCCCTTTACATGCTTTTTCTCTTTGGCCGCAAGATCAAGACCAAGGACTTGACCCCGGGCCTGGTGGCCATCAAGGAAGAGACCAGGAGGATGGGCAAAATGACCTACCGGGAGCACGTCACCTTTGGCATGCTCATCCTGATTCTGCTTTTGTGGATCCTGGGCGGCGAGGAGCTGGGGCTCGGCGGTCCGGCCCTGCTGGCCCTTTTGATTCCGGTCATGTTCAGAACCACTGATTGGCGCAAAATTCTGATGGGCATCTCCTGGGACGCCTGGTTCATGTACTGCGGCGCCCTGACCTTGGGCGCTCTTCTTCAGGAAAGCGGCGCCGCGGTGTGGTTGGCTCAAACCTTCCTCAAGGTTCTGGCCCTGGTGGGCATGAGTCACGGCTTCGGTCTGTGGGTCGGTCTGTCCAGCCTCTCCGGCCTGATGACCAACTTCATGTCCGACGCCGGCACGACGGCCCTCTTGGGCCCCATCGTCATCCCCATGGGCATCCTCACCGGCGTCGCCCAGGAGCCGTGGGCCGTGGGCCTGGCCGTGGCCTTCGCCACCTCCTTCGCCCACTTCCTCATCGTCGGCACCCCGAACAACGCCATCGTTTACGGCCTGGGGACTTATCCGGACACGGGCCAGAGGGCGATCCACCCGGCTGACTTCCTGAAGTACGGGCTGCTGTTGTGGGTCATATGCATGCTCGTGGTCTGGGTCTTGGGCTTCATGGTCATCTTCAAGGTCATCGGGTTCCCGGAGGGGATTCTCGAGACGGCCAGGGGCGTGCTCGGTAGTGGAGGTTGACGTTTTGAGACGAGGGCGTTGAGAAAACCTTCAACGCTCTCAAGATCATTCGCGGCGGGTCTTTACTAGATGCTCGCTCCGGCCTTGAGGCCGCCTCTGATTAGATCAGAGGCGGCCGAATTATTTGAAGAGAAGGGGGAGTGTTTGATACCAATTAGCCATCATTCAAGTAAGGTAGTATTTTGGTTTGGTTGTTCGAACGAA
>CAYXRH010000086.1:0-9317 GCA_964466355.1 uncultured Thermodesulfobacteriota bacterium
GTGTAGATCACCTAGGTCCACGAATCATAAAAAAAATGGAGCACTCTGTAGGGGCAGACGAGCCTCCTCGCCTCCACCGTGACCGGGCCGATCTCCAGCCGCCGGATGACGCTCAAGACGGTCAGGGGGTCGTGGCCCTCAGCTTGATCAATCATCGCCTCGCCCTCTTCTCCTCGAGCCGCGGGCTTAAGACTTCGACCAACCGCTCGGCCCCATCTAAGAGCACGTCCACGGCCGGCAGCTTGGTCGCCGCCGCGATCTCGGCCGTCGCCCGCCGGGCCTGGGCGGGGGTGAGCCCCTCGTGATTGATGGTCACGGCGACCACCGGCCGGCCGGAGATGAGCTCGACGGCCTGGATCTGTTTCTCCAGGGGATGGACGGGGTAGCCGGGGAAGCCGTCGTAGTCCCGGCGGGCCGGGGCGTGCTGGAGAATGACCGCTTCCGGCCGCCCGGCGGCCAGAATCTCGAAGCCGCCCGGATAGGCCGGGTTCATCAGGCTGCCCTGGCCCTCGATGATTATCGCCTCCGGCTTCGCCTCGGCCCAGGCCGACCAGACGGCGTGCTCGATCTCGCCGGCGACGAAGTCGTTGATGAGCGAATCGAGGATGATGCCGTGGCCCACCCCCTGCATCCAGGCCGTCTGGCCGGTGCCGACCATCTCGGCCGGGATTCCGGCTTCAATGAGGGCCTCGGTGAGGACCCAGGCCGTGGTCCGCTTGCCCACCGCCGAATCAGTGCCCAGCAAGGCCACCTTGAGGCAGTCCACCTCCTCGATCTTGCCGCTGAAAAAATGAAGCTCGCCCCGCGGCGGCGTCTTGCGGACGTCGCGGATGATCAGACCCTTCTCGGCGGCCAGGGCGGCCAACTCCAGGTCTTCGGACAGAAAGTCGTGGAGCCCGCTGTCGACGTTCAGCCCCAACTCGAGGCCGAGTTTTATGTCTCGGCGGGCCTCGGGCTCGAGACGACCGCCGTCCGGAGCGAGGCCGACGACCAGGTGGCTGGCCTCGCCCCCAGCCGCGGCCGCTTCGAGGGAGGCGAGGATGGGAATGCCCCGCGGCCGGCCGTCCAGAACGACCCCGGCGTCCTGGCCGGCGCAGGTGGAGTCCACCACGGTCAGAACCCTGTAGCGCCGCGTCCGCCTCACCAGCCCGTGGGCCGTCTTGCCGTTGGGGGTGGCGTACGCTCCTTCACAGTAGACGATGGCCTTGCCCTCGGGCCAACGGTCCATCATTTCCTCCCGGTGAGGATGATCACGTAGCGGTCGGCCGGTTGAGGCGAGAGGCGGTGCCGGTCGAGCAAAACCACGGCCCCGGCCGTGGAGGCGGGCAGAACGCTGAGCCCTTCTTGCTCCCTGATGAGGCGGGAGTGGTGCAGCATGGCCTTGTCGCTGGCGTTGGCGGCCCAGCCGCCGCTTTGCCGGATGGCCTGGAGGGCTTGATCGCCGTCGATGGAGTGCCAGTTGATGAGCGGCTCGTTGACGGCCGTCTCCTTGACCCGCTCCGGCTTGAGGTCTTCGCAGGTGGGCCGGTTCTTTATGAAGGAGATGACGATCGGATTCTTGTTGTGGGCCGAGCCGGCGACCACGCGCGGCAGCCGCGAGGTCTTGCCCCGGCGGTAGAGGCTGACGAAGCCCCGATAGATCCCGGCCACGGTGGTGCCGTTGGACACGGGCGCGGCCACGACCAGAGGCGCGTCGCGCAGCTCGTCGTATATCTCGTAGGCGATCTGGCCGTAAGCCCGAATCTGCAAGTCGGTGTTGGCCCCGCCAGGGTTGGCGTCATAAAACTCGTCCCGGCTGGCCCGCTCGATGGAGGCGGTGACGACGTTCTCATAATCCCCCGGCACCCGGACTATCTCGGCCCCGCAGCCGAGCATCTCGTTGATCCGCCTGGTGTGGTAGGTCTCGGGGATGTAAATGACCCCTTTCAGCCCGGCCGTGTGGGCGGCCAGGGCCAAGGCCACGCCGTAGTTGCCGCACGTGGCCCCGGTTATGACGTCAAAACCCCGCCTGACGGCGTCGACGGCGTGGGCGAAGGCGATGCGGTCTTTCTGGGTGCCGGTGGGGTTGCCGCCCTCGAACTTGAGATAGATCTGCCTCAAACCGAAGCGGCGTTCGATGTTCCGGGCCCGGGAGAGGTTCGTGTCGCCCACCTCGGACTCGATGATGTCTTCCAAGGCCTCCAGGCGTTTGTCCACGGACTGGTTCGGGTCAGCGGCCGCCCGGCGCTGATCGTCCAACTCAAAGGGCAGGGCCGGCGTCTGCGGGCTCGCCCCGTCGAGCAGGCTGAGCATCTCCACGTCCTGGCCGGGTCCGGCCGTGTGGTTCAAATTCCTGGAGTGGTTTAGGGAATTCTGGCTTGGGTGCTGGTTTGACGATCCAGGCGAGGACATCGTTTCACCTCGGGGATGATCTGCGGCCGCTTTGGCGAGGCCTAATAGTTGACCTATCTGTTCATCCGGATCGACTGTCAAGAGAAATGTGGACGACCAGGCCGCGCGGCCGAGGGCTTCAAGGGCGGGGCGAGCGCCGCGGAGCATCATGTCAAAAAAGACATATGCCAATATTGACATATTTGCTGCCTTAATTTTAAAATAGGGGTGTTCGGCTTTGAAACCGTTTGATGTCGGTCCCTCAGCCGGTTCGCTTTTGGAGGTCAACGACATGCCGACTCTGACATTGTTCCGGTCAACGCTTCTTTTTGGAGGAAGAGCGAGGAGGGTCACATGAGCGCGGAGATGATCATCAACGGCCAGCGAGTCGCCTTCGAGGAGGATCAGACCATACTTCAGGTCGCGGAGGAGAACGGCGTATTCATCCCCACCCTGTGCTATCTCAAGGACACCACGCCGACCGGGGCCTGCCGGATTTGTCTGGTCGAGGTCAAGGGATCCCGAAGCCTGGCCGCCGCCTGCGCCACGCCGGCCGAGCAGGGCATGGAAGTCCAGACCGACTCCGAGAAGGTCATCGCCGCTCGAAGGCTCAACATCGAGCTGCTTCTGGCCTCGGGCAGGCACGACTGCGTCACCTGCGAGGCCAACGGCCGGTGCCAGCTCCAGGCGCTGGCCTACCTTTACGGCGTCGAAGAAGTGCGCTTCCCCCGGATGCAGCCGCCTTTTCCACCCGAGCTGGACAACCCGCTCATCATCCGGGACTTCAGCCGCTGCATCCTCTGCGGCCGGTGCGTCCAGGCCTGCAACGAGGTCCAGGTCAACCAGGCCATCTCTTACGGCTATCGCGGCTCCGAGTCCAAGATCGTCACCGGCGGCGACTGGCCGCTCTTCGAGTCGGACTGCGTCTTCTGCGGCCAGTGCGTCGAGGTCTGCCCGGTGGGCGCCCTGGTGGACAAGAAGGCCAAAGGCCAGGGCTGGACCTGGGAGCAGGAAAAGGTGCGCACCACCTGCGCCTACTGCGGCGTGGGCTGCCAGCTGAACCTCCACGTCAAGGATGGCCGGATCATCCGGGTCACCTCGGCCGGCGAGGAGGCCCTGCCCAACCGCGGCCGGCTGTGCGTCAAGGGCCGCTACGGCTACGACTTCATCCATTCCCCAGACAGGTTGACCACGCCCCTCATCAAGGAGGACGACCGCTTCAGGGAGGCGGACTGGGACGAGGCCCTCGATCTGACGGCCGACCGGCTTAAAGACATCATCGCCGCTCACGGCCCCGAGGCGGTGGCCGGGGTGAGCTGCGCCCGGGCGACCAACGAAGACTCCTACAACATGCAGAAGCTGTTCCGGGCGGTCTTCGGCACCAACAACATCGACCACTGCGCCCGAACCTGACACGCCCCCACGGTCGCCGGTCTGGCGGCCGCGTTCGGCTCGGGGGCGATGACCAACTCATTCGCCGATTTCAGCGAGGCCAACCTCTTTTTCGTCATCGGCTCCAACATGACCGAGGCTCATCCGGTGGCGGCCACGTTCGTCAAGAACGCGGTCCAGAAAGGAGCCGGCATGATCGTCGTCGACCCGCGGCGGACCGATCTAGTCGATCACGCCGGAATGCATCTTCAGCTCCGGGTCGGCACCGACGTGGCCCTGCTCAACGGGCTGATGCACGTTCTGCTGACCGAGAACCTGTACGACAAGACCTACGTCGCCAACTGCACCACCGGCTTCGAGGAGCTTCAAGAGAGAGTTCTGGAATACCCGCCCGAGCGGGCGGCCGAAATCTGCGGCCTTCCCCCGGAGCGGATCAGGGAGGCGGCCCGGCGGCTGGCCGCGATCAAGCCGGCGATGCTGATCTACACCCTGGGCATCACCGAGCACACCTGCGGGGTCAACAACGTCCTCTCCTGCGCCAACCTCCAGATGCTGCTCGGTAACGTCGGCTTCGAGTGCGGCGGGGTGAACCCCCTCCGGGGCCAGAACAACGTCCAGGGCGCCTGCGACATGGGCGCCCTGCCCAACGTCTACCCCGGCTACCAGAAGGTCGAAGAACAGACCGCCCGGGCCAGGTTCGAGGCCTTCTGGGGGGTCGAGCTGCCGGCCAAGAACGGGCTGACGATCCCCCAGATGCTGGACGGCTTGCGGGACGGCTCGGTGCGGGCCTTTTATGTCTTCGGCGAGAACCTGGCCAACACCGAGCCGGACATCCGCCACGTCGAGCACTGCCTCGCCGCGGCCGAGTTTATGGTCTGCCACGACATCTTTCCCACCGAGACGACCCGCTTCGCCGACGTCATCTTCCCCGCCGCCGCCTGGAGCGAGGACGAAGGCACCTTCACCAACTCGGAGCGGCGGGTCAGCCGGGTCCGTCGGGCGGTCGCCCCGCCCGGGCTGTCCCGGCCCAACTGGTGGATATTCAGGGAGTTGGCCCGACGGATGGGCCACGACTGGCCGGCCAAAAGCGCCCGGGAGATCTGGGACGACGAGATATCGGTTTTGGCCCCGCAGATGGCCGGGATCAAATATCACCGCCTCGAGGGCGACGGCCTGCAATGGCCGGTGCCCGACCTGGACCACCCGGGCACCCCGTTTTTGCATCAGGAGGGCTGTTTCACCTGCGGTCTGGGCCGGTTCACCCCGGTGGACTGGACCCCGCCGGCCGAGAGGCCGGATCAAGACTACCCGCTCGTCCTGAGCACCGGTCGGAGGCTTTATCACTACCACACCCGAACCCAGACCGGCCGCTGCGTGGGGCTGGACGATCTTCTTTCCGAGGAGACGGCCGACATCTCCCCGCTCGACGCCGAAAAGCTGGGCGTGGCCCCAGGCGAGCGGGTCAGGGTCGTCTCCCGCCGGGGACAGGTCGAGGTCACGGCCCGGGTCTCGGAGAGGATTCAACCGGGCCTGGTGTGGATGGCCTTTCACTTCCGGGAGGGCAACGCCAACTGGCTGACCAACCCGGTCTACGACCCCGTTTCGCAGACGGCCGAGTACAAGGCCTGCGCCGTGCGGATCGAAAAAATTTGAACATCGCTTGATCTCCGTCAGGAGGTGGACATGCTCCATGGACGAATCGAGATTCCCCGACCGGAGAACGAACCGGTCTTGGAGTACCGACCGGGCAGCGCCGAGCGGGAAAAGTTGAAAAAAACTCTGCATCGGCTGGCCGGTGAGAAGATCGAGATCCCGCTGGTCATCGGCGGCCGGGAGGTGAGGACCGGGCGGCTGGGCCGGGTCCGCTGCCCCCACGATCACCGCCGGGTGCTGGCCACCTTCCATCAAGCCGGACCAGAGGAGGTCAGGCAGGCCGCCGCGGCGGCGGCCGAGGCCTGGGGCGAGTGGGCGGCCATGCCCGCCTCCTCGAGGCTGGCCGTTTTTCTTCGAGCCGCCGAGCTGTTGTCGACCAAGCACCGCTTTCGCTTGGTCGCGGCGACGATGCTCGATTTGTCCAAGACGGTCCACCAGTCCGAGATCGACGCCGCCGGTGAGCTGATAGATTTTTATCGGTTCAACCCCTACTTCGCCGCGCAGCTGACCCGGATTCAGCCCCTTTCCGGGCCGGCCGAGTTCAACCGCTTCGACCTGCGGCCCCTGGAAGGCTTCGTTTTGGCCGTGTCGCCCTTCAACTTCACCACCATCGGCGGCAATCTGCCCGCCGCCCCGGCGATGATGGGCAACGTCAGCCTGTGGAAGCCGGCCTCGTCGGCGGTCTATTCCAATTATCAACTGATATCCATCTGGCGGGAGGCCGGCTTGCCGGACGGGGTGATCAACTTCATCCCCGGCCCTGGAAATGAGGTCGGGCCGGCGGCGCTCGGTCTGCCCGATCTGGCCGGCGTCCACTTCACCGGCTCGACGGCGACCTTCCGCTGGATCTGGGCCGAGGTCGGCCGCCGCCTGGAGACCTATCGGACCTTCCCCCGCCTCGTCGGCGAGACCGGGGGCAAGGATTTCGTGGTCGTCCACGCCTCGGCCGAAGTGGAGGGGGCCGCGACGGCGTTGATCCGGGGCGCCTTCGAGTACCAGGGCCAGAAATGCTCGGCCGCCTCCCGGGCCTACGTGCCCGACTCCCTGTGGCCCCGACTCAAAGAGATGCTCGTCGCGGAGACAAAGAGCATCAAAGTCGGCGACGTGGCCGACTTCTCCAACTTTATGGGCGCGGTCATCGACAAACGGGCCTTTGAGAGGATATCGGGCTACATCAACCTAGCCGTTGAGTCCACCGATTGCGACATAATCGTCGGCGGTCAGGCCGACGACGCGGTCGGTTACTTCATCCAGCCGACCATCGTCGTCACGACCAATCCCCGCCATTGCCTCATGGAAGAGGAGATATTCGGCCCCGTCCTGACAATTTACGTCTATCCCGCGGGGGAGTTCGACGAGGTCCTGCGCCTGTGCGACGAGACCTCGCCCTACGCCCTCACCGGCGCCGTCCTCGGCCAAGACCGGGCGGTCTTGGAACAAGCCCTGGCCAAACTCCGCTTCGCCGCCGGCAACTTTTACATTAACGACAAGCCCACCGGGGCGGTCGTCGGCTGCCAGCCCTTCGGCGGCTCCCGGGCCAGCGGCACCAATGACAAGGCCGGTTCGATCTTCAACCTGCTCCGCTGGACCAGCCCTCGGACGATCAAGGAGAACCTGCTGCCGCCGGTCGATTACCGTTACCCGTTCATGGACCAGGCTTGAGGCGGAAGAAGGAGCAGGCGATGGGTGTCTCCGCTAATCGCCGCCTGAGGCTGAGATCACGTGGTTTTCTCGTCAAAATGACGGATGTTGGAGATGATGTGATGCGTCTTTTGCGTGCCTGACCCGACAGCGGTCACAATCAGAGCTAAAGGGAGGAAGAATGCCCAGCGTCAACCTGAAGATCAATGGCCGTCCGCGGCAGGTGGTCGCCGCGCCTGACCTGGTCCTGCTCGATCTGCTTCGCCGCCATCTCGGGCTCACCGGGGCCAAGCAATCGTGCGATCGCCAGGGCCAGTGCGGCGCCTGCACCGTCATTGTCAACGGCCGGGCGGTCAGATCCTGTCTGACCAAGGTGGCTGATCTAAACGGAGCCGAGGTCATCACCGTCGAGGGCCTGGGCACGCCCCAGAATCCGCACTTGATCCAAGAGGCCTTTGTGTTGGCCGGGGCGGTCCAGTGCGGCTTCTGCACCCCGGGCATGATCATGGCCGCCAAGGCCCTGTTGGACGAAAACCCCGACCCGACGACCGCAGAGATCAAGCGGGCCTTGCGCCGCAACCTGTGCCGCTGCACCGGTTACGTCAAGATCATCGAGGCCGTCAAATTAGCCGGGCGCTTCCTCCGCGGGGAGACGACCCCCGAGGCGGTCCGGCCCGACCCCCAGGGTCCCAAACTGGGCGTCTCCCATCCGCGTCCGTCGGCCATGGTCAAGGCCTGCGGCGTGGCCGAGTTCGCGGCCGACATCATGATCCCCGGGGCCATCGAACTGGCCGTCGTCAGAAGCCCTCACCCCCACGCCGAGATCAAGGGAATCGACTTCTCGGCCGCCGAGGACAGGCCGGGGGTGATCGGCTTCATGACCGCCAAGGACGTCAAGGGCACCAACCGGCTCAAGATGTTCATCGATGACCGCCCCCTGCTGTGCGAGGACCGGGTCCGCTGCATCGGCGACCCGGTGGCCGTGGTCGCCGCCGAGACCAACGCCCAGGCCCTGGCCGCCGCGGCGGCGGTGAAGGTCACCTACGCTGCCTTGCCGGTCTTGAACTCTCCAGAGGAGGCCTTGGCCGAGGGGGCGATCCAGCTCCACCCTGACTATCCCAACTTCTACTTCCGCCAGCCCCAGATCCTCGGCGACGCCGAAGCCGCCCTGGCCAATTCGGCGGCCGTGATCGAGCACGAGTTCGCCACCCAGATCAACCACCAGGCCCCCCTGGAGCCCGAAGTGGCCGCGGCTTGGTTCGAGGAGGGCGGCGAGGGCGGAGAACCACTCCTGGTCATCGCGGGGAGGGGCATCAGCATTCATTATCACCTGGCCAAGCTCCAGGAGGCCGTCGGCTGGGAGAACATGCGCTACCAGGAGGCCTACACCGGAGGCCAGTTTGGTCAGGCCATCGACATCATCGCCGAGGGCGTCGCCGTCGCCGCGGCCCTCCATTTCCGGCGAGCGGTCCGCTACGTCCCCGGCCTGGCCGAGTCGATGGCCATGTCGTCCAAGCGCCACCCCTACCAAATGAAGGTCAAGATGGGCGCCGACGCCGAGGGCCGGCTGACCGGCTACGTCAACGACTTCGTCGTCGACAACGGGGCCTATGACTCCATCGGCGAAGAGGTCATCCAACGCTCCCTGGCCATGCTCTCCGGATCTTATTACATCCCCCACATCAAGGCCGAGGGCCGGCTGGTCTACACCAACAATCCGTGGGGCAGCGCCGCCCGGGGGGCCGGTCCACCCCAGACCAACTTCGCCCTGGAGTGCGCCGTGGACATGCTGGCCGAAAAGCTGGGCCGCGACCCCCTGGAGTTCCGGCGGTTCAACTCCTTGAAGCCGGGGCAGGCCCAGTCCTGCGGACACGTGGTCGATCAGTGGCCCTTCCCGGAGCTGTGCGATCTCATCCAGCCCCACTACCAGCGGGCCAAGGCCGAGGCGGCGGCGGTGAAGGACGGCCCTATCAGGCGCGGCGTCGGCTTGGGCGCCGGGTCCTTCGGCATCGCCTCGCCGGGCGACTCGGCCATGGCCGCCGTGGAGCTGGACGGGGACGGCGGGGTGAGCGTCTACGCCGCGGTGGCCGATCCGGGAGAGGGCAACGACTCCATGCTGACCCAGTTGGCGGCCCACGTCATGGCCCTGCCCCTGGACAAGATCAGGCTCGTCACCCGTGACACCGACCAGACCACCTCCACCGGGCCGGCGGCCGGCAGCCGGATGACCTACATGGTCGGCGGGGCCGTGGTGGAAGGCC
>CAYXRH010000086.1:9327-13360 GCA_964466355.1 uncultured Thermodesulfobacteriota bacterium
GAAAAAGGCCATGACCGAGACCGGAGCCAAGACCGGAGCCGATCTGGAAGGATCCGGCCGGCCCGTCCGCTACGTCGGGCGGAAAAGCCATTCGGCGGAGAAGCCGGTGGATCCCCAGACCGGCCAGGGCACGGGCTATGATTCCCAGGTCCACGCTTTGCAGTTGGCCGAGGTCGAGGTCAACATTGAGAGCGGCGAAGTCGAGGTCATCAAGATGACCACGGCCGTGGACGCCGGTGTGGTCATCAACCCCCAGAGCCTGGAGGGCCAGCTCGAAGGCGGCATGGACATGGGCGTCGGTTACGCCCTCAGAGAGGAGTACGTCGCCGGCCAAACCAAGGACTGGCTCAGCTTCAAGTTTCCGACCATGGCCATGTCCTTTGACATGGAGGTTCTGACCCAGGAGACGCCGCGGACCAGGGGCGCGCTCGGGGCGACCGGCGTCGGGGAGATGACCCTGGTGCCGACGGCCCCGGCGGTGATCAACGCCATCAAAGACGCCTGCGGCGTCTGGGTGACCCATTTGCCGGCCACCCCGGACAAGCTCAAGGCCGCTCTGGCCGCGGCCGGAGGGGCGGACTGAGCAGACCCCCCGCCGGGCGCAGAGCCAGCAGGCGGGTCCGCTCCATCGCCGGCCGGAAGCTGGTCTTTGACGCCGAGGGCTTTCTGTGGGACGCCGGCGACTGGACAGAGGAGGTGGCCCTCGCCCTGGCCCGGGAGGCGGGGCTGGCGGAGCTGGACTCGACCCGCTGGCGGGTGCTTTGTTTTCTGAGGGAGTTCTATGGGGCCAACGGCCGGGCGCCCCTGAACCGCCAGCTCAAGGCGGGGACGGGGATGAGCCTCCAGGATCTGGAGGGGCTCTTCCCCGGAGGGATAAAAAACGGCGCCCGGCGGCTGGCCGGGCTGCCCAACCCCAAAACTTGCGGCTAGCCTGTTCTTATGACTGGGGACCTGGTCTATCTCGACAACGCCGCCACCACCTTTCCCAAGCCCCGCCGGGTGGTGAAGGAGATGGTCGAGAGCTACGCCCGGCTGGGCGTCTCACCCGGCCGGGGCGGTTACGACCTCGCCGCCGAGGCCGAAGACCTGGTCCGGCAAACGCGCCGCAAACTGGCCCGCTTTTTCGGCGCGCCCGACCCCGAGCGGATCATCTTCGCCGCCAACGCCACCGACGCCCTCAACCTGGCCATCCAGGGTCTGGTCAAGGAGGGCGGTCACGTGGTCTCCACCCGGCTGGAGCACAATTCGGTCCTGAGGCCGTTGCATCATCTGCGCCGGGCCGGCTTGATCGACTTCGATCTGGCGCCCTTCGACGCCCAAGGCTTCGTCGATCCGGACGACATCGCTCGGGCCATCAGAACCAACACCTGCCTGGTCGTTCTCAGCCACGCCTCCAACGTTCTGGGTGCCATCCAGGCGGTGGACGAGGTGGGGCGGATCTGCGCCGAGCGAGGGATGCCGCTGGTCATTGACGCCGCCCAGAGCGCCGGGGTCGTCCCCGTCGACCTGACCGCTTGGCGGGCGGGGGCGGTGGCCTTCACCGGCCACAAGTCGCTTATGGGGCCGACGGGCATCGGCGGTCTGGCCGTCTCGCCGGAGCTGGAGGTGAACCTCACTCGCTACGGCGGCACCGGCTTTGAGTCGGAGAGCCTCTTTCACACGTCAACCTACCCTCACCGCTTGGAGGCCGGCACGCTGAACCTCCTCGGCATAATCGGCCTCTCGGCCGGGCTGGACTTTGTTTTAAGCCAGGGGTTGACCAAAATCCACGAGCACGAGATGGAGCTTTGGGCCCGTCTCCGCGACGGGCTGGCGGAGCTGCCGGAGGTCCGCTTTTATGGCCGAGAAAGCGGCCGCGACCGGGTGGCCGTTTTGACGATCAATCTTGAGGGTTTCGAGCCGAGCGACTTTGGCGCCATCCTCGACGCTGATTACAACATCGCCGTCCGGGCGGGGCTGCACTGCGCCCCCCTGGTTCACCAGGCCCTGGGCACCGCGCCGCGGGGAGGGGTTCGCTTCAGCCTGGGGCCGTTCAACACCGCCGCGGATGTGGCCCGAACAATCGAGGCCGTCTGGGCCATCGCCGGCCGCTGAGCGCCAGCCGGCCGCCCTCTGAAGCCGGCTGGGGCGGGTGCGGGCAAGCCTCTTGACACTCTGAAAAGATATGAATATACGTATTTACACGGTTCGAGCCGGCGTAGCTCAGCGGTAGAGCAGCTGATTCGTAATCAGCAGGTCGCGGGTTCAAATCCCATCGCCGGCTCCATGTTATTTCAACTGGTTACGGCAGTTTTGGCCTGACCTCTTTTTCTGTTCAATGAGGGACTTTTTCTGTCCATGCTCCAGGATTTTGTGTTCTGGGCGATTGTTCAAAAATAATTTCATGTTATTTCAGGATGTTATAAACATTAGCCTTAAGCCCCAAGCGAACTCGCTGACCGGAGTCAGCTACTCATATTTTGCCTTAAAAGTTCAGGGTCATGGTGGGGAGCGGATTTGAACTTACGGTTCTTCGGGGAACATCCCGCTCACCCGGCCAATCCTTTTGAGGCCATAGCGAGCGTATCCTGCTTGCTGGTTGCCAAATAAAGAAATCGGGCTCATTAAAGCACTCACTTGGTGAATTCTTTAATTGGGGACAGGTCATTTACAACGCCGCGCATAGTAATCTTCTATCATGCGAAATTCACGTCGATTCGCATGGACAACCTCGAGAGCAATGCCTAGACGGCATCTATTTAGAGAATCCTCGACGCGAGAGGTATTTTACGGATGATGTAGGCGACGGCGAAGCAGGTCGGGACCACGATAACCGCTGCCATGCCGAATTTGAGTAAGTGCGCAAGGTCGATTACCTTCAGTGTCACCGCAAGAAAAACCACGATTGGAGTGTGGATAATGTAGACAGTATAGCTATGTTGAGAAAGGAACCCGCCGAACCTTCCCTGGCCATTGAAGAAGTGGCGAGAGAGTGCAATCACGCCCAGGCACATTCCAACGGCGAAGGTGGAGTCCCAGAGCACATATACAGCAGACTGCCAGTGCCCGTTCCCCAATAAATTGGCCAATGCCGGGGTAACCTCTAACGAAAACAAATGGCCACTAAATGCAAGAGGGAACAATAAGACTCCCGCCACAAGCGCGGTCACAAAGCCTGCTAAACCCATGGAACTGGGCAATGTTCGGAACCAGTTGTGGTGAAATGCGACGGTACCTAATACGAATAAACTGAGGTACTGCGGTAGATAGGAAAGGGTTGGAAAGTCAAGCACCTCTTTGCCTATGGGGATAGCTATACGTACCAGGTAGCTTACCAGTGCTAACGCCAGAATGAAGACGCCAATAAGGAGATAGCTGGGGGGTGAAGATTTGCTCATCGAGTATGATGACCGGTTCCGTGTCAGCATCCGCCATGCGGCGTAACCAAAGTCGAAGATGAGCAACATCGCGACGAACCACAAAGGCCCCATGCCAAGGAGGTGGGGATACACTTGCCAGGTTAGCGGGGTCGTAATTCCGGTCAAACTGGCCGGCATCTGCCAGTAGCCGATGGATGAGATCGGGCTGAGCACGAATATGAATATGATGAGAGGAGCGCCGAGACGAAGGAGCCGATCTTTGAGGAAGGAACCTGGCCCCTTCCGATCAAATGATCCTGGAGTAAAATAGCCCGCTAATAAGAAAAGAGCCCCCATGAACCAGGATTGGTTAACAAGTGTGAACATCAGCAGTAATAGGAATGCTAGAGGGTCTTTTATCGGGGGTTCTACATAATAGAACGGTGCCCCCGAGCCATAGGCGGCGGCCACATGGTGTAACACTACGAGAATGACCAGAAAAGTGCGCAGGTGATCGATAAAGAACAGTCGGGAAGTCCTCCCGGTTGTCGAGTATATTCGGGGTTCGTCCGTTGGTTTTAAGCTATTTTGATGCACTTCATTCTCCCTAATTCATGAGAGTTTTGCAGATGCTAAGAGGGATAACCTGCGTTAGTCACTAATTGTGTTGACAGTTGGCCCTCCGGCGAGACGGT
>CAYXRH010000087.1:0-13263 GCA_964466355.1 uncultured Thermodesulfobacteriota bacterium
TCTCGGTCGATCTGGGACAAGACCAGGAGATGATGGACCTGATGACCGAGGCCAACTTCGCCTTCGCCATCGTGGGCGTGGAATCCCCGGACGAAGAGGTCTTGAGGCGGAACAAGAAGCTGCAGAACATCGAGAACCCACTCAAGGAAAGCCTCAACGCCATGACCAGGAATGGACTATCCATCATCGCCGCCATGGTCATCGGCTTCGACGGCGAAGGACAGGGGGCTGGAGAGCGGATCGCCGCCTTCATCGAGGAGACCTCCGTGCCCATAGTCGGTCTCAACACCTTGAACGCCTTGCCCAACACCCGGCTCTGGCGTCGCCTCGAGGAGGAGAACAGGCTTCTAAGGAACGTGCCCACCGGGCAAAACACCGGCGGCCGGTTCAACTTCATCCCCGAGCGCCCCGAGGCCGAGATAATGCGGGAGTACGCCGACACCTTCGCCTACTTGTTCGAGCCGTCGCGCTACCTTGGCCGAACTTTCCGCCACGTCATGTCGCTCAGGCCCACCCGCCGGGCCGCGGCCGTGGCCCGAGGGGAGCTGCGGGGGGCCGTGGACAAGAAAATGTCCCTGGCCGGTCTTCTCGAGGAGGCGTGGCGCAACTACAGGCTTCTCATCTGGCTGGTCTTGAGATGTCCGGAGAGACGCCTTTTGTTCAAGCACCTCGCCGAAATACGCCGGCGCAATCCAAGCCGGATCTTCCGCTACGCGTTTCACGTCTCTGGGGGCATAGACTTGTTCGATCTCAGGGAGGAGGTCAAGCGGCGGGCCGAGGCGGTGGCGAACGGGCGGAAGGCCCGCCAAAAGACGATCAATAAGAAATAGGCGCGGGCGGGGCGCCGCCCCAGGGTCCAATGGACCGACATTTGTAATAAAATTAATGATACATGAGTTGCGAGGCCATGCACTCACTCTAAGTAATACTTCGCCAGCCGAAGAAGCGCCAAGAACACCCACGAGGTCATCTCAAATCCGTATGCCATTGGCCACAGCAACGCATGGGCTACCTCGTTTCTTAAGTTGTATCCAACCTGTTCAATCAAGAGAAACCGAAGAAACCACCAATCATCTGCCCTCAACGCATCTTTTATAGCCGGCTCAAACAATAAGAAATTAAGGCCCTTCTCTAGCGAAATAGATCTGCCTGCGTTATCTTTGGTCATGTACGAAGTGGAAATACCGGATAGATAACACATATCACGAAGGAGGCCTTCTATCTTCAACACAAGCGAATCGAGGCACGGAACGTAAACGGGTTCAATGTTGCGATCAAGGAGGTATTGTTGTATTTTTCTAAAGTATTCTTGCATCCTCGGTCGTATTAACTCTAACCACTTGTATTGTAAAACCTGACCATTGGGCAGGGGCCTCGATATTGTCTTTCCAAACCAAGTTTGCTGCCCCAAGAAGTCTATCGCCTTTTCAGCGGACAAGGTATTATGGCCAATGCAATCAAGGAGCACTGCCTTAAACAGGTGTACTTTATCCAGTTTGAGTATCCCTCGATAAACCTGAAAAAACTGGTACTGATCAAGTTCCTCTTCAGTGCAGAAGTGTTGCACCACATGCCCCAAAGGATCAACAACACTTTTGGAAATGTCCCGTTGAAGGGGTGCCTTGCTACTGACCTCACTTGCTAATGCTGTCACGGTCTCAGGATTTGGTAATAAATCCGGCGAACTCATCATCCATTTAAGAATCTTTTCCGGACCCTTCGAAGAAATGACAGCGGCCGCCTGATTGCAGCGCTCAATGTGATCTGACAGATCCACTTCTTGAGAGAAATGCGCGAAATTCAATGAAGATCTGAGTTTGTCATAGCTTTCTTTTAGAAGATTCATTTTATCCACAGCGTTGGCCTGTCGGTAGGCGTCAAAAGCAGAGCGGGCATAGGACTGAGCTGTCAAATAGTCGCCTCTTTTTTTTGCTGCAGTCAGCAACGTCTCATAGACCTCACCTATAGCCATAAACCATTCATCACGCTTGCGTCCCAATCGTCCTGCCACCTGCGCCCCCAGTTGTAGTATATCTATAGTCGCATGGGGGTCGCTTTTTTTAATAGACTCGTATACCTTCCAGCAAATCATTTCGAGAGGTTGTATATCTCCTTCCGAGAATATCCTTCTATATTTCAACATAATTGAGATTAAGCTGTGTCTGAGGTAACAAGACCATTTACTCTCATAGCTAAAATTAGTGACAAGTCTCTTCATCTCAGATTTAACCAATTCCTCATTATAGTTACTTGATTTAGAAATCTCGAAAGCATTTCGCATTGCAGCTTCAACTTTATCCCCCGTATCAACGCTGGGAGTTCCCGCAATCATGTGCTTATAGAGCTTGATGCTAGCTAAATACGAATCTACAGATAGTTTCGCCCATTTGCGATGCTTTTTGGAGCTACACCAGAGAATGTGGGCGTATCGACTCATGAGGACAGGATTGCGAGCTATTTCAGCTCGATTAACAAGGTACTCGTATGTTCTGTCATCAAATCTTTTCAAGTCCGGATAGTCCCATGATGTACCATTTTCATACACTTTTTGAAAAAGAGGCCTGACGGCGGCACCCACGAGATCAAAATTGAAACAATCCATTTCCCATTGGGCCTTTTCTGCATCTTCTTTTTCGCCGCGTTCGAAAAGTCGATCCCTCATAACTTGGAATTCAGCGGCAATCTGTTGGGGATGCCTGTACTCTGCGGCAGTGTTCTCAAGATGCCGATAAAGGTCATCCAGCTCAAGAAACGCGTTCGTCATCCTCATGAGTAATTATTCCTCAAACCTGGCCTTGACGGCCCTGGCGTGGCCGGGCAGGCCCTCCACCTCGGCCAAGGTGACGACGATGTCCTTGAGCGAGGCCAGGCCGGCCCGGGTGAGGTACTGGAAGGTCGGCTTTTTGAGGAAGTCGTCCACCGACAGCCCGGAGAAGACGCGGGCCATGCGCCCGGTGGGCAGGACGTGGTTGGTTCCGGAGCAGTAATCCCCCACCGGCACCGGCGCGAAAGGCCCCAAAAAGATGGACCCGGCGTGGCGGACGCGCGGCAGGACGGCCCAGGGATCGACGGTGACGATGTGGAGGTGCTCGGCGGCGTAGTCGTTGGCGAAATCTATGGCCTCGTCCACGTCCGCGGCCACCAAGACGTGACAGTGCCTGGCCAGGGCCGAATTGAGCTGCTCCTGGCGGGGGATCTTTTTCTTGAATTCCTCGACCAAGGCGCAGACCTCGGCGGCCAGGCCGGCCGCAGTGGTCACCAGAACCGCTCCGGCGTCAGGGTCGTGCTCCACCTGGGAGAGGAAGTCCCAGGCCGTGTGGCCGGGATCGGCCGTTTCGTCGGCCAGGATGAGGGCCTCGGAGGGTCCGGCCGGGGAGTCGATGTCCACCTGGCCGAAGACGACGAGCTTGGCCGCGGTGACGTACTTGTTGCCCGGACCGACGATCTTGTCCACCCGGGGAATGGTCTCGGTGCCAAAGGCCAGGGCGGCCACGGCCCAGGGGCCGCCGACCTTGACCACCAGGTCGGCCCCGGCGATGTCGGCCGCTACCAGGGTGGCCGGGTTGGCGGCCATGCCCTCCTTGGGCGGCGTGACCACGACCACCTTGTCCACCCCGGCCACCCTGGCCGGCAGGATGGTCATGAGCGCGCTGGAGGGATAAAAGGCCGTCCCCCCAGGGGCGTAACAGCCGGCCGCCTCCACGGCGGTGGTCATGCGCCCCAGGAGCACGCCCGGCTGAATCTCCATGGTCCACATGGCCCGCTCCCGCTGGGCCTCGTGAAAGCGGACGATGTTGTCCTTGGCCTTACGGAGAGCCTCGACGGCCTTTTCGCTCAGAACCCCGTAGGCCGCCTCGGTCTCTCTTGGAGCGGCGAGGAGGTCGGCCGGGGTGATGTCGGCCTTGTACTTGGCGTAATGCTCCAAGATTACCTCATCGCCCCTGACTCGAACGTCCTCGACGATGGCCTTGACCTGGTCATGGACTGAAGAGACGTCCTCGGCCGAACGGGTCAAAACAGCCGCCCTCTCCGGGGGCGAAAGACCGTCAATCCTAATGGGTCTGAGCATCCTTGATTCTCCGGAAATAATCTCTCAGGGCGTCCCGGCTCGAGCGAAAAGCCAATTTGGACCAGGGTATCTCCTCCTCGGCGAACCAGGCCGCTTCGAGGGCTTCGTCTCGGGCCTCCAGGCGGCCGTCCCTCACCGAGGCCAGATAGACGGCCACGACCACCGTCTCGCCGGGGTAGGAGTAAAGCCCCAGCAAGGCCCCCAAGAGGGCCTCGAGGCCGGTTTCTTCCTTGATCTCGCGGAGCACGGCCTCCTCCACCTCCTCGCCCCGGTCGACGAAGCCTCCGGGAATGACCCACAGCCCATAACCGGGATCAATGGACCGCCTCACCAAGGCCACGCGGCCGTCTTTTTGGACTACGGCGCAGGCGGCCAGCTTGGGATCAAGGTAATAGATGTAGCCGCAGCCGGGGCAGACCAGGCGCTCGGGCTCGTGGTCCTTTAAGCGGCGCTCGACGAGCTTCTGGGCGCAGTGGGGGCAGAATTTTATTTCAAAGCCGGGCTTGGACATGCGGCGCAGCCTAACACAAATGAGGCCGCTCGCCAACCCGGCTCGACGAACATGTCACTAGCGAATCAAGATGTCTGACGCCGCGTTTTGGTTGAGGGGCTGTTTGGTCTTTTTGATCATGCAATTCTTAAGGCGAAACGGGCGGGGATAAACCCCGCCCCGAGGTGGCCAGAGTCTGTCTGTCTGTGGCGTGGCGCCAGGGGCGTGGGCGCGGCCGGGAACATGGGCAGCACTTCAGGTCAGCCGTCCGGAAGCAAAGGTCTTTAGGGCGGCGGACCTGTTTGACCCCTGCTGGCGGCAATGGTAGTAAACCTAATGGACAAATGAGGTGAATGCGGCCAGGGGCGGCTGAAGGAATCCGTGGAGGGCGAGGGTGCGCAAAATAATCATGCTCCTGATTGTACTCGCTGGGGCCGTGGGGGCCTATTATTATTATTTTTACCAGGCCGAGCCGGCCGGCCAAGATACGTCTTTGTTCGTCTCGGGCACCATCGAGGTCCGGGAGGTGGAGGCGGCCTTCAATCAGGCCGGCTTGGTCGAGGCCGTGCTGGTGGACGAGGGCGACCAGGTGAGCCAGGGGCAGGTTCTGGCCCGGCTGGACAGCCGGCGGCTCAGGGAGAGCCTGGCCGAGGCTGAAGCGGCCCACGACGCGGCCGAAGCCCAGATATCCCTGCTGACCGTGACCCTCAAGCAGGCCGAACAAGCCGCCCAGGCCCGCCTGGCCCTGGCTCGGGCGCGCTTCCAGGCCGCCAAGGCCGCCCTGGACCAAGCCCAAGCGGGCCAGACCAGAGCCGAGGTGGAGCTGGCCAGGGCGGCCAAGGAGTGGCGTCGAATCAGGCCCCTCTTCATCCAGGGTTCGGCCACGGCCCGCCAGCGCGACGAGGCCGAGGCGGCCCACGAGACCGCCCAGTCCGGCCGGCGAGCGGCCGAGGCGGCCTTGGCCCAGGCCCGGGCCAACCTGGCCCAGGCCGAGGCTGACCAGGCCCTGGCCCAGGCCGAGGCCTTGGAGCCGGAGCGGATTCGCCGGCAGATCGACCTGGCCCACGCCCAGGCCAGTCAGGCCGAGGCCAGGGTGGCTCTTCTGAGGCAGACCCTCAACGAAATGACCCTTTTCGCCCCGGTGACCGGCCGGGTGCTCAGCCGCAACATCGAACCAGGGGAGGTGGTCTCCCCTGGAACGGGCGTGGTCACCCTGGCCGACCTGGAGCACGTCTGGTTGAGGGCTTACGTCCCCGAGCCCCACCTGGGCCGCGTCAAGTTGGGTCAGACGGTCAACGTGACGGTCGATTTCTTTGCCCACAGAAATTTCATCGGCCGCGTGAGCTACATCAGCGACCAGGCTGAATTCACCCCCAAGGCGGTCCAGACCAAGGACGAGCGGGTCAAGCTGGTCTTCAGAATCAAGGTCGATCTCGAAAACCCCGACCAGGCGCTCAAGCCGGGCATGCCGGCCGACGGCCGGATCAGCCTCAAGGGGCCATGAGACAGGCCAGTCTTCAGGTGGAGTCCTTGGCCCAGTCCTTCGGGCCGCTCAAGGCCCTCAACGAGGTCGCCCTGGAGGTCTTCGAGGGGGAGCTCTTCGGCCTGGTCGGCCCGGACGGCGCCGGCAAGACCACCTGCCTGCGCTGCCTGGCCGGCGTCCTCGACGCCGAGGCCGGCCAGGGCCGGATTCTGGGCGCCTCTTTTCCGCACGATATCGAGCAGGCCAAGGCCCGGCTGGGCTACATGCCGCAACGTTTCGGCCTCTACGCTGATCTGAGCGTGACCGAGAACCTGAATTTTTACGCTGAAATCCACCGCGTCAGCCGCCGGGAGCGAGCGGAGCGCCTCGGCCAGCTTCTGGACTTCGTCAACCTCTCGCCTTTCCGCCGCCGCCAGGCCGGTCGGCTCTCGGGCGGCATGAAGCAAAAGCTCGGCCTGGCCTGCGCCTTGATCCACCGTCCCCGGCTGCTTCTGCTCGACGAGCCGACGAGCGGCGTGGACCCGGTCTCCCGCCGGGAATTTTGGGCCCTCCTGACCGGACTGCTGAGTGAAGGGGTCAGCGTGGTCGTGGCCACAACTTACATGGACGAGGCCGAACGATGTCACCGCGTGGCCTTTCTGCACCGCGGCCGCCTGATGAGAACCGCCGCGCCGGAGGAGCTCAAACGCGGCCTCCCCGGCCGCCTCTTGGAGCTTCACACGCCGGTCCAGGATGAGGCCCTCAAGATTCTGCGCGGTCTGGCCGAGGTGTCCTGGGTCAATCGCTTCGGCCTCGGCCTGCACGTGCTCTTGGCCGAGGGGGCCGAGGTCGAGGCCGTGGCCACCAGGCTGGAGCGGGCCGGCGTCAAGACCCAGAGCCTGAGCCAGATCGCCCCCTCGCTCGAAGACGCCTACATCCACTACGTCGCCTCGGGGGAAGACGTTGGCTGGCTCTGATTTGGCCGTGGAGGTCGTTGATCTGCACAAGCGGTTCGGCGACTTCGTCGCCGTGGACCGCATCTCCTTCGCGGTCGATCGCGGCCAGATATTCGGCTTCCTCGGCCCCAACGGCGCCGGCAAATCGACGACCATCAAGATGCTCACCGGATTGCTCAAGCCCACCTCAGGCCAGGGGCTGGTCCTGGGCTTTGACATGGCCCGGCAGAGCCAGGCCATCCGCTCCTCCATCGGCTACATGAGCCAGAAGTTCAGTCTTTACGAAGACCTGACCGTGATCGAAAACGTCAACCTCTTCGGCGGCCTCTACAATCTGAGCAAGGGCCGCCTCAGCCAGGCTCGGGATTGGGTTCTGCGGCTGGCCGGCTTGACCGAGGAGCAGCGACGCCTGACCAGGACCCTGCCCGCCGGGATCAAGCAGCGCCTGGCCTTGGGCTGCGCCGCCCTGCACCGGCCGAAGATCCTCTTCCTGGACGAGCCCACCGCCGGAGTCGATCCTAAAAGCCGGCGTAATTTTTGGGATTTCATCTATCATCTCGCCGACGAGGGCGTGAGCGTCTTCGTGACGACCCATTACCTGGACGAGGCCGAGTACTGCCACCGCCTGGGCATAATCCAGGGCGGCCGCCTGGCCGCCCTGGGCAGCCCCGAGGAGTTGAAAAGGGACTTGGGGCCCCGGGGGCTGGTGGCCATCGACTGCCCTGATCCCCTGGCCGCTCTGAAAGCCCTCAAGGGGCGCGCCGAGGTGGGCGAAGCGACCCTCTTTGGCCTGACCATCCACGCCGTCTTGTCCGCGGCCGACCCCGCCCGCAGGGTCAGGGACATTCTGGAGGCCGAGGGGCTGAAGGTCGAGGCCGCGAAGGCCATCAAGGCCAGCCTCGAAGACGTGTTCATCAGCCTCGTCGGCCGGGAGGCGGGGTGATGGTTCTGGCCAGATTAAAAGCCATGGCCCTCAAGGAGACCAAGCACGTCCGGCGCGACGTCCGCTCCCTCATCCTGGCCCTGGGCATGCCTCTTTTCCTGCTCTGGCTCTTCGGCTACGCCTTGAGCATGGACGTGGACAACGTGAGCACCGTGGTCCTGGATTACGACCAGACGCCCGCCTCCCGGGACCTGATCAGCCGTCTGGAGGCCTCGCCCTACTTTCAGATCACCGCCCACGCCGCCGCCCCCGGGGAGCTGACCAGGGCTCTCAACTCGGGCCAGGCCCTCATCGGCCTGACCATTCCCTATGGCTTCGCCGCCTCCCTGGTGCGGGCCGCCCCGGAGAGCATCCAGGTGCTCTTGGACGGCTCGGATTCCTCGACCGCCTCGGTGGCCCTGGGCTACGTCGACGCCCTGATGAAGGCCTATTCGCTGGAGACGGCCCAGGCTCGGTTGGCCCGGCTGGGTCTGGACCTGTTCGAGCCCCCGCTGGAGGTGCGGCCCCGCGTCTGGTTCAACCAGGAGGCCAAATCCAAGAACTTCATCATCCCGGGCCTCATCGTGGTCATCATCATGGTCATGACCGCCCAGCTCACGGCTCTGACCGTGGCCCGGGAGTGGGAGAGCGGCACCTTGGAGTGGCTCATCGCCACCCCGGTCACCCCGGCCGAGGTGATCCTGGGCAAGCTGCTGCCTTACATCGTCATCGGCGTCATCGACGTCACCGTGACCGTCTTGGTCGGCGTGCACCTGTTTGACGTGCCCTTCCGGGGCGAGTTCTGGCTCCTCATGGTCCTGGCGACCCTCTTTCTGATCGGCGTTCTGGCCTTCGGGCTGTTCATCTCCACCGCGGCCAGATCGCAGCTCCTGGCCAGCCAGATCGCCGTGGTGGCCACTTTTTTGCCTTCCTTTCTTCTCTCCGGCTTCGTCTTTCCCATCTACAACATGCCCTTGATCCTCAAGGGCCTGACCTACCTCGTCCCGGCCCGCTACCTCATCACCATCACCAAGGGCGTTTTTTTAAAGGGCGTCGGCTTCGACGTCCTCATGGCCGAAACGGCCTTTCTTTTGGGGTTCACCGTCCTGGTCATCGCCGGCTCCATCAGGCGCTTTAAAAAGCGCCTGTCCGTGTGAGGGCGCATGTTCAACCGCCTCCGCCACCTGCTCAGAAAGGAGTTCATCCAGGTCTTCAGGGACAAGCGCCTGAGGGTCTACATCTTTCTGCCGCCCATGATTCAGCTCATCATCTTCGGCTACGCGGCCAACCTGGACGTCCATCACATCAAGACGGCCGTGCTCGACCAGGCCCGGAGCCCGGACTCCCGGGCTCTGATCCAGACGTTCCAGCGCAGCGGCTACTTTGACCTGACGGCCTACCTGAGCCGGCCCGATGACCTGCACTCCTTGTTCGACCGTGGCCGCATCACCCTGGCCGTATCCATTCCGGCCGAGTTTTCGGCCCGTCTCAACTCCGGGCGCAGCGTGCCCGTGCAGATCATTCTGGACGGCACCGACTCCCAGGCGGCCCAGGTGGCGGCGAGCTACGCCACGCGGCTCATTCTCAGATTCGGCCAAGAAAAACTTCACCACCGACTGGCGGTCATGAAGGGCTTTCTGGAGCGGGACACCGGCCAGAAGATCGAACGGCTCATGAGAGGCGTCGAGGTGGCCTCCCGGGTGTGGTACAACCCCAACCTGACCTCGCGCAACTTTTTCGTTCCGGGCATCGTGGCCTTGATTCTGACGATCATGATCTTGTCCCTGACCTCCATGTCAATCGTCAGGGAGAGAGAGATGGGCACCCTGGAACAGCTGCTGGTGACCCCCATCACCCCCGGCGAATTCATCCTCGGCAAGACGATCCCCTTCGGCCTGATCGGGTTGGCCCAGGTGAGCCTCGTCCTCTTGGTCGGCGTGCTCTGGTTCAAGGTCCCCTTCGCCGGCTCGGTGATCTTTTTCTATCTGGCCTCAAGCCTTTACTTGATCACCTCCCTGGGCCTGGGGCTTCTCATATCGACCGTCTCGCGCACCCAGCAGCAGGCCATGACCACGACCTTCCTTTTCCTCTTTCCGGCCATCCTCTTCTCCGGGTTCATGTTTCCCATCGCCAACATGCCCCGCCTCATCCAGTGGATCACCTACTTGAACCCGCTGCGCTATTTCATCACCATCATGCGCGACATCTTTCTCAAAGGCTCGCCCTGGTTCGAGCTGGCCTTCCCCCTGGCCGCCCTGGGTCTCATGGGTCCGCTCATCCTCATCCTGGCCGCCAGTCGGGTCAGAAAAGGCCTCGGCTGAGCGCGGGGGCGTCTTCGATCAACCGTGGCGCCATTCGTTACATCATAAAGGAAAAAAGGAAAAATGGTATTAGACCGCCCCGTCTTTGGCCGCCCAAAACGGCTTCCGCAAAACGCTCTTGGTCACCTTGCCGGCCGCGTTCTTGGGCAGCTCGTCTACAAAGACGACCCTCCTCGGCTTCTTGTAGCCGGCCAGCCGCCCGGCGCAGAACTCGACGACCTCGGCCTCGTCGAGGACCTGGCCCGGCCGGACGACGACTACAGCGCAGACCGCCTCGCCGTATATCTCGTCCGGGACGCCGATGACGGCCGCCTCGCGGATGTGGGGATGGGCGAAGAGGACGTCCTCTATCTCCTTGGGATAGATGTTCTCGGCCCCGGAGATGATCATGTCCCGCATCCGATCGACCACGGTGAAGTAGCCCCCGCCCTCCACCCGGGCCAGGTCCTCGGTGTGTATCCAGCCCTCTCGGATGGTCTTTCGGGTGGCCTCGGCCATCTTGTGATAGCCGATCATGCCCACCGGCCACTGGGCGGTGATGATCTCGCCGACCTCACCCGGCGCCACGTCCCCGCCCTCGGGGTCGACGATCCTCATTTCGCAATGAAACATCTCCCGGCCGGTGCAGTGGGCCCGCCGGGCGTGATCCTCGGGCCTCAAGACTGAATTCATGCCCGACTCGGTCTGGCCGTACCACTGGTAGAAGCGGGCCTCGAAAAGCTCCTGGGCGGCGGCCAGGACCGCCGGCGAGATGGGCGAGGAGCCGTACCAGATCTTGTCCAGGCTGGCCAGGTCAAATCCCCTCGCCTGGGGGTGATTGACCAGCATGGCCAGCATGGTCGGCACCCACATGGTCAAGGTGACCCGGTGGCGGCCCACGGCGGCCAGGATCATATCCGGGTCAAACCCCTTGGGCATGATCAAGGCGGTGCCGCCGAGCATCAGGGTCGGCTGGAGCAGGGCGTTGAGGCCGCCGTTGTGGAACAGCGGCAGGGGAACCATGGTCACGTCGTCGCGGCGCAGATCGCCCTCCAGGGCCATGGCCGCGTAGCCGGCCAGGTAGGCGGCGTGGGAGTAAAGGACCCCCTTGGGAAAACCGGTCGTGCCGCTGGTGTACATGATCATGGCCGCGGCGGCCGGGTCCACCGCCACCCCCGGCTCCGCGGCGCTCTGGCCGTCCATGAGCCCGCTGAAGCTGAGGCCCTTTTCCACCTCCGGGCCGGAGATGACGACCGCGCGAACCGGGGAGTCGAACTTTGCCCTGGCCTCGGCGACGAGGGCGGCGCACTCCGGGCCGCAGAAAATGATCTGCGGCTCGGCG
Organism: uncultured Thermodesulfobacteriota bacterium; assembly: GCA_964466355.1. GTDB lineage: Bacteria > Desulfobacterota > Desulfarculia > CAYXRH01. The sequence goes on from CAYXRH010000087.1 coordinate 11,542, forward strand.
TTGTTGACCACGTAGGCCACCTCGGCTTTGTTGTAGCGGAAGTTGATCGGCACCAGAACGGCCCCGCACTTGGCCGCGGCGTAGACGACGATCGGGTATTCGAGGCAGTTCTGGGCCATGACGGCCACCCTGTCCCCTGGCCTCAGGCCCGAGGACTTGAGCCCCCAGGCGAGGCGGTTGGCCAGGGTGTTGAGCTGGGCGAAGGTGAGGGTTCTTTGGTCCATGATGAGGGCCGTCTTGTCGGGGTGGCGTTTGGCGCCCAGGCGGGGGATGTCTCCTAGAACGCGCATCAAATCCTCCTCTCAGCCGTCTCAATCCGCTCTCAGATCCGCGGCGACGAGGGCGGCTTTGTCCCTCTTCAGCGCCCGGGATTGATCACATTTCATCCATCAAAACAGAGACGTCGGCCAGCTCCTCCAGCCGATCCACCTCTTCGATGAGGCGCTCCACGGCCTCGCTTCGAGGCGGCCGGCGAGCGAAGGGCAGGCACTTTCTGAGCTTGGCCGCGCACGCCTCGAAGCTCAAGGGGCGCTCGGGGCTGCCGAGGGGGGATTCGAGCTCCCCGGCGAAGCTCCCTCCCGCGGCCTCGATGACCACGGCCGTCCGGCCCAGAACCTGGGCCGTTCTCATGGCCGCGTCCGGTTCGACCTCGATCCGGGCGGCCAGGTCGAGGATGGCCGGCTCCTCAAAAAGCCTGGGGTCCAGCTCGGCCAGAAACATGTCCCCCCTGATGAGGGCCGCGGCCACGGTGTAGGGGATGGAGAACTGGGCCGTGGGCACCGAATCGGGCTTGATTTTGACCTCCCGGGGCGAGGCGACCAGGTTGTGCATCTCGGGGCTGACGCGGATTCTGACGCGGCGGATGGCGGCCGCTTCGAGTCCGTGCTTCCGGCTGAGGCTCAAAATTAGATCCAGGGCCGGGTGGGTCGCCCGGCAGGAGGAGAAGGGCTTGATGGTGATTCGGCGGCCGTAGAAATCCTGACCCAGGTTTTGGGTGAGATGCTCCAGCCTCGGCTCCGGCTCCCAGGCCCTGAGGTAGCCCCAGCGGCCGAGAAGGAAGCTTCGCGCCCCGGTGAAGCCCCGCTGGGCCAGAAGCCCGGAGATGAGCGCTCCCTGGGCGACGACGCCCTGCTGGAGCCTGAGGCTCAGGGCCCCGTCCAGGGCGCACTGGCCGTCCCCCACGGCGTAGGAAAAGGCGATGCCCAGGGCGTGGAGAGCCTCCTCCGGGGCGAGCTTCAAGGCCCTGGCCACGGCCGCGGCGGGTCCGAATATCTTGAAGAGGTTGTTGCGCCCGCTCTGCATGGCGTTTTGCCGCACGGCCAGGCCGAGGCGAATGATCAAATCCTGGCCCACGGCCAGGGCAGTGATGAACTCTCGTCCGGAGAGGCCGCCGCGGGCCTGGGCCAGAGCCAAGAGGGCCGGCACGGCCGAGGCCGAGGGATGGACCGGCAGAAAATCGACGCAGTCGTCTATCTCCAGGGACCGGGCCATGGCGCCGTTGACCCAGGCGGCCAGGGGCGCGGGCAGCTTTTTGCCCAGGCCGACGAGGCTGGCCTCGGCGGCGCCGCCCCATCCCGAGGCCAGGGCGACGAGGGCGTCGATGCCCGGGGCGGTCGATCCGGCCAGCATGGCCGCCAGAGTGTCGAGGGTGCTCCGGCGGGGGGGGGGGGCCGCCCCCGCCCCCCCCCCCCCCGCCCGCCCCCCGGACAACCAGAAGGGGCG
>CAYXRH010000088.1:0-13203 GCA_964466355.1 uncultured Thermodesulfobacteriota bacterium
ACGCGCAGCCGGAAGAGGCCTTCAGGCCCGACCGAAAAAGACTTGAGCCTAGGGCGCGGAGGCGTCTTCGATCAACCGTGGCGCCATTCATTACATCATAAAGGGAAAATGGTATCACTCCCTCACCGCAGCTTTTATTAAAAAAAGCGGCCGGCTCCGGCACTCCCCGGAGGTGGTTTGACCACTGCTTCTAGTCCGCCGTCGGCTGCGGCTCCGTGGGGGCCAAGACAAAGCGGCGGCCCTTTACGGTGAGCAGGTAAGGCTTCTTTATGGCTTCGCCGTCCTGATTGACGTAGGTCTCCCCGGTGACTCCGGGATAATGGTGTGTTTTGAGAAGGGAGTTCAAAAGCTCCCGCCGCGATTCCGGAGCGCGACTGGAGAAGATGTCCACGATGAGCTTGACCGCGTCGTAGCCCAAGGCGTTGAACAGGTTGGGCGGGTGGCCGTAGGTCCGCCCGAATTGAGCCACGAAATCCCTGACCGCCGGCTCCTCGGAGTCGGCGAAAAACGTCGTCGGAATGATCGCCCCCTGAACGTAGGGGCCGACCAGTTCGATGAGTTCCTCGTCGTGCCACAGATTGGTGCCGAGCAAGACTGAGGGTTTGAGATCGTAAAAAGCCAGTTGGGGGGCGATCTGGGCCACCTGGCGGAAATCGTCGGGCAGGAAGAGGGCGTCGAAGCCGGGCGGCTCCTCCCGCGGCGGCTCATCCGGCTCCTGACCACCCAAGGCGAAGAGCTTTTCGGCCAGGTCGGCCAGGCCGGGCGGATAGCTGACCCGCTTGACCACCCGGCCGCCCAGCTTCTCGACCTGCTCGGTGAACTGGTCGGCCGTGCGCTGGCCGTAGGGTGAGTCGGGGTGAAGGATGGCCATCCTGATGAGGGCCAAGTCGACCACGGCCCGCTGCGCCAGGGCCTCGATTAAAAGAGAGGGGGTGATGAAGTTGCGCATGACCCACATTCGGTCTCGGGCCACCTGGGGGCTTTGGGTCAAGGTGATGAGGGGTATTTTGAGCTCTTCCGCCTTGGCGGCGGCCTCCGCGGCCAGCCGGGCCGAGAGGGGGCCGACCACGGCCAGGGCGTCTTCCTGGAGGGTCAGCCTCTCCAAGGCGGCCGCGGTGATCAAGGGATCGTCGGCCGTGTCTTCGATGACCAGCCTGAAGGGGGAGTCGGGCTCAAAGGCCCCGGCGGCGAGCTGAATGCCCTCCAGGAGCTTCTGGCCGTGGGCGGCCAGGGGCCCGCTCAAGGGCAGGAGCGCGCCCAGGGTGACGGCCCCCTTCTCCGCGGCCAGCCTCGCCCATGACTGGGCTTCATTGGCCTTTTGGGCCAGGGGATGATCCGGAAAACGCCTGATCAGCTCCTGACGGTAAAAAAGGGCCTGGTGCCAATCGCTGGCCTCGACGCTCTTGGCCGCCAAGCCGCTGAGAATCCAGGCTGCCGGGAAGGCTGAAGGATAAAGCCCCAGCAGCTCCTCGAGTGTCTTTGGGGGCCACAGGTCAACGAACCCGGTGAGGCGCTCCTCCAGGACGGAGCGCAGATCACTATCCACCCGCTGGTGGCCCTGCACCAGGAGCACCAAGGCGGCCTTGGGCTGGTTGAGACCGAAGCGCGCCTGGGCTAAAATATCATAGTAATTGAGCAAGTCCGCACCTTCGAGACCGGCTGGATCTGATTCGGCCAGGACGATGACGGCCCTCTGGGGCTTTTTATCCCGGACCAGGGCCTCGGCCAGGCCGAGGCGAGCCTGGGGGATCAGGCGCGAGTGAGGGTAAGTTTTGAGCACTTGCTCGAAGCTGCGGCGAGCGCCGCTGGGAAATCCCTGAGCGAGCTGAATCTGAGCGTGGCGCAGCCAGGCCAGGTCGGCGCCGGGCTGATTTGGAAAACGCCTCAGGAAATCAGCGAATATGGTCCCCGCGTCCTCCAACCGGCCGCTCTGCCAGGCCTTCTCGCCGGCCTCCAGTCTCAGCCGCGCCTCCTTGGCCACATCCGGAGGCGGGACCGGCGGCGGGGCGACCGGCTGTTCGGCGCAGCCGCTGATCAATAGCAGCAGCCCCAAAACAATCAAAGGCGCCCAGGATTTGATCATGATTTATGTCCCCGCGATTCAGGCCATGTTTATCATCATCCTTGAGGATGAAGCAAGCCGGAATCTTTAACCTTGACCTGGGGCCGACAAAGGGCGTCCCTTGTTGACCTGGAGGCCTTACGGTGGTAGCTTACGATTTCATTTCATCTCTCTTTCTGAAGGGGATCGGTCATGGTGAACGTAGATTGGTCTCAGGCCTGGTCCATCGTCGGCCGGGGCATCGGCCTCGTCTTTCTGATAATGTGCCTCCTGGCCGCGGTTACCTCGCTCATGGGCCGGATCATTCAGCGCTTCGAAGCCAAAAAGAAAACAGCCGCCGAGGCCGAGGGAGGTGACAAGTGAGCGCCGCCCAGCAGGCCTTTGGGACCACTAAATCAATCCTCGGCCTCCAGATGGGTTTTCTGGGCCTGGATATGGCCCACGTGATCATGATCCTGGTCGGGCTCGGCTTCATCTATCTGGCCATCAAAAAGGAATGGGAGCCTTACGAGCTGCTGCCCATCGGCGCCGGCATGCTCTTGGCCAACCTGCCCTTCACCGGCCTGACCACCGAGCCGACGGCCGGACAGGCGGCCGGACAGGCCGGCGTTTTGGGCATCATCCTCAAATACGGCCTCTACCAGTGGACCCTTCTGCCCCAGTTCATCTTCTTCGGCATCGGCGCCCTGACCGATTTCTCGCCCCTGATCGCCAATCCACGGGCCTTCGTCCTCGGCGCGGCGGCCCAGATCGGCATCTACACCTCCTTTTTAGGGGCCATCCTGCTCGGCTTCTCCGTGCCCGAGGCTTGCTCCATCGGCATCATCGGCGGGGCCGACGGCCCGACGACCATCTACACCACCGGTCTCCTGGCGCCCGAGATTTTGGGCATCACCGCCACGGCGGCCTATTCCTACATGGCCATGGTGGCCATCATCCAACCGCCCATCATCCGCCTGCTGACCAGCAAAGCCGAGCGCCAGCTCTACATGAAGCCGATTCTGAGACCGGTGAGCCGCACCGAGAGGATCCTCTTTCCCCTCGTGGCCACGATACTGATCGTCCTCATCATCCCCAAGAGCGCCCCGCTGGTGGGCATGCTCTTTTTGGGCAACCTCTTTCGGGAGGCCGGCGTGGTGGAGCGGCTGTCCAAGACGGCCCAGAACGAGCTGATCAACATCATCACCATCCTGTTGATGCTCGGCATCGGCGCCTCCATGCCGGCCGAAAAGGTCCTCCAGCCGCGGACTTTGATGGTCCTCTTCCTGGGTCTGGCCGCCTTCATGGTCGGCACCGCCTTTGGGGTCATCTTCGGCAAAATAATGTCCAAGTTCTCCAAGGAGCCCTTCAACCCCATGATCGGCGCGGCCGGGGTGTCGGCCGTGCCCATGAGCGCCCGCATCGTCCAGTACATGGGCCAGCGGGAAAACAAAAAGAACTACCTCCTCATGCACGCCATGGGGCCGAACGTGGCCGGCGTCATTGGCTCGGCCGTGGCCGGGGGATTCTTTTTGGGTTTGTTCTAGGGGGATTCAAGGGACGTTGGCTCCGGCCGCGTTCGGGGCCGAGGCCGGGTGAGGTCCGGCCCCTGGGAGGGGGTGGGACCCGGGCGACTTTGTTGCCCGGGCGGGGGAGGGAGGCCCTTCCCCGCGGATGGTGATGCTGCTGGCGTCATTGGCTCGGCCGTGGCCGGGGGATTCTTTTTGGGTTTGTTCTAGGAAGGTTCAACCGACGTTGGCTCCGGCCGCGTTCGGGGCCGAGAGCGGGTGAGAAGAGTGGTGAAGACGTAAAAAAGGGGGGCGAAAGCCCCCTGTTTGAATCGATTGAAAGCCGTTATTAAAAACCAGTCCCCTATTCTCCGGCCTTGACCAGCTTCTCCATGATCGCCTTGACGGCCTCCGAGAGGGCCTTCTCCTGACCCAAGGCCAGATCGGTCAAAGCCTTTCGGCGGGCCTGAGGGTCAGGAGGCAGAGCGGTTTCGACGGTGACGGGCTCGATCTTGTAAAGCCCCTTGGAGCCGGTCTGCCACAGCTCGTTTGGGTCGGGGAAGAAGAGCACCGCCTCCCAGCGGGTGGTCGCCTTGGCCTCGCCCTCGGAGTTTAAGAAAGCCCGCAGCGCGTCGGCCACGTCTAAAAGCCCCGTGAAGCTCAGGCCGCCGCCGGCGGTGTGGAGGCTGACTTGACGGCGGGAGAGAACCACCGCCTTGGCCCCGGTGGACAGGGCGGAGAGAAAGAGGCTGCTCTGTTTTTGGTTCGACTGGGCGATGTTGTCGCCGACGACGATCTCCTTCACCTGGCCCGGCAAAGTCCAGGACCAGATGGCTCGGCTCTGGCTTTTGGAGGCGGTCAGCCAGCCGGTGCTGTGCTCGCTGTTGCCGAAGACGGTGCCCACCCGGTGGAAGAGGGCCTGGTCGTTGAGCCACAGGTAGACGTGGCTCTGGTCCGGAGCGGCCCGGAAGAGGCCGACGTTCATGGGGCCCTGGACGATGGGTTTCGAGGGCAGGGCCGGCGAGGCCGCGGCGAAGACGGTGCCCGCGTCAGACACGGGAAAATCGGCCCAGGCCTGGGCCGAGGTCAGGATAACCAAAAAGACCACCACCCCAAACGCTGTCTTTTTCATCTCGCCCTCTCCTTTATATGAAATTTGAACTGACGGCACGGCCCAGCCCGTTGCGCCGCCGTCTGTGGGTGACACCAGATAATGTAAATTTTACCCAGATGAAAAGGATAAGTCAATTTAAATCCCCCCCGGTGCGCCCTTTTCCCCTCGAGCTGGGGACAGGGAGCGACGAGGACAAAAGGGCAGTTTCGCCGCAGCCTCGGGTTGATCTTAAGGGCTACGGAGGTCGGCGATCTGATGACCCTCTCTGCGCGGCCGTCTCTTCCCTCAGTGCCCGGGCACGTGGGATCAGCTGAGCCCTCAAGATTTCCATTGACAGAGCAGAGGGACTGGTCTTTACTGATTTTGGTCAGACCACTTGTCCTCTGACCGCAGATTGTGGGAACGACCAGAAGTCAGATCGGGAAAACTCGGCCAAAAGATTCTATTTACGGGGTGTTGATCATCCAACCCTCATTACCGGATCAATTCGGCCGTTATAAGGAAGGGTCATGAACCTGGATCGTCTTTTCAGCCCGTTTTCAATCGGCTCCTTGTCCTTGCCCTGCCGCATCGTCATGCCGCCCATGGCCACCAATTTCGCCACCAAGGAGGGCTTGGTCACCGAGCAGCAGATGGCCTATTACCTCGCCCGGGCCAGGGGCGGCGTCGGCTACGTCACCGTCGAACACACCGGGATTCTGCCCCAGGGCAAGGCCAGTCCGAACATGCTTTTGATCAGCTCCGCGGAGCACGAGGCCTCCCTGGGGCGGCTCATCGCCGCCGTCCACCGGGCCGGCAACAGAATCATCGTCCAGATCAACCACGCCGGGCGGCAGACCAGCGCGGCCATAACCGGCCAGCCCATCGTCGGCCCCTCACCGATACCCTGCCCCACCCGAGGTGAAGCGCCCCGCGAGCTTTCAACGGCCGAGATCGAGGACCTGGTCAAGGCCTTCGCCGCCGCGGCCGGCCGGGTCAAGGCGGCCGGGGCCGACGGGGTCGAGATCCACATGGCCCATGGTTACCTGCTCTGCTCCTTTTTGTCCCCCTTCTCCAACCGGCGCGACGACGAATACGGCGGGGACGTGGCCAGCCGGGCCCGGTTTCCCCTGGAGGTCTTGGCCGCGGTGCGCGGCCGAGTCGGAGCCGATTTCCCGATCATCTGCCGCATGAGCGGCGACGAGTACGTCGAGGGCGGACTGACCATCGATCAGACCAGAATCATCGCCCGGCTTCTGGCCCGAGGCGGCGCCGACGCCATCCACGTTTCGGCCTGCAACGCCGCCTCGGGCTTTCTCAACCACCCGCCTTACTACGTTGCGGAAGGGGTCTTCGTCCACCTGGCCGAGGCCGTCAAGGCCGAGGTTCAGGTGCCGGTCATCGCCGTCGGCCGGATCAGATCAGCGGAGATGGCCGCCCAGGTCATTGACCAAAAAAAGGCCGACCTGGTCTCCATGGGTCGGGCCTTGATAGCCGATCCCGAGCTGCCGAACAAAGTTAGGCAAGGCCTACTTGAGGAGATCGCGCCCTGCATCTCCTGCAACCGCTGCATCCAAGCCCTGCGCCAGGGTCAGGTCCGCTGCGCGGTCAACCCCGAGGTCGGGAATGAGGCCCGTTTCAGAGTCAGCCCGGCCAAGGGTCCAAAAAAGGTCTGGGTCGTCGGCGGCGGGCCCGGCGGCCTCAAGGCGGCCGAAATCGCCGCCAGGCGCGGCCATTATGTGACCTTGTTCGAAAAGAACGATTTCCTGGGCGGCCGCATGCGCTTGGCCGCCATCCCCCCCCACAAGGGGGTCATCAACCAGTTCCTCGATTACCTGGAGCGCACAATCAAGGCCCTCAACGTGGACATCAGGCTCAAGGCCGAGGTTCAGGCCGAGCAGGTCTCTGTGGAGCGGCCGGCGGCGATCGTCGCCGCCACCGGGTCCAGGCCGAGCCCGCCCCCTTGCCCGGGCGTGGAGACCTGCGGCGGCCTCACCGTGGAGCAGGCCATCTTCTGGGCCAGGGCAAAAAGGTGACCGTGGTCGAGATGCTGCCCGAGGTGGCCGCTGATTTGGTCTTTCACCTGAAGCACTACCTCAACCAGCGGCTCAGAGACCAGGGGGCGGTGCTGCTGACCTCGACCACGCTCAAGGCCCTGGGACCGGGCTGGGCCGAGGTGGAGGATGACTCGGGCCGAAGGCGGCTCGAGGGATTCGAGACCATCGTTTTAGCCACCGGGGCCGAAGCGAATGATCATCTGGGCCGAGAGCTAAAAAAATCGGGCTTTGAGGTCTTCCTCGTCGGCGACGCCCGTCAGGCGAGGGGGATGCTGGAGGCCCTTTTTGAAGCCGAGGAGGCGGCCCTCGAGATTTGAGGCGGGAGCCGCTTTGGCGATCACTTGGTGGCGGTCGAGCCCTGATCATCGATGATGATCATTTTAAATTAACCGGTCAGACAGGGGGTTGGAAATGAGTTTGGCAAAAAAATTGATTAGTTTTGGACTGGCATTTTCACTCATCCTAATCTGGTTCACCGCGGCCCAGGCGGCGCCGAAGGTGGTCAACGTCTGGCACACCGAGACCAACTCGGCCTCCCGCAAGGCCATCGCCAACATCGTCGAGCGGTTCGAGGCCTCCCACCCCGGCATAAAGGTCGAGGCCGAGGCCCTGGCCTGGGGCGATCTGGAGGGCAAGATCATGGCCGCCCTGGCCTCTGGCTCGCCGCCGGAGCTGAGCCACGGCCAGCCGATCACCTGCGCCGCCCTCCAGGCCAAGGGCCTCCTCCTGCCCCTGGATGACGTGGTCAAGGCCATCGGCGAGGACAACATCTGGGAGCAGATCAAGAAAGTGGGCAAGTACGGCGACCACTACTACGGCCTGGTCCACGCCGCCGGAACGTCACTTTTGATCTACCGCAAGGATCTGGCGGCCAAAAAGGGGCTTCAAAACCCCAAGACCTGGGACGACTTTCTCAAGGTGGCCAAGGAGCTGACCATGGACACTGACGGGGATGGCAAGATCGACATCTACGGCGTGACCATCCCCGGAGACAACCTGTTCATCAATATTCTCATCGGAGAGCTGACCAAGGCCAACGGCGGCATCCTCTTCGACGACAAGAACAAGCCGCATTTCACCGACAAGACCATGATCGAGACCTTGAACTTCTTGAAAGAGCTGACCAAGTACCTCCCGCCGGGCTGGGAGGGGCACGGCTATCGGGAGACCTTCGCCAACATGTACGGCCAGAAGGCGGCGATGATGTATCAGGGCTACGGCCGGGGGGCGTCCATGATCGAGCAGTACGCCCCCGAGGGCTGGGCCAACACCGATCATTTCGACGTCTGGATCAAGCCCCACGGCCCCAGCGGGACCAAGCCGGCCGCCCAGGTCGACGAGGAGCCGTGGATGCTGTTCAAGGGCTGCAAACACCCCGCGGAAGCCAAGGAGTTCTTGAAGTTCTTCTACCAAGACGAGAACTACTTGGAGTACATCCAGTCGGTGCCGATCCATTTCTTCCCCATCACCAAGTCGCTGCGTCAAAACGCGGACTATCAGAACACGCCAATGATCAAGCGCTGGAAGGGTTGGTTGGAGGTTCAGGAGTATTACCTGAACAACGACCTGGTCAAGCCGACCCTGGTCATCAACTGGGAGGACATGAGCACCAAGCCCTACCTGATGGAGATCCTCGGCTCGGGCATCATCAAGGACATGGTCATGGAGGTGACCAAGGAAGGCGTCCCGGCCGATCAGGCGGCGGCCAAGGCCCAGAAACGGGCCGAGGAGTTGATAAAGATGAAGGGTTACGCCAAGTGGTGAGCTGAAAGGGCGGTGCCGGAAGGCCGCGGCGTCTTTCGGCGCCCTATTTAAACACCACCGCTCTTTTTGAACTTAAAAATGAGACCCGGATGAAGTTCAGCCCAGAGAAGGTCGGGTTGACCTTGATTCTGCCGGCCGTGCTTTTGATCGGCGCCCTGCTGGTCTACCCGGTCGGCTACGGCGTCTGGCTCAGCTTCTTCCACAAGCACTCCTTTTTTCCGGAGCAGCGTTTCGTCGGCCTGGCCAACTACGCCTATTTATTAAGCGACTCTGATTTCTGGATGAGCCTGTGGCGGGGGGTGGTCTACTCGTTCAGCACCATCGTCCTCCAGATCATCGTCGGCGTGGCCGCCGCCTTGATCTTAAACGAAGCCTTCAAGGGCCGCAGCTTCGTCAGGGGGATCGCCCTCTTCCCCTACCTCATCCCCACGGTCGTGGCCATCATCCTGTGGAAATGGCTTCTCAACAACCAGTTCGGCCTGATCAACTACTTCCTGTTGGCCTTGGGCCTGGTCGCCTCGCCGGTCAACTGGATGGGCAAGGACCACATCATGGCCTCGCTGATCATCATCAGCGTCTGGGAATTCTTTCCCTTCGTCGTCCTGAGCGTCCTGGCCCGGCTGCAGACCATCCCGCCGGTCCTCTACGAAGCGGCCAAGGTGGACGGCGCCACCGCTTGGGGCCGTTTCTGCCACGTCACCCTGCCCCAGCTGAGGAACGTTCTTTTCGTGGTCATTCTGCTTCGAAGCATCTGGATGTTCACCAAGTTCGACACCGTCTGGCTGCTCACCCAGGGCGGCGGCGCCGAAAAATACATTCGGACCCTGCCGGTTTACACCTACATGCGGACCTTCATGTACTATCAAGCCGGCCTCGGTTCGGCCCTGGCGGTGGTCATGTTCGGGCTGCTCATCGCCTCGACTACGGTCTACTTCAAGATGTTCAGGCGGGAGGAGGGGGTGGTTTGAGGTCCAGATTGGATTTTTTTTCGCTTCGGGGGCAGACGGTGTACTGGCTGGCCTTTTTTCTGGTCATCTTCACCGCCTTTCCCTTTTTCTGGATGGTCTCGACGGCCTTCAAGCCGCTGCGGGAGATCTTCGTCTACCCGCCCTACTTCTGGCCCCACCAGGCCACGACGGCCAACTTTTGGCGCTTGTTCGAAGAGACCCGCTTCCTGATCTACTTCAAAAACAGCCTCTTCGTGGCCAGCGCGGCGGTGGTTCTGACCATGGCCATCGGCTCCGCCGGCGCCTACAGCTTGACCCGGTTTCGGTTTTACGGCCGAGACAAGATCGCCAACTTGATCCTGTTCACTTACATGTTCGCCCCGATCATGATCGTCATTCCTTTTTACGTCCTCATCAAGAAGATCGGTCTGGCCAACACCCATTTGTCATTGATTCTGGCCTACACCGCCTTGTGCCTGCCTTTCAGCCTCTGGCTCCTCAAGGCCTTTTTCCAGGCCATCCCTTTGGCCCTGGAGGAGGCGGCCATGACTGACGGCGCCGGTCGGGTCAAGGCCCTGATCTACGTCATCTTCCCCCTGGCCCTGCCGGGGATGATCGCCACCGGAATCTTCACCTTCATCCTGGCCTGGAACGACTACATCTTCTGCCGCATACTCATCACCTCGGACACGCTCAAGACCCTGCCCGTGGGCATCGCCGATCTTTACAACGCCACGGTGATCGACTGGGGCATGATCATGGCCGGCGGAATGCTGATCACCGTTCCGGTGTTGATCTTTTTCATGTATGTTCAACGCTACCTGATCGCCGGTTGGGGGGCCGGGGCGATGAAAGGATAACCCGCCCTCAAAAAACAGAGGATGACGACTTGAAACAGAAAAGCACCACCGGTTTGTTTTCATCCATCAAAACCAGCAAGATTTCCGACGAGGTCTACCGCCAGATCGTCTCCCTCATCGGCAGCGGCCACCTCAGACCGGGTGACAAACTGCCCCCGGAGAGGGACCTGGCCGCCCAACTGGGGGTCAGCCGCCAGTCGGTCAGGGAGGCGCTTTACAAGGCCGACGTTTTGGGTCTGGTCCGGGTTCGGCAGGGCGAAGGCAGCTTCGTCCTCTCCTCGGTCGGTGAATCTTTGAAGTCCCCGCTGACGGTCCTCCTCGAGGAAGAGTCGGAGACCATCTTCGATTTCTTGGAGATTCGAAAGTTGATCGAAGGCTGGTGCGCCGAACGGGCGGCCAGCCGAGCCAGCGAGGAGGATCTGAGTGAACTGGAGGACATCCTCGGCCGGATGAACAAGATCGGCTTCACTGATTCCGACTGGGAGAAGCTGGACGTGGAGTTCCACCTGACCGTGGCCACGGCCAGCCACAACGTGGTCGCGGTCCACATCATGGAGGCCTTGAAGGCGAACTTCGACATATTCTTCCGCTTTCGCCAGCAGATCAAAGAGCCGGACAGCTCTGAGCTGATGTGGCGGCATCACTACGAGGTCTATCAAGCCATCGCGGATAAAAATCCGGCCCTGGCTCGCCAAAAGATCGTCGATCACCTCGATTACATCGAGGAAGGGATCAGAACCAACCTCAAAAAGATGGGGGCGTGAGCCTAAAAAAGGAGACTTAGATGAAGCTCAAGGGAAAGACGGCCCTGGTCACCGGCGGGGCTCGGGGCATTGGTTGGGCCACGGTCTTGGCCCTGGCCGCTGAAGGCGCCCGGGTGGGCGTCCTCGATCTCCTGAGCGACAAATTCGCCGCCCTCAAAGCCGAAGCCGACAAAAGAGGCTTCGAGCTGGCCACCTTTAGGGGCGATGTGACCCAAAAAGACCAGGTCGAGAAAGCTGTGGCCGCACTGGTTGACCTTTTCGGGCGGATCGACATCCTCGTCAACAACGCCGGCATCAGCATCCCCCGGCCCTTCATGGACAAGACGGCTCAAGATTGGATCAAGACCGTGGAGGTCAACCTCATCGGCCTGTTTTTGTGCTCCCAGGCGGCGGCCCGATACATGCTCGCCCAAAAATCCGGAAAGATCATCAACATCTCCTCCATCCGCGGCTTCGATCACTGCGGCCGCGAGGGGGTCATGGATTACTGCGCCTCCAAGGGGGCGGTCATCAACCTGACCAAGACCATGGCCAAGGAGCTGGCCCCTCACATCAACGTCAACTCCGTCGCGCCCGGCCACACCAACACCGAGATGACCCGCTCCCTGCCCGAGGAGGTGCGGCAAAACATGATCGAGGGCTCCTATCTCAAGCGGCTGGCCGAGCCGGAGGACATCGCCCGGGCCATCGTCTTCATGGCCTCGCCGGACGCTGATTTCATCACCGGCCAGGTCCTCCTGGTCGACGGCGGATTCCATCTCAAGCAAGGTTGATATCAAGCGGGGCGAAAGGGTAAAATGAAACCGTGGTGAAAGCGCCCTTTTGTCCCGATTGCGGCGCCGCCTGGTCATCAAACCAAAATTTGGCTTCGCCGCGGCCTCAAAATACGGGGGATCAAAGGAGGCCTTGACCGCCCATCGGCCCCGAGGGGAATTTTTGACATGGCCAAGATAATCTTGGAGAATATATGCAAGCGCTTCGGCCAAATCGAAGCGGTCAGGGACGTCAACCTCGTCGTGGACGACGGCGAGTTCGCCGTCCTGGTCGGCCCCTCCGGCTGCGGCAAATCGACCACGCTGCGGATGATCGCCGGCTTGGAGGAGATCACGTCCGGAAATATTTATATCGGTAATCATCTGGTCAACGATCTGGCGCCGAAGCAGCGCGACATCGCCATGGTCTTCCAGGAATACGCCCTTTACCCCCACATGAGCGTGCGCCGGAACCTGGCCTTTGGCTTGAAGATGCGGGGCTTTCCCCGGGAGCAATGGGGGCCGATGGTCGAGGCGGCGGCGGCCATGCTGGGCATCTTTGAACTGCTGGACCGCAAGCCGAGGGAGCTTTCCGGCGGCCAGAGGCAGCGGGTCGCCCTCGGCCGGGCCATCGTCCGCAAGCCCCAGGCCTTTTTGTTCGACGAGCCCTTGAGCAACCTGGACGCCAAGCTTCGGGTTCAGATGCGCGTCGAATTGAGCAAGCTTCATCGCCGCCTGAAAACGACCATGATCTACGTCACCCACGATCAGGTCGAGGCGATGACCATGGGCACCAAAATCGTGATCATGAAGGACGGTCAGATTCAGCAGATCGGAAAGCCGATGGAGATCTACCGGCGGCCCCAAAACCGCTTCGTGGCCGGCTTCATCGGCAGCCCCGCGATGAATTTCTTTGGGGCGCGCCTGACTCGCCGAGCCGAAGGCTTGTACGTCGAATCAGACAGCTTCCGGATCCCGGTGCCGGAGCATCTTTGTGAGCACTACGAATGCGCCCTCGACCGAGAGGTCATCTTCGGCATCCGCCCCGAAGACATCCACGGCTTTGAGTTTATAAAAGAACACGAAATTAAATACTTGCGTGAATGCGGCGAGGATTCGGTCGTTTGCGGCGAGGTCGAGGTCGTCGAGCCTTTGGGGCCGGAGATTCTGGTCGTGGTCAGACTGAACGGCCAGGACGTCGTCGCCCGCCTGGACGCCAGGGTGGAGGTCGAAGTCGGCCAGATGCTGGACATGCTCCTGGACATGGAGAAGATGCATCTTTTCGAGGTCAACGGGAGCCAGCCCAGAATAGAGGGTCGGACGCGGTCAAAAGATGGCCGCGCCGCGGAAAGGGAACACGCCGCCTAGCCCGGATATTTCACGAAGGAGGTTGGCGAAGCAGCCATAGTCCCTTATA
>CAYXRH010000089.1:0-1149 GCA_964466355.1 uncultured Thermodesulfobacteriota bacterium
ACCCGACGGCGGCATCTTCGGCTACGTGTCCGTCATGCGCGACATCACCGAGCGCAAGAAGGCCGAGGAGGCCTTGAAAGAGAGCGAGAACCGGTACCGTCATCTGGTCGAATTCTCTCCAGAGCCCATTCTTGTTTTCGCCGAACAAAAGATCGTTTACGCCAATCCGGCCTGCCTTGAGCTTCTGGGCGCCCGAGAAAGTGACGAGCTGGCCGGTCGCTCAATTTTCGAGTTCATCCAACTCGATTCGGTTGTCGAGGTCCAGGAGAAGGTGAGACAGGTCTTGGAGAGTCAGGCGGTCGTCTCGGCCGAGTTCGGGCTGGCCCCCCTCGATGGAAAGAACCTCGTCGCCGATGCCCGGGGGCTGCCCTTCATTTATCGGGGCCAGCCGGCCGTCCAGGTGGTCATACGCGACGTCACCGAGCGCCGCCAAGCCGAGGAAGCCTTGAGGGAGAGCGAAAAACGCCTCAAGCTCATTCTTGATTCCGTCGCCGCCGGAGTGGTCATCATCGACGCCCAGAGCCACGCCATCGTCGACGCCAACCCGACGCTGCTCCAAATGATCGGCCTGCCGCGGGAGCAGGTCGTCGGCCAGGTCTGCCGCCGCTTTTTCGGTCCGGTTAAGACCGGGGAGTGCCCCCTCACCGATCTGGGCCAAGGCATCGACAACGCCGAGCGCCAGTTGTATAAGGCCGACGGCAAAATAATGCCCATCATCAAGACGGCCGTGCCCCTGACCTTCGACGGCCGCGAGCACATCCTCGAGACCTGCCTCGACATCAGTGAGCGAAAGATCATGGAGAGCCAGCTTCTCCAGGCCCAGAAGTTGGAGTCCATCGGCCAGTTGGCCGCCGGCATCGCCCACGAGATCAACACCCCGACCCAATACGTCGGCGACAACACCCGCTTCCTCCAGGAGGCCTTTAATGACGTGGGCCGGCTGAGGGTGGCCTATGAGCGCCTGCTCGAAGCGGTCAAATCAGGTTCAGCCTCGGCCAACCTAATCGCAGAGGTGGAGCGCGTGGCCGAGGAGGTTGACGTGGCTTACCTGGTCGCGGAGATCCCCAAGGCCATCGAACAGTCCCTCGAAGGCGTGGACCGGGTGGCTTCAATAGTGCGGGCCATGAAGGAGTTCGCCCATCCCGGGGC
>CAYXRH010000089.1:1159-6065 GCA_964466355.1 uncultured Thermodesulfobacteriota bacterium
ACGGCCGTGGACATCAACAGGGCCATCGAAAGCACCATCACCGTGGCCCGCAACGAATGGAAGTACGTCGCCGAGATGAATCTTGATCTGGATCAGGCTCTGCCGCCGGTGCCTCTGTTTCCGGACGAATTCAATCAAGTCATCCTCAACATGATCATCAACGCCGTCCACGCCATCGCCGCGGTGGTCGGCGACGGCTCCAAGGGCAAGGGCGCCATCACCGTGAGCACGCGCCAAGACGGAGACCGGGTCGAGGTGCGCATCGCCGACACCGGGACGGGCATTCCTGAGGAGATCAGGGACAGGATATTCGACCCTTTTTTCACCACCAAGGAGGTCGGCCGCGGCACCGGTCAGGGCCTGGCCATCGCCCGCTCGGTCATCGTCGACAAGCACACAGGCGAGATCGGCTTCCAGACCGAAGTCGGCCAGGGCACGGTCTTCATCATCCGCCTGCCCTTGGGCGAAGAGCGTTGACGGGAAAGAGGCCGTGAAGAAAAGAATCATCTTCGTCGACGACGAACCCAAGGTCCTACAAGGGCTCAAGCGGCTTCTGAGAGGCATGCGCCAGGAGTGGGACATGGTCTTCGCCGGCAGCGGGGTGGAGGCCTTGGACATCATGAGGGAGGATTCCTTTGATGTCATCGTCAGCGACATGCGCATGCCGGGCATGGACGGCGCCAAGCTGTTGACCTGGGTCATGGAGCAGTATCCCTGGACGGTGCGCATCGTCCTCTCGGGACAGTCGGACCGGGAGATGGCTCTCAAGGCGGCCCGGCCGACCCATCAATTCCTGTCCAAGCCCTGTGATCCCGACCTGCTCAAGGCCACGGTGGCCCGGGCGTGCGCTTTGCGGGAGGTGGTGACCAACGACGCGGTCAGGCGGGTCGTGGCCAAGATCGACACCCTGCCGGCCCTGCCCGATTTGTACTTCGCCGTCATCAACGAGATTCAATCCGACACCTCCTCGGCGGTCAGCGTCGGCCGGATCATCGCCAAGGACGTGGGCATGACCGCCGACGTCCTCAAGATGGTCAACTCCTCCTTCTTCGGCTTCGCCAGGCACATCTCCAATCCCGAAGAGGCGGTCACCCTCCTCGGCCTGGACGTGATCAAGGGGCTGATCCTCTCGGCCCACCTGGTCAAAGTCTACGACAAGAGCGCCATCCGCGGCTTCTCCCTCGAAGCGCTTTGGCGGCACTGCCTCAGCGTGGGCGGCCTGGCCAAGAAGCTGGCCGCGGAGGTCGTCCGCGACCGGAAGACGGTCGACGCGGCCTTCATCGCCGGGCTGTTGCACGACGTGGGCAAGCTGGTCATCGGCGCCAACCTGAGCGCGGAATACAACGCCCTCCTGGACACGGTCCGGGCCGAAAACCGTCTCGTGTGGGAGGTGGAGCGCGATGCCCTCGGCACCAGCCACGCCGAGGTGGGGGCTTATCTGCTGGGTCTGTGGGGCCTGCCCGACGTCATGGTCGAGGCCCTGGTCTTTCACCACCAACCCTCGGCCAGCCTCAGCGGGCGGTTCAACCCCCTGACGGCGGTGCACGCGGCCGACTGCCTGGAGAGAGAGCTTTTTAAAACAAACGCACACTACGCCACGCCCCAGTTGGACATGGATTATCTGGCCACCCTGGGCTTGACCGACCGCCTGCCCTGCTGGCGGTCCATCGGCCTCGAGCACTTGAACCAGGATGGGTCTGATGAGGGATAAGGTTCTTTTAGTCGACGACGACGCCAACGTGCTGGCCGGATACAAGCGCCAACTGCGCAAGGTGTTGGTCATCGAAACGGCCGCCAGCGGCGTCGAAGGGCTCGAAGTCCTCCGCTCCAGCGGACCCTTCGCCGTGGTCGTCTCCGATCTGCGCATGCCCGGCATGGACGGCATCCAATTCCTCTCTCGGGCCAGGGAGATGGCTCCGGACACGGTGCGCGTCATGCTCACCGGCTTCGCCGACGTCAAAAACGCCATTGAGGCCGTCAACGAAGGCAAGCTCTTCCGCTTTCTGACCAAGCCGTGTGAGACCACCGTCCTGGCCAAGGCCTTGGCCGAAGGGATCAAACAGTACCGGTTGGTCACCGCCGAGCGGGAGCTCTTGGACAAGACCTTGAGCGGCAGCGTCAAGGTTCTGACCGAACTTCTGTCCCTGGTCAAGCCGGAGGCCTTCGGTCGGGCCTCGCGCATCGCCGCCCTGGTGAACAAGATCGCCGGGGCGATGAACGCCCCCCAGAGATGGGCCGTCGGCGTCGCCGGAGCCCTGTCCCAGATCGGCTTGATCACCCTGCCCGACAACTTGATCAGACGGGTGAGCAAGGGCCGGCGGCTCTCCCCCGAAGAGCAGGAGATGTTCAACGGCCATCCTCAGATGGCCGCCGACCTCATCGCCAACATACCCCGCCTGGACGAGGTGGCCGCGATAATCGCGCACCAGGAGAAGAATTACGACGGTTCGGGCCCGCCGGCCGATTCAGACCGGGGCGAGGACATCCCCCTCGGGGCCAGGATCTTGAAGGCGGCCATCGACTTCGACGCCTTGACGCTGGCGGGCCTGGCCAAGGGCGAGGCCCTGGCCGAGATGACCAACCGACCGGGTTTTTACGATCCCGGCGTCTTGGCCGGCCTGAGAGTCGTCCTCGGCGAGGAGGCCAAGTACGCCTTTAAGGAGGTCTCGGTTTACGGCTTGAAGGAGAAGATGATCCTCGCCGAGGACGTCTTCTCCGTCTCGCCCCGGAGGATGCTTCTGGCCAAGGGACAGGAGATCAGCCCGTCGATCATTGAGTACATGAAGAAATTCCAGGCCACCATCGGGGTCGAGCAGCCGATAAAGGTCATCGATCCGGTGCTGGTCAGGTGAGCGGCCCAAAGTGAGCGAGATGACGAAAACAACCGCTCCCAGCAGCCTCGGGTTGGACGGGGCGGCGAGCCCAAAGGATGTTTCAAGATGAAGGGGCGCCAGAAGAAGGTCGATGATTTAAAGAGCCCTCGAAGCGAAAAGCCTCGGCCCCAGGCTTCAAAGAGCATCGAGGCCTTTGCCTCGCCGCCGCTCGAGTCCAGGGAGGAGGCGAGCCCGTACTTCGTCTGTTTCCGGGTCGATGACAGGCTCTACGCCCTCTCCTTGGAGCACGTGGAGCGGACCCTGCGCATGGTCGCCCTCACTCCGCTCCCAGAGACGCCGCCTTGGGTCGGCGGCGTGATCAACCTGCAGGGCCAGGTGGTGCCGGCGATTGATCTCAGAGCCCGATTCGGAGCTTTGAGCAGAGAGCCCCGGCCCGATGACCGCCTTCTCGTCGTCTGGGCCTCACAGCGGCGGGTGGCCCTCATGGTCGACGAGGTCAGCGAGGTGCTCAAGCCGTCGGCCGGCGAAGTCCAGCCGCCGGACGGCCCCCTGGCCCGATCAAAGCCCTTGGCGGCGGTCATCCGGCGGCGGGAAGAGGTCGTTCTGGTCCTCGATCCAGAATCTCTTCTCCCGCCGGAGGAGGGTTTTTAATTGGCCATGGCCGCTCGAAAGCCAGACAGATTCAACGGCTCGCCTCCGTCGCCGTGGCTGGATGATGAAGATGACCGCCGCTTTCAGGAGCTCATCCTGGAGCGCACCGGCATGGTTTTCAGCCCGGCTCGCCGCGACGAACTGGCCCGCTGCCTCCTGCGCTCGGCGGGGCGCGCCGGCTGCGCCGAGCCAGAGAAGCTCTATGACCTTTTGCGACAAAGCGAAACCGACAGCGCCCCTTGGCACGACCTGATCGGAGAGCTGACCGTCTGCGAGACTTACTTTTTCCGGGACTCGGCCCAGATCGAGGCCCTCCGCGACCACATCCTGCCCCAGCTCATCGCCCGCCGCCGGGCTGAGAGGCGCCTGCGCATCTGGAGCGCCGGCTGCGCCAGCGGCGAGGAGCCGTACACCTTGGCCGTGCTGCTGCAAGAGATTCTGCCCGACGTCGACGACTGGAACGTGCTCATTCTGGCCACGGACATCAATAAAAGAGCCCTCGACAAGGCCCGCCGCGGCCTCTTTGGCCGGTGGTCCCTGCGCCGGACCGACGCCCCGCGCCGCGAGAGGTACTTCAGGCCCGAAGGGGAGCTTTTCCGGTTGGCCGAACCGGTCCAAAAGATGGTCACTTTCGCCTACCTCAATCTGGCCGAGGAGGCCTATCCCTCCCTGGTGACCAACACCAACGCCCTGGATTTGATTCTGTGCCGCAACGTGGCCATTTACCTCTCCCAGACGGCCATGTCGCGGATTGTGGAGCGCTTTCACCGCTCCCTGGCCCCGGAGGGCTGGCTTCTTTTGGCCGCCGCCGAGGCCGACGCCAGCGTGCTCGACCGTTTCGAGGCCCGCCCCTTCCCCAGGGCCGTGGCCTATCAGAAGGCGCCCGAGCCGGTGTGGAAGGCGCCTTCTCTTCCGCCGCCGCCCGAGCTGTTCCCGCTTTCATTGAAGCCAAAACCCTCAAGACCTCCGAAAGAGGAGCCCTCGAGGGTGAGGGCCGTCTACGAGGAGGGGCTGGCTCTGTTCGCTCAGGGACGCCTTCAGGAAGCCATGACCCGCTTCCTGGGCTGCTTGGACAAAGCCCCGGAATTCGCCCTGGCCTGCCATCAGATGGCCCGCCTTTGGGCCGACAGGGGGCGGCTCAAGGAGGCCCGCCTGTGGTCTCAGGAAGCCATCAAACGGGACCCTCTGTTGATCGAGGCCCACTACATCTTGGCCCTGATACATCAGGAGGAGGGCGATGTGGCGGAGGCCGTGGACAGGCTCAAGAAGACGCTCTATCTGGACCGCCGCTTCGTCCTGGCCCACTTCAGCCTCGGCAACCTTTACCACAGAACGGGTCGCCTAAAAAAGGCGGCCTTTCATCGGACCCAAGCCGTCCGCTTGGCCGCCCAGGCCGACCCGGACGAAAGGCTGCCCGGCAC
>CAYXRH010000089.1:6075-13190 GCA_964466355.1 uncultured Thermodesulfobacteriota bacterium
GCCGGCTGCTGAACATGGCCCGGGCGATGATGTGACCACCGCCAGGGGCCTTGAGAGAGGAGGCGTCGTTTGGACGACCGAGGCACCTTGAGCCCACCAACGGAAACGGCGGCCCAGGAGGTCAGGCGCGTGCTTGAGGAGCGGGCGCGGATGCTGGCCCGGGCGCCCGAGGGTGAGGTCGGCGAAGTCGAGACCTTGGAGGCGGTCAAATTTTCAGCCGGCCGGGAGAGCTACGCCGTGGAGATGGATCTGGTCTCAGAGGTGCGGCCCCTCATAAGTCAAAACTGGTCCCCCGTGCCCTGCACGCCTGATTTCATCTTCGGCGTCGTCAACATCCGGGGCCGCGTCTATTCGATCATGGACGCGCCCCGCTTTTTGGGTCTGCCGAGGCGGCCAGCCTCTGAAAAGGCCCATCTCATCCTGGTGCGAGGCCCCGAGGAGATGGCGCTGTGCCTCTTAAGCGACGACGTTCCGCAGCCCGTCCACATCGCCCTGAAGGAGCTTCATCCGCCGAGCGAGGCCAACATCTCTCCCCAGGTCCAGCCGTACATCAGGGGGGTGACCAGCAATCTGGTCGCCGTTCTCAACTTGAAGCGGCTCCTGGCCGACAAAAGGATCGTCGTCCACGAGGAAGTGACCTAGGCCGGTCTTTGTTTGACCACCACCAGAGTATCCCTAGTCGATGGGGGATGGAATGATGAAAGAATCCAAGTTGAAGGGTCAGTTTTTTCTCCACTCCGTGCGCGGCAAGCTTCTGCTTTGGTTCTTGCTCTTGGGGCTCATCCCCTTGCTCGCCGTCAGCCTTTTAGCCTACCGGCAATCCCGGACCGCCCTCCGCGAAGACGCCCAACAGAGGCTGACGGCCGTCAGGGAGAACAGAGGAAACCAGATAATCAAGCTCTTGCAGATGTGGCGGGAGAACCTGATCTTCGAGTCATCCAAGATCGTCCTGGTGAAAGGCATGAATGATCTGGTCCAAGGCTTCAGCTTCCTCGGTCCAGAGGAGGTCCGGGCCAAGTATCTGCATCAGCCCGACCTGGACGACGCCCAGGACGGCAGCATCTACAGCGCCGCTCACGTCGCCTTGTACGAACGATTCGGTAACTTCACCGAAATCTACGGCTACAAGGACGTCCTCCTCATCGACCTGAAGGGCGAGGTCGTTTACACCCAACAAAAGAGCGGCGTTTTTGGGACCAGCCTGGTCTCGGGCCCTCATAAAGACACCACTCTCGGCCGGCTTTTCGGCCAGCTCAAAGAGACGTCGCGCCAGGAGGTCCTCGTGACCGACGCCGCCCTGTTCGACGGCGCGCCGGCCATGTTCATGGCCGCGCCCGTTCTTGATCAGGGCCTGGTCATCGGCTTCATGGCCTACCAGCTGCCCCTGAATCAGATCAACGAGATCATGGCGGCCCGCTCCGGCATGGGCCAGACCGGCGAAACATACCTCGTCGGGCCGGACAGACGATTGCGCTCGGACGCGCGGCTGGATCTGGAAGATCACTCCCTTTCAGCCTCCCTGAGCGGCACGGTGGAAAAAAACGGCGTTGACACCCTCGCCGCTCGTCAAGGCCTGGCCGGCCACAGCGGGGTCGGCGTCATCGCCAACTACCGGCGCCAGGAGGTCCTCTCCGCCTACGGTCCCCTGAAGCCGATGGGTCTTGATTGGGCCGTCGTGGCCGAGGTCGGCGTCCAAGAGGCCTTCACGGCGGTGGACGACCTCTTCAAGATGATGCTTTTGATCAGCGCCCTGACCTTGATCGCCCTGATCGTCGTCGCCGTCTGGGTCGCCGGGGCCCTGGCCCGGCCCGTGGCCACCATGGCTCAGGCGGCCCGGGCCGTGTCCGAGGGGAATTTAGAGGTCGAGGCTGAATCGAGGTCCCGGGACGAGACCGGCGACCTGGCCCTGGCCTTCAACCAAATGGTCGTCAACCTGCGCCGACAGAGGGCCCTTCTGGACGCCATAAACCGCGTCTTCAAAGAGGCCCTCAGCACCGAAACCACGGCCGAGCTGAGCCATGTCTGCCTGGCCGCGGCCGAAGAGATCACCCACAGCCGGTTTGGCTTCATCGGCGAGCTGAACCCTTCCGGTCGTCTGGACACCACGGCCTTGAGCGATCCGGGTTGGGAGGCCTGCCGCGCCTCCAAGACCGAGGCCGCGGCCAGGCTCAACGACATGGAGCTCAGGGGCGTGTGGGCCAGAGTGATCACCTCCGGACAGTCTGTCCTGACCAACGATCCGACCTCCCATCCCGACAGCGTCGGCGCGCCCGAGGGGCACCCGCCCCTGACCTCCTTCCTGGGCGTGCCCCTGAAGGACAAAGGACGGGTTTTCGGTCTCATCGCCCTGGCCAACAAGGAGCCGGGCTACGACGAGGCCGATCAAGAGGCGGTGGAGGCGCTGTCAGTGGCCGTCATGGAGGCCCTGAAAAGGAAACAGGCTCAGGACGCCCTCAAGAAGGCGGTCCAGGAGTACTCGACCTTCGCCCAGACCGTGGCCCAGGGGGATCTGAGGGTCAGGTTGAGCGTGAGGCGCGACGGCGAGATGGAGTCCTTGAGCGAGAACCTCAACCAGATGGTCGGCTCCCTGAGCGAGCTGGCCGGTCAGATCAACCAGGCGGCGCAGAGCATCACGCCCATGAGCGCCGAACTCTTGGCCACGGCCAGCCAGCAGGCCGCCATCGCCAATCAACAGGCCGCCTCGGTCGTGGAGACCTCGACCACGGCCCAGGAGGTCCGCCAGACGGCCGAGCAGGCCGCCGAGCGAGCCCGCCTCGTCTCCGAGGCGGCCCAGGAGTCGACCCGGGTGAGCGACGAGGCCCAGGAGGCCGTCCAGGAGAGCGTGGAGGGCATCAAGGACATCAGGGACCAGGTCGGCGCCATCGCCGAGACCATCCTGGCCTTGAGCGAGCGGACCCAGCAGATCGGCGAGATAATCGCCACCGTCAACGACATCGCCGACCAGTCCAACCTCCTGGCCTTGAACGCCTCCATCGAGGCCGCCCGGGCCGGCGAGGCGGGCAAGGGCTTCGCCGTGGTGGCCGGCGAGGTGCGCAACCTGGCCGACCAGTCCCGCCAGGCCACGGCTCAGATCAAGGCCATCTTGGGGGAGATTCAAAAGGCGGCCGACTCGGCGGTCATGGTCACCGAGGCCGGGAACAAGGCCGCCGAATCAGGGGCCCAGCGGGCCGAAAAGGCCGGGGAGGCCCTCGAGACCATCCGGGAGCACATCAAACGCGTCGAACAGGCGGCCCGACAGATCGCCCTCAGCGCCGAGGAGCAGCTCAGCGGCATGGACCAGGTCGCCGCGGCCATGGCCGAGATCAACCGGGCCAGCACCGAGGGTCAGGCCGGCACTCGGCAGGTGGAGGAGGCGGTCCAGAACCTCAACGCCTTGGCCGCTCAGCTTCAAGAGGCCCTGGAGCGCTACAAGCTGGGTTCAGATCAGGGCTCGCCCCCCCAAGGATGAAACTAAAAACGAGACGGAGGGGAAAGGGCATGAAAAGACTGACGGCGTCCGGACCATTCACCTCATGCACGTCAAGGACGGCGAATGGCAGCCGATCCAGTGACCCGGGTTGAATGATGGGCCGAGACGAGGTTTTTGAGAAGCAGTTGTTGGCCACCTTCCAGGCCGAGCTGGAGGAGCATCTGGCCACCCTCGACCAGGGCCTTCTGGCCGTGGAGCAGGGCTTGAGCGAAAAAGAGAAGGGGGCCGTCCTGGAGGAGCTCTTCCGGGCGGCCCACAGCCTCAAGGGCGCCGCCCGGGCCGTCAAGTTAGAGGACATCGGGACCATCGCCCATCGGCTCGAGGACGTTCTGGGGGCCATCCAGAAGGAGGAGGTCTCGCCCACGGCCGAACTTCTGGACGTTCTCTTCGAGGCCTTGGATTTGATCAGGGAGGCCATGACCGCGCACCGGCGCGGGGAACCCCTGGCCGAGGAGAGGCGCCAAGGCTTGCTTTCGAACCTCGCCGCCGCGCTCAAAGGCGAGCCGACTCCAGCTTCCGCCCCGGTGGCGCCCGAGCCGGCGGCTCCACCAGAGGCGGTTTTGGAGGATTCGGTGCCAGGGCCGCCCTCCGACTCCCCGCCGGCCCAGGGCCGGGAGGCCGGAGCAGGCCGGGAGTTCATCCGGGTGGCCACGGAAAAGCTGGACGCCCTCATGGACGGCGTGGGCGAATTGGTCGTCGCCCGCATGAGAACCGAACAGCGCCTCGGGGAGCTGCGCCGCACCCTGGAGGGGTTGACTCTTTTGGAGCAAAGCTGCCACGAGGTCGGCTTTCCCTTCACACGTCTCAAGAGAGAGGCCGGCCCATCACCGGCCGCCGGACCGATGCTTGATTTCGTGACCGCCAGCTCCACACAACTCAAGGCCATCACGGCCGAGATGGTTGACCTGCTCCACGCCTTCACGGCCGACTACCGCCATCTCGCCCTGGTGACCGAAGCCTTGCAGGACAACGTCCGCCGGGCGCGGATGCTGCCCGTGAAGAGCGTCTTTGACCTCTTCCCCCGCCTCATCCGAGATCTGGCCCGCCAGCGGGGCCGGGAGGTCTCCTGGCGCGTCGAAGGCGAAGAAGTTGAAGTCGACCGCCGCGTGTTGGAGGCGATCAAGGACCCCCTGATCCACCTCGTGCGCAACGCCATGGACCACGGCCTCGAGCCGCCCGAGATTCGCCGCCGGGCCGGCAAACCCGAGAAGGGCCTCATCCTCCTGCGGGCCGCCCGCCAGGGCGCGACCATCGTTCTGGAGGTGGTCGACGACGGGACGGGCATCGACCTGGAGGCGGTTCACCGCGCGGCCGTGGCGCGCGGATTAATGACCGCCGACCAGGCCGACCGTTTCGAGCCCGAAGGGATCGGGGATCTCATCTTCCACTCCGGTCTGTCCACCCTGCCCCGGGCGACCGAGCTTTCGGGCCGGGGGGTGGGGCTGGACGTGGTGCGCCGAACCCTGGAGCGGCTCAATGGTCTGGTGGCGGTGAAGACGACTCCGGGGCAGGGGACCACCTTCACCCTCACCCTGCCCCTCACCCTGGCCACGACTCACGTTCTTCTGGCCGAGACGGCCGGCCAGACAATGGCCGTGCCGACGACCAACGTGGAACGCATCTTCAAGCTCGATCCGGCCGCGATCAACAGCATCGACGGCAAACCGGCCCTAGTCTACGAGGGCCGGCCCCTGTCCCTGATCTCCCTGGCTCGGGTTTTGGAGCTGTCCAGCTCCCAGGGCGTCCCAACCCCTGGGCCGGGACTGCCGGTGATCGTCCTCCGGGTGGCCGAGAAGCGGACCGCCTTTTGGGTGGACGCCCTCAAGGGCACCCAGGAGGTGGTCATCAAGAATCTGGGGCCTCAGCTGCGTCGAGTCCGCAACGTGGCCGGGGTGAGCGTCTTGGGCACCGGGGAGGTGGTGATGATCCTCAACGTGGCTGATCTGATGAAGTCGGCCGCCGCGGCCCCGGCCGAGGCCGCTTTGGTCCCGGCGCCGGCCCGGGAGGCGAGGCGGCGGCGGCTGCTGGTGGTCGATGACTCCATCACCACCCGCACCCTGGAAAAGAACATTCTCGAAAGCGCCGGTTACGAGGTCTTGACCGCCGCCGACGGGCTGGAGGCCTGGGCCTTGGTCCAGAGCGAGCCCCTGGACGCGGTGGTGGCCGACATCGTCATGCCCCGCCTGGACGGTTTTGACCTCACGGCCAAGGTCAAGGAGGACGAGCGCTTCCGCGAGATGCCGGTGATCCTGGTCACCTCCCTGGAGACTCCCCAGGACAAGATTCGCGGCCTCGAGGCCGGGGCCGACGCCTACATCACCAAGAGCGCCTTTGACCAGAGGGATCTGCTGGAGACGATCGACAGCCTGATAATATGAAGGTAATAGAAATAATATTAACTGATTAGCCCATGTCATGACGAGGTGAAAAGGTGATCCGGACCTTGATCGTGGACGACTCGCCGACGCTGCGCGTCCTCACTCGGGCCGTCTTGGAGAGCGATCCGGAGTTGAGCGTGGTCGGCGAGGCCCGCAACGGCGAGGAGGCCGTGGCTCTTTGCCTTGAGCTGGAGCCCGACGTGGTCATCATGGACATTCGCATGCCCAGAATGAACGGCTTCGAGGCCATCAGCCGCATCATGGCTCTCTCGCCGCGGCCCATCCTGGTGCTGACCAGCACCGCCTCGGAGATCGAATTGGGCACCAGCTGGCGGGCTCTCGAGGTTGGCGCGATGATGGTCTTACGCAAACCCAGCGGCCTCCCCGGCGAGTGTCTCAAAGCGGGCCAACTCATCGCCGCGGTCAAGATCGCCGCCGGGGTCAAGGTGGTCCACCGCCCTTTAAAGACGGCCGAAAGGCCGCCGCGATTAACGGCCGCCCCGGCCTGGAAAGGGCCGGTGGAGCTGGTGGCCGTGGGCGCCTCCACCGGGGGGCCGGCGGCCCTCCAGGTCATCTTGAAGGAGCTGAGCGCGGACCTGCCGGCGCCGGTGGTCGTGGTTCAGCACCTCAGCGCGGGATTCGTGGCCGGGCTGGCCCGGTGGTTGAGCGAGACGACGCCCATGCCGGTCAAGGTCGCCGCGGAGAGGGAGAGAATGCGGCCGGGAACGGTCTACCTCGCTCCGGACGACCGACACCTTCTCATCGAAAAAAAAGGCCTCATTTATCTCGGCGACTCGCCCCTGGTGGACGGTCACCGGCCTTCGGTGACGGCCCTTTTCACCTCCGCGGCCGAGGTCTACGGTCCGGCGGCGGTGGGGGTGTTGTTGACCGGCATGGGCGGCGACGGCGCCTGGGGCTTAAAAACCCTGCGCGGGGCCGGGGCCCACACCATCGCCCAGGATGAGCAGAGCTCCGTGGTCTACGGCATGCCCCAGAAAGCCGTCTCCTTGGACGCAGCCGAGGTGGTCTTGCCCTTGCAGGAGATCGGAGGGCATCTTCGCCTGTTGGTGAAATCAAAGGGAGATATGAATGGTTCGAGTGCTGATCGTTGAAGACTCGCCGACGCAGCGGCAGGTGCTGGCCAATTTTTTGGCCGCAGACCCTGAGATCGAGGTGGTCGGGCAAGCCGCCGACGGCCGTCAGGCCGTGGCCATGGCCCGCAGCCTCGAGCCTGACCTGATCACCAT
>CAYXRH010000090.1:0-13131 GCA_964466355.1 uncultured Thermodesulfobacteriota bacterium
ATGTTGTCCTCGCCGTCGATGGAGAGCTGACGGAGGGTGTTCTTGCCCTGGGGATAATCGACCTGGGTGTTCTCGACGATGATCAGCCCGACCCCGCCCCGGGCCCGCCGTTCATAAAAGGCCAGCATCTCCGCGGTCACCCGGCCCTGGTCGTCGGCCAGGTTGGTGTCGATAGGGGCCATGATGACGCGGTTTTGGAGCCGCATCCCTTTGATGAGGAAGGGCGAGAACAGGGTGGGAAAAGCCTCAGCCATGACCTTTCACGACGCGGCCCAGGGCCCTCAAGCCGGCCGGGCCGATGAGGATGAAGAGATTGACCAGAATCAGGATCAGGCTGATGGGCCGGGTGAAGAAGGTCGTCCAGTCGCCGCCGGTCATGATCATCGCCCGCCGGAAATTGTCCTCCAAGATGGGTCCCAGAACGAAGCCGAGGATTATCGGCGCCGGCATGACGCCGATCTTCTGGAGCAGATAGCCCAACAACCCGCAGGCCAGAAGAATCCAGATGTCAAACACCGTGTTGCGAATGGCGAAGGCGCCGATGATGCAAAAAATGAGGATGGCCGGCAGGAGATAATGGTTCGGCACTCTGAGGAGGCGGGCCAAGAACCGGGCCCCGGCCAGACCGATCAAGGCGAAGGTGAGGATGGCCAGGACGTTGCCGAGATAGATGGTCGAGATCAAGTCCGGCCGCGTGGCGAAGAGAAGAGGGCCCGGCGCCAGGCCGTTGATCATCAGGGCCCCGATGAGGATGGCCGTCTGGGGATCGCCGGGAATGCCCAAAGAGAGCATGGGCACGAACGCCCCGCCCACGGCGGCGTTGTTGGCCGCCTCAGCGGCGACGACGCCTTCGGGGATGCCGCTCCCGAACTCCTCTGACCGGGCGGAGAAGCGCTTCTGGATGCCGTAAGCGGCCATGGAGGCGATGGCCCCCCCGGCCGCGGGCACGGCCCCGACAAAGGTGCCGATGGCCGACGAGAGAGCCATCATCGGCCCCATCCTGGCCAGGCGAGAGAACTTGGGCAAGACGTCTTGAATCTTGGCGGCGACGATCTGCCACTTGGTCTCCCGCTCCAGCTTGACCAAGACCTCGGTCACGCCAAAGAAGCCGACCATGACCGGAATCATCTCCAGCCCGGCCTCGAGATTCTTGGAGCCGAAGGCGAAGCGCGGATAGCCGGTGATGACGTCCTGTCCGATGGTCGCCAGCAAGAGGCCGACCAGCCCGCCGATGAGCCCTCTGATCGTCGAGCCGAAGGAGATGTAACTGACGATGCTGATGCCCAAGAGGGCCACACCGGTGTATTCCTGAGCGCTGAATTTCAAGGCCAGGTTGGCCAGAACCGGCGCGGCGAACATCAAAATGAAGACCCCGAAAAGCCCGCCCAGGGCCGAGGAGAGGGTCGAGTAGCCGATGGCCTGGCCGGCCTGGCCCTGCTGGGCCATGGCGTAGCCGTCAAAGCCGGTGGCGATGGCCGAGGGCGTGCCCGGAATGTTGACCAGGATGGCCGACAGGGAGCCGGCGTAACAGGCGCCGACGTAGATGCCGATGAGAAAGAGCATGCCGTTGAGGTCGCTCATGCCAAAGGTCATGGGCAAAAAAATGGCCATGCCCATGGTCGCCGTCAGACCGGGAATGGCCCCGAAGACGATCCCCAGCCCGGAGCCGGCGATGACCAAGAAGATTGAGTATGGACTGGTGAAGGTCGGCAGTCCGGCCGTGATCATGTCCCAGAAGTTCATGCCGCCCTCATCACCCGACCAGGATCGAGCGGGGAAGTTGGATGCCGATGAAAACCTCGAAGATCAGATAGACGGCCAGAATCATGCCCAGGCTGAAGACGACGTCGGCCAGCCAGGTCTTGGGCCTGGAGGAGGGTCTTATCAAGGCGACGCTGATCAGAGAGAGCAGAAATCCGCTCAAAAAAAAGCCCAGATATCTCATGAACCACATCAAGAGGACCGATAAACCCAACACCGCGGCCACCAGGGCGTATCGACCCCCGGATTCCCGGGGGCGCTTGGGGGCGCGGCCGGCCCGAAGCCCTTCGATGAGCGTCAAGGCGCCCAGGAGCAAGAGGGCCCCGGCCAGAAGCTGGGGATAGAATCCTGGACCCTGACCGAAACCCTGGCCTTGGGGCTTGGGAAAAGTGAGGCAGTCAGCGATGACAAAGCCGCCCAGGCCGAGACAAAACAAAAACGTGGCCACATAGCGGCCGCCCAGGGAGAGCATCGACCCTCCGCGGGCCGGCCCCTCCCCCATTAAATAAGGGAAGGACCGGCTTTAAACAAGGATCAGCGTTGAGACAAGCCCAAGGCCTCGACCATGGCCTTGACCTTGGCGTCTGATTCAGCCCTAAGCTGGGCGATGCCGGCCGTATCCAAGTAGGAGATGTCCAGCCCCGAGTCCTTGATCTTCTTCTGGATGCCCGGATCCTCAAAGGACTTCTTGATGGCCTCGTCGAGGATGGCGATGATTTCCTTAGGCGTGCCCGCCGGGACGACGATGGACTCCCAGAAAGGCATGACGATGTCCACCCCGCCTTCCTTCATGGTCGGCAGGTCAGGATAAGCCGGGTGGCGCTCCCGGCCGGCGATGGCGATGGGCCGGATCTTGCCGGCCTTGATCATGGCCTTGGCCGGGCCGATGGCCACGAACATGCAGTCCACGTGGCCGCCGGCCAGAGCGGCGAGGGATGGACCCCAGCCCTTGTAGGGCACCTGGATGAATTCAACCCCGGCCACCTTGGCGAAATCGGTCGAATAAAGGTGGTCGATCACGCCCGCCCCGGCGTTGGCGTTCTTGACCTTGCCTGGATTGGCCTTGGCGTAAGCCACGAACTCCTGAAGCGTCTTCCACGGCCGCTCGGAATTGACCAGCAGGACCAAGGGCGGATTGATGACGCCGCTGACGGCCGCGTATTCACTCAGCATCACCGGCGAGACCGAGGTGTATTGGGCGATGGTGGCGCTGATGCCCAGAAAACCGAGGGTGTAGCCGTCCGGCTTTGAGTCGACCAAGGCTTTGGCCCCGACCATGGAGCCGGCCCCGGGCATGTTCTTGACCACGACCGGCTTGCCCAGAACCTTTTCCATGTGAGAGCCGAGGATGCGGCAGGTCATGTCCCCTGACCCGCCGGGTGACCAAGGCACGATCAAGGTCACTGGTTTTTCAGGGAATTTGGCCTCGACCGCTCCACCCCAGGCCAGAACCACCGCCGCGGCGAACACGGCGCCGAAGACAAAACCGGTCCAACCTCGCTTCGTCATGATCATCCTCCCTCCTTCACGCCGAGTTGAAGCCAATATCAACACGGCCTCGGGTCAATGGCTCAGAGGCGCCATGAGGGGGTTAAGCGCCCAAACCATTGAATTAATGAAGACATCACCTCAACCGATCGCTCCGTCCAATTTTTGCCTTGACCATCCGCCCCTCTGACTTTACTTTACTTTTTAGATTATATTTAAATCTAAGGCCAGGTCAACCATTGTCTGCGCTCGAGGCGACCGATAAAGATGACCGGGACTTTAGGCAGTAAAATCAAATCAATGCGTTTGGAGAAAAGGCTCACCCTGCGCCAGGTGGCTGTTGAGGCCGGCTGTTCAGTGGCCTTCATCTCCCAGATCGAGCACGACAAGGCCTCCCCCTCCATCGCCACCTTGAAGCGCATCGCCCACACCTTGGGGGCGCGCATCGTGGACTTCTTCATCGAGGAGGTCAGCGACGAGCCCATCGTCCTGAGCAAGGATCAGTGGATCAAGGTCAGCCTGGCCCGGTGGCGGGCCGACATCAGGCAGATGTCCAGATCATCGAATCACAGAAAAATGCAGCCGTTTTATACAATTATTCAACCAGGCGGCGGAGCGCCGGAGGCGTACTCCCACGAGGGCGAGGAGTTCGGTCTGGTCCTCGACGGCGAGCTGACGCTGAAGGTCGGCCGCGAAACCCATATCGTCGCCGCCGGCTCATCCTTTTACTACTCTTCCCTCCTGCCCCACGCCTGGACCAACGAAAGCGACCAGCCCTGCCGGGTGATCTGGGTGGTCACGCCGCCGAGCTGGTGAAGTCAGTCTCTTTGCGAGGAGATATCGGACATGAGCCGCACTTTTATCCAGAACGTCGGGTTGATGCTCTCCGGAGACGCGGCCGCGCCCCTGATCGAGGCCGACAGCCTGGTCATCGAGGACGGCCTCATCAAGGCCGTGGGCCGAGGCCTGAGCGCGCCCCAGGAGGCGGCGGTCATCGAGGCCCACGGCTGCGCCCTCGCCCCGGGCCTGATAGACTCCCACTGCCACGTGGTCCTGGGCGACTTCACGCCCCGGCAGCAGATGCTCAACTTTCTCGACTCCTCCCTCCACGGCGGGGTGACCACGACCATCTCGGCCGGCGAGGTCCACCTTCCGGGCCGGCCCAAGGACGCGGCCGGGGCCAAGGCCCTGGCCATTTTGGCCGCCAAGGCGTGGGCCAACTTCCGCCCCGGGGGCATGAAGGTCCTCGGCGGGTCGGTCATCCTCGAAAAGGGTCTCGTCGAGGCGGACTTTGACGAGATGGCCGCCGCCGGGGTCAAGGTCGTCGGCGAGATCGGCCTCGGCTCGGTCAAGGACCCCCAGGAGGCGGCCGAGATGACCAGGTGGGCCAAGGTTAGGGGCATGGTCGTCATGATGCACACCGGCGGGACGTCGATCCCCGGCTCCGCGGTCGTCGGCGTGGACCAGATCATGACCGTCCAGCCCTCCGTGGCCTCCCACTTGAACGGCGGACCGACGGCCGTGGGCTTCGAGGAGGCCAGGAAGGTCATCGAGCAGACCGACATCGTCATCGAGCTCGTCCAGTGCGGCAACGTCAAAAGAGCCCAACAGATCGCTCAGCTCATCGCCGCGCGGGGTGAATTCGAGCGGGTCATTCTGGGCAACGACGCCCCCTCGGGCACGGGCGTGATCCCCCTGGGCATCCTGCGCAACATCTCTTGGCTGGCCTCCCTGGGCGGGATCAAGCCGGAGCTGGCCGTTAGCATGGCCACCGGCAACACGGCCAGGGTCTTTGGCCTCAACCGGGGAGTCATCGCCCCGGGCAAAGAGGCTGACCTGATCTTCCTGGACGCGCCCCTGGGCTCGGCCGGCGGGGATCTTTTGACCGCCCTGGTCGAGGGCGACACGCCCGGCGTGTCCATGGTCTTGGTCGACGGCCGGGCGGTCGTGGTCAACAGCCGCAACACGCCGCCGGCCATTCGCAAAGCTCAGGCGATCTGAGGAACATTGACATCCGCGGCCGCGATGGGCGGCTCGGAGGTGGAGGAATTTTCATGGACATCCGCAAACTGGTCACCGTCGTCGAGGAGACCGTCACCGAGATGGGCCGCAAAGTCGAGCCGCCCACGCGCAAGGCCGCGGCCATCGCCGTCATTAAGAACCCCTTCGCCGGCCGATACGTCGAGGATCTGACGCCCCTGATGGACGCGGGGGCCGAGCTGGGCGGGCTTCTGGGCCTGAGGGCTTGTCAGGCCCTGGGCATCGGCCCGGAAAAGGCGGAGAGCTACGGCAAGGCGGCCATCGTCGGTTTGAGCGGAGAGCTGGAGCACGCCGGAGCGGTGCTCCACCCCAAGCTGGGCAAGCCTTTCCGCGAGGCCCTCGGCCGGGGTCTGGCCCTCATCCCCTCGGTCAAGAAGGTCGGCCCGGCCGGCTGCTCCATCGACGTGCCCTTGAACCACAAGGACGCGGCCTTCATCCGCTCCCACTTCGACGGCCTGAGCGTGAGCCTGGCCGACGCTCCGCGGGAGGACGAGATCATGGTCGTCTTGGTGGTCACCGACTCCGGGCGGCCGCTGCCCAGAATCGGCGGGCTGACCAAGGAGGAGGCCAAGTTCGAGGACGGGCTGCGCTAAGCGATCTGAATGATTTTTATAAGAATAAGATAGTGATTCGGGCCAGCGTCCCAGAGGTCGTGGGCCTCCAGGGACGCCGGCCCTGTTGACAATCCGGACACCCGCGCCGGAGGTGAAGGTCGTTCGGTCGGGGTCCAGAGAATTCGAGGGGAACTGGCAAATGGCTGTCCTGTCCGAGGTCAAGAAGCATTACGGTAGATTGAAATTCTTCATTGGCGGGGAGTGGGTCGTCTCCAAATCGACCCACCTCAACGAGACGAGCAACCCGGCCACCGGCGAGGTCATCGCCGAGTTTCCGACGGCGACCAGAGAGGAGGCCCGGGCGGCCGTGGCGGCGGCCCAAGCGGGCTTCGAGGCCCTGAAGGGCATCGCCGTGCGCGAGCGGGGCAAGATGCTCTTTGACATGCGCCACAAGTTCGAGGAGCATTATGAAGAGCTGTGCCGCGTGCTGACCCAGGATCACGGCCGGACCATCGGCGAAGCGCGGGGCTCGGTCCGCCGCTGCATCGAGAACATCGAGTCGGCCTGCTCGGCCGTCTACGGCCTGGCCGCCCGAAACGAGCACTGCGATGAGCTGGCCAACGGCATCGACATGTGGCTCACCTGGGAGCCCCTGGGGCCCTTTCTGATCATCACCCCGGGCAACATCCCCATGCACGCCTGGTCGTCCTACGTGCCTTACGCCCTGGCCGCCGGCTGCCCGGTGGTCATCAGCCCCAGCCGCCAGGCCCCGGTGGCCAGCGAGTACATGACCCGGGTGGCCCTGGAGGCCGGTTTCCCGCCGGGGGCGATCAACCTGGTCCACGGTGGACGGGAGATCAACAACTACATCCTGGAGCAGCCGGAGATCCAGGGTCTGGGCTTCATCGGCTCCACGACGGCCGGCCAGAAGTTGTTCGAGCTGTGCGGCCGGCTGCACAAGCCCTCGTCCATCAACGGCAACGGCAAGAACCACGTCGTGGTCATGCCGGACGCCGAACTGGAGACCAACGTCATCTACATGCGCCAGGGCTGCTTCGGCATGACCGGTCAGCGCTGCCTCGGCACGGACAACGTCGTCGTCGTCGGCGACATTTACGACGAGTTTAAAAAGAAGTTCGCCGCCGAAGCGAGGGCCATGAAGCTGGGCTACGGCCTGGACGAGTCGGTCAACATGGGCTCCTACACCACCGCCGGCGGCCGGGACAAGGTGGCCGGATGGATCGAGCGGGCCTTGAGCGAAGGGGCCAAGATGGTCGTTGACGGCCGGGAGGCCCTGCCGGCCGAAAACCCCGGCGGCTACTTCCTGGGCCCGACCATCCTCGAGGACATGAACATCGACATGGACACGGCCAAGGAGGAGGCCTTCGGGGCCGTGGCCGGCCTAATCAGGGCCGAAAGCCTAGATGAGGTCATCGAGTGGATCAACACCAAGACCGACCTGGGCCACTCGGCCTGCATCATGACCCAGAGCGGCCGGGCGGCCCGCAAGTTCGCGAGGGAGGTCAACGTGGGCAACGTGGGCGTCAACGTCGGCGTGCCCCAGCCCTACGCCTTCTTCCCCTTGGGCTCCAAGAGGCAGTCCTTCCTCGGCCGGGCCAAGACCAGGATGGCCTCCATGCGCCTCTTCTTGGACGAGAGAACGGTCACCGCCCGCTGGGTCTGAAGCTTCGAGCCGCAGAGGGCTGGTCTTCGGGAGGACGACGGTGGATCACTCTTTCTTCGATCTTCCGCCTGATCCTGTTCGGCGGCCTGATGGTCCCCCCTGAGCGGCTTCCGGGCCACCCCCTTAATCGGCCTCGTCCTGGCCGTGGCCGCCGCGGCCTCACGCCACGGGCGGACAGGGCTGCCGGAAGGACCAAGTCCAAGCCTCGGGTGGGGGGGGGGAGTCTCGTCCATCGGCACCCTTAACTCTGGACTTGGGGGGTCGGCCCTCCCGACAGCCCCGGTTGAGGTTTTAGTTTCGACCTAGGCGGTGATGCTGATGCCCCCCGTGTCTTGGTTTAGGCTGTCGCTCAGCAGCCCCACCAGGTCGCTGTTCATGCTCTGCTGATACCTGGCCAAGCCGTAGTTGGCCAACAAGCTGGCCAATAAGGAGCCCAGGTCGCTGATGGTGGAGTCGCTGTCGCTGGCCGAGGTGGAGGACGACGCGTCGGAATCGTCCGTGTCGTCGGAATCGTCGTCCTCATCGCTGAGCTCGCCGGGCGGCGGCCCCGGCGGCGGCCCCTGGGCCGCCATGGCCGACTCGAATTGGCTTTCACTCAGGCTGCCGCTGTCGCTGGTGTCGAGACGGCTCCACATCTCCTGGGCCTGCTCCGCGGTGACCTCCTCGGGACGGCCCGCCAGGAACTCGTCTTCGCTCACCAAACCGTCACCGTTGGTGTCGAGCTGACTGAACAGGCTGCTCAGGCCCTGGCCGGCCTCGCTCGAGGTGGAGCCGCCCGTCGAGGCCTGGGACATCCCCACGTCGTCCATCGGCGGGGGCGGCGGCCCCATCATGTTCATCAGGCCGACCAGCTCGCTCTCGCTGAGCTTACCGTCACCGTCCGTATCGGCCTGGGAGAGAAGGTCTTGCTCCACCCCGATCTCTTCCGAGCTCAGGGAGCCGTCGCCATCAGCGTCCCTGTCCTGGACCAGACGGCTGGCGAACTGCTTCGCCATATCTGATTGGTCCGACTGGGAGACGGATCGCGTTTGCAGCAAGTAGCTGTAGCTGCTGCTGCCCAGACCAGAGATATTCATGGTTCTTTCCTTTCAGGCTGTGGGGTTGCATTTGTCGGGTGAGTTTCCTGTATTCCTTTAAGTTTTCATGGCGGCACCTCCACGTTAGGGTTAAGTGTGGTGCTTTACCGCAATGCAGGCGACATGCCGCCACTCGGCAATTATTTTGAACGTATGTCGCTGATTTTTTGCTTTATGTGGACGATGGGGGCCCGATGGCGACGCCGCCGGGAAATAATTTCCCCAGTGGGTAGAATTGGTCAGCGACTTTGACGAGGTTCAATAATGGGCGCGTCCGGGCACAGGGCTCGGTTGGTCGTGGCTGGCGTCACCTCTCGGAAGTTTAAGGATCATGAGGCAAGGCCGCGGCTCGGGCGGGGCGTTTGAAGGCCCAACATTAATGAATTTTATCACCAGATCAAAGCCTCGGCCAGTTTGCAATTGATCAAAGAAGTCACGTCCCGGTAGAGCAGAGTCATGCCCTGATTGGCGTGCCCCATTTGCCTCTGGACAAAGCACAGATCGTCCGTTTTGGCCAGCAAAAACGCGGAATAGGAATGCCTGGCGTTTCGCAGGGAGTACGAACCGGAAAGCTGCGCGGCGTCCACGGCCTTGCGGAAGCTGAAGGACAAGGCGGCGGTACTGTAGCGCTTGTCGTTGCGTCCCGGCAACAAGAGGCTTTCCGCGCATATCACTTCACCCTAGGCCATCTCCCTTATGCGCAGGTATTCCTGGATGTGCCCCGCCAGTTTGGGCCCCAGGTAAACCCTTCTCCGACCGCCGCCCCTCGGCGGCCGCACCAGCAGCAGGTGTCCGCTGGCCAGATTCTGGAAGTCCCCCACCCGCAACCAGGCGATTTCGCTCGCGCGCAAGCCGCTGGCGCAAGCAAGATGCACCAGCAGATAGCGGGTGACCCAGACCTTGCGGCCGTTGGTCAGGTCCGTTTTGGCCAGCCTGGCGCAAGTGCCCAAGAGAACCTCGACCTCCTCTGGAGTCAGAAGCTTCTCCTTGGTGATCTGGTACGGCTCTTTTCCCAAGGCCTTCTCCTCGGCCCAGGCTTGACCCTGGCTGCCTTAGCCCCCCAATCAGAGGGGAGCGATCAGCCCTGACCCAATCGCGGCCCTGGGGCCACCCCTGGCCTCAATTCAGCCAGGCTGGCCGGGGCCACCGCCTCGAGTCACCAGGCCCTTTATCCACATCCGGCTCCGAGTATAGGACCGCCGATAAGGTATAAGTTGGGGGAGGAAGTAAAATATTTGTAAAAAATTTGTAAATATTTTAGGGAGGGGAAGCTGGGGCTCTATATTGAGACTGTGGCGAAACGGCCCTTTTGTCCCGATTACGGCGTTCATTGGTTTTCTCGAATGCTCACATATTAACCTCATATGCTGCGCTTCTCGAAAACCTCGCGCCTGGTCCTCGAACCAAAATGTGGTTTCGCCACAGTCTCATATTATTCAGGGGCAGGCCGGATGAAAGCCAATATTCTCATCATTGATGACGACGCCAAGCTGCGTCAGTTGCTGAGCGAGTACCTTTCGGGCTACGGCTGCGAGGTTTCCGGCCTTCCAGATGGGCATAGGCTCTTGGAGAGGCTTCGCCAAGAGACGCCGGACTTGATCGTGTTGGACGTGATGTTGCCCAAGGTCAACGGCCTCGACCTGCTCCAATCCATCCGGCATGAGTCCCAGGTGCCGGTGATCATGCTCACCGCCAAGGGTGAGGAGACCGACCGCATCGTGGGGCTGGAACTAGGCGCCGACGACTACCTGGGCAAGCCCTTCAACCCCAGGGAGCTTCTGGCCCGAATCAAGGCGGTGCTGCGGCGTCGGCAGGCCGCGCCCGGCGCCCCAACCCCGGAGACGGAATCGCCCCTGGTCCGGGCCGCGGGGCTGGAACTGGACCGCGCGCGGCGGCGGCTCAAGGTTCAGGGAAGCTGCCTGGAACTATCGCTGACCGAGACCAAGGTCCTGGGGGCCCTGATGTCACGCCCCAACGTCGTCTTCAGCCGCGACGATCTGCTCAACATCGCCCGCGGCCGCGAGATGATGGCCTTTGACCGCAGCATGGACGTGCATATCAGCAACCTCAGGAGCAAGCTGAAGCCCTTTCCCCAATTTAAAAATGTAATCAAGACGATTTGGGGGACCGGCTACATGCTCGTGGAGAACTGATGAAAGGGCTGAGTCTGTATTCCAAGATATTGTTTTCCTTTTTGGCGCTGCTGCTGTTGGTCCAGGTCTTGATGTTTGGAAGCTTTCTGCTCTTCGACGGCCGCCAACGAAGCAACCGCTTGGACTCCCACCTGCGGGGCCTGGTCTTGTTTTCCCAAAAATTCGCCCAGGAGGCCATCAGGGCCCGGCTGGACGCCCAGGAGCCCCTGGCCGAAACCTTGCGGGCGATGACTCAGGAGCTCGCCCAGATCATGCGAGCCAAGGTGTGGTTCCAGGCGGCGCACACACCGGTGGTCCAGTCCTTCGATGGGCCGATCCCAGAGCAGATCATGGCCCAGGCTCAATCCGGGGCCCGCGGCCGGGAACGGTTCACGGTGTTTCCCCAACCCCACCGCCAAATTCTGATCGTCGCTCCCTTAAAGACACCGCCGCTCCAGGACGCCAAGTTGTTCTTGCTCCTGGTCCACCCCCCCGAACTGCACCCACCCCAACATTTGTTCCTGGCGCGCCTGGTGCTCATCTGTTTGCTGGTCGCCATGCTGGTGATTCCGGTGTCGCGTTTTATCGCCAAACCCATCAAGCAACTGCGTAAATCGGCCCTCTTGATCGCCGAGGGCGAGCTTTCCCACCGCGCCGACATCAAGAGCCGGGATGAGATGGGCGAATTGGGCCGCGCCTTCAACCACATGGCCGACCGGGTGGAGAGGATGGTCCGAGGCGGCCGGGAGCTCACGGCCAACGTGTCCCACGAGCTGAGAACCCCTCTGGCCAGGATCCGCCTCGCCGAGGAGCTGCTCCGGGAAAAACTGGCCCGGGGCGAGTTCGAGCCCTGTCAGAGGCACCTTAAAGGCATACAAGATGACGTCAAGGAGCTGGACCGTCTCCTGGGGCGCATCCTGGAGCTTTCGAAGCTGGACGTCCACGAAGAGCCTTTCAAACTTGAACCCCTTGACCTCTCACCCATGACGGCCGAGCTGTTGAGCCGGCTCGAGCCGGCCCTGCGCCGTCGACGAGTGGGTCTCATGACTCATTTGTCTTTGAATTGCTTTGTCTCTGGAGACAGGGCCGCTCTCCAAACGGCCCTGTCGAACGTTTTAGAAAACGCCGCCAAGTTCACGCCGGAAAAAGGCCAGGTCATCGTCCGCCTGGAGTCGGCCGGTCAAAATATAAGATTCAGCCTGACCAACACTTTTGAGGCCCTGGATGAAGAGGAGCTGAGCCGCATCTTTGAACCCTTTCATCGCCCGGAGCGATCTCCGGCCGCGGGGTCGGGTCTGGGCCTGGCCATCGCCAAAAAAATCGTCGAAAAGCACGGCGGCGCCATCTCGGCCGCCAATGCCGCGGCGGGTTTTGAAATCCAGATCCGCCTTCCGGCCGGCCCCGCCTGAAGAAGAATCAGATTCTGGGCCGTTTTTAAAGGGGTTTGGAGCACATCCCAACCCTTGATCTGAAGAGAGCGCCGCAAGCCGAAACCGCGTCTTTGAAGCCCAATCATTAAGATTTTTGTTTTACTTGACCATGAACTTGACTCATGCTATGAATACAGTTCAGTTATTGACCTAACCTCAAGAGCTTCTGGGTCGCGAGGGAGATGTCGTGGCCGAGAAAAAGGCGTTTCTTTTCCGCTCCTCCTTGAATTCAAGACACGCCGTCGAGGCCGGCGCCGGGCTTGAAGGGGTTTTGCGGTGAGAGATGTTTACATCGTCGGCGCGGGCATGACGCCCTTTGGCAAGTGGCTGGAGAGAAGCATCAAATCCCTGACCGCCGAGGCCGTCACCGCGGCCCTCGATGACGCCGAGATCTCGAAAACAGAGGTCGACGCGGCCTGGTTTTCCAACTCCACGTGGGGCTATTTCTCTGGTCAGGACTCCATCCGCGGCCAGGTGGCCCTGAGGCCCCTCGGGCTGAGCGGGCTGCCCATCGTCAACGTGGACAACGCCTGCGCCGGAGCCTCCACGGCCCTGCACAACGCCTGGCTGGCCGTGGGCGCGGGGCTTTACGACTGCGCCCTGGCCGTCGGCGCCGAGAAGATGTACGCCCCGGATAAAAAGAAGACCTTCGGGGCCTTCTTCACCTGCATCGACGTCGAAGAAGCGGAGTCTCTTTTCAACATGTGGGCCGCCGTGAGCGCGGCCGCGGCAAAGGACATGGCCTCCCCCGCTGGTTCAACGGCCAAGGACAAGAGCCCCTTCATGGACATCTACGCCGCCATGAGCCACTGGCACATGGGCAGATTCGGCTCCACCCAGCGGCAGCTGGCCGCCATCTCGGCCAAGAATCACTTTCACGGCTCCTTGAATCCGCACGCTCAAATCAAGAGGGACATGACCATCGACGAGGTCCTGGCCAGCCGGGCCATCTCCTGGCCCCTGACC
>CAYXRH010000091.1:0-7587 GCA_964466355.1 uncultured Thermodesulfobacteriota bacterium
ATTATAACGCATTATAGGAATTAACGGTAACTTTTTATGCAATATCCAGGCTAGGGTTTAAAATACGCCCCCTGGCGCACGTCCAGCTCCTCCAGCCGCTCATTTATGGCCTTGAGAACCCTGGGCTTGTCCAGCATCCACTTTGGCCCCATCAGGCTCTCGGGGTTGGGGTCTGAGGTGAGGCGCTGAATGACCCACTGGGGCGGCATGAGGCCGATCAAGCGGGCGACCCAGCCAACGTATTGTTCGAGGCTCAAAAGCTCAACCTCGCCGCGTCCGTACGGCCCGGCCAGGGGCGCGTCGGCCGAGACGTAGAGCCCGTGAAGCTTGACCCCGCACAGCCCCAGCGGGCTGATGCGCCGCATCGTCTCGGCCGCTTCCTCAAAGCCCTCGCCGGGCAGGCCCAGGATCAGGTGGGCCCAGACCTTGAGCCCCCATGACGCCGCCACCCGCACGGCCGAGGCAAAGGCGGCGAAGTCGTGGCCGCGGTTGATGGCCCTCAGGGTCTTGTCCAGGGCTGACTGCAGCCCCAGCTCCAGCCAGACCTCCTTCTGGCGGTTGATCCGAGCCAGCAGCTCCAATTTGTCCTCGGCCAGGCAGTCCGGCCGGGTGCCCACGGCCAGGATGATCACCTCATCAAACCGCAGGGCCTCCTCGTAGAGCCGGGCGAGGAGGGCGGACGGTCCGTGGGTGTTGGAGAAAGCCTGGAAGTAGGCGATGAACTTCTCGGCCTTGTAGCGCTTTCTCAGTTTCGGCAGGGCCGCCTCGATCTGGGCGGTGAGGCCCACGCCCCGTCCGGCCGCGCCGGTGCCCGAGCCCAGTTGGTCGCAAAAAAGACAGCCGTCAAAGGACAAGGTCCCGTCGCGGTTGGGGCAGCCGAGGCCGGCGTCCAGGGCGATCTTGGCCACCCGGACCCCGAAACGCTCCCTGAGCCAGGGGCTGAGACTTCGAAAGCGCGGTCTGGTCACTTTTTAAGGGTATCAGATGACCTCAGGCGGCGCAACTGAGCCTGAACCCGGCCCTTTTGGCCCTCCCGGTCGAATCGCGGCCGTCAGGCGGCCCGGCCGGCCTGGGTGAGCCGCTTCTTTATCAGCCGGCCCAGGACCTTCACCGCCATCTCGATGTCGGCCTCGCTGGCCTGGGAATAAGAGAGTCGGAGCGTGTTGCGGCCGCGGCCGTCCACAAAGAACGGCTCCCCGGACACAAAGGCGACGTCGTGGGCCACCGCCTCGCTGAGGAGAGAGGACGATTCCATGTCCTGGGGCAGATGGACGAAGATGAAGAATCCGCCGGCCGGCCGGTTCCAGCGAACCTCCTCGGGAAAGTGCCGCTCCAAAAGCTCGAGCATCACGTCCCGCTTGCGGCGATAATGGGCCACGCCGCGCTCGATGCTGCGGCGCCAGTGACCGCGGCGCATGAACTCGAGGAAGATGAGCTGAGTCAGGGAGTTGGTCGTGGTGTCGATGAACTGCTTGGCCGTGACCATCTTGCTCACCGCGCCTCTTTCGCCGACCAGCCAGCCCAGGCGCAGGCCGGCCGAGAAGGTCTTGGACAGGGAGCGCAGATGAACCACCCGCCCCGTCTCGTCCAAGGCCTTGAGGGAGGGAATTTTGGGGCCTTCAAAGCGCAGGTCGCCGTAGGGGTCGTCCTCAAAGATCATGAAGTCGTGCCGCTCGGCCAAATGGAGCAAGAGCCGGCGCCGGTCCAGGGAAAGGGTCACCCCGCTGGGGTTCTGGAAGTTGGGGATGACGTAGACGCCCTTGACCCGTTGCCCTTGCTTGATCAGGCCCTCCACCT
Organism: uncultured Thermodesulfobacteriota bacterium; assembly: GCA_964466355.1. Classification (GTDB taxonomy): domain Bacteria; phylum Desulfobacterota; class Desulfarculia; genus CAYXRH01. Next base: position 1,798 of record CAYXRH010000091.1, read on the forward strand.
CGCGGCCGAGCCGCGCGACGTCGAGGCCCTGCTCGTCGACCTCGACCCCGACCGCCAGGCCGCCGCGGCCCTTGATCGCGCCGGCGCCGCCGAGGTAGGTCGGCAGCCCGACCATGACCGTCTCTCCGGGCCTTAAAAAGACCCGGACGCACAGATCCAAACCCTGCTGGGAGCCGTGGAGGATGATGATCTCCTCGGCCCGGCAGGCGATCTTGTCTTCAGCCTGGGACCACTGGGCCAGGGCCTGGCGCAGTTCGGCCAGACCTTCGCTCGGCCCGTACTGGAGGGCTCTCGGCGCATCCGCGGCCAGGACGTCGGCCGTGATCTCGGCGATCTCCCGGCTGGGGAACACGGCCGGGTCCGGCCAGCCGCCGGCCAGGCTTTTGATGTTTGGCCGGTCGGCCAGGCGGCACATCTCCCGGATGGCCGAGGGCTGGGCGACCTGGGCCTCAATTGAGTAGAGGCGGGCGAAGCGATCATCCATGTCTGTCACAGCCTCCCCAGAGCTTGGCCCGGCTGTTTCTTAAAGAATGGAACACACCTCCCCAAGGCGACGTCAGGCACCTCACGCCCGGGCCGAAGCGTGAAGGTTCCAGGCGCACACCACCCCCACGCCGGCCTTCAGAAGGGCTTCGGCGGTGAGGTTCAGGGAGCGGTGCTTCTCCAGGTAGTTGCGCTGCAAGGCGGGCATGAGGCCTCGGCTTTGGATCTCGGATTTGGGCAGAAAATATTCCAGAATGTCCGAGGGATGGTCCAGCCCGGTCTCGACCTCGACCTCGCCGCCCTCGTGCTTGGCCGAGATGTTGGACACCTCCTGGGCGACCTCGACCAGCTCGGCCCGGCGGTTGTAGGGCTGGCGGACGATGGATTTCCACGTTTCGGTGATGTGATGCTCGAAGCGGACCACCTCCTCCAGGCCCAAAGCCTCGCGGACGCGGGCCGCCTGGCGGATGGTGTCGTTGTTCACCGAGTTGGACAGGTTGAAGCCGATGAGCGAGGTCGAGCCGTCGGCCCTGGCAAAGAGCCGGGCCGTGAGAAGGGTCCACAGCACGGCGAAGGGATTGTCGTTGCCCATGAAGACCGAGATCTTGAACTCGTTGTTCACGCCGAGCTTGTGCAGCAGATAGCCCACCAGAACCGTGCCCGGATTGATGTTGAGGACCTGGCGAACACCGTAAGTGGTGTAGTAATGAAGATACTCCTCCAGCCACTTCAGGGGGTAGTCGTTGGGCTGGCCGACGCCGCCAAAGTAGCCGGTGATGGTCTCCGGCCCGCCGAGGTGGACGTTGGAGCCGTCGGTGCCCTTGGTGTCCAGGGTCTCGACGTAGGTCGCCCCCACGATCTGCATCGCCGCGGCCGTGGCCAGGATGTCGCCGTTGTCCGCGGTCTGCTCGGCCATGCGGCGCACCCGGATGTACCGGGCCGGCATGAGCTGCCGCTTCTCGATGGCCTCCTCGGCCTCGGCGATGAGCCAGGGGAAGTACTGAAGGGCGCTTATTTCGAGGGTGACGGCGTTCTTCTGGTTTATCTCGGCCCCGGCCGCCTCGTGCCCCAGAATTCGGTCCAGATGTTCGGCTCTGGAGACGAAGGCCCCTTTGTCGCGCTGGGCGATGAGCCATTTTAAGTCTTTGAGGTAAGGCGACTTCTCGGCTTCGAGCCGGGCGAGGAGGTTGTCCAGCGCGCCCGCCTCGGCTGCGCGGCGGTTTATTTCTTCAGGCCCACCGAAGCGCTCGACCACCTCCAAAATCCGGTTCACGAGCGCGTTGTCAGGGTCCAACAGGAGGCGGTTGATCTCGGCCAGATGCTCTTCGGATATCTTCAGCAAACCCCGCAGGTTCTCCATCGCTCCCCCCTTTCACCCGGCCAGGAACTTCTCCTCCTCGCCGGGGATCATGCGATAACAGTGCTCCTCCTTGGGGAACTCGCCGGCCCGCACCTCGGCCACGTTGCCGTACTTTTTGTTCTTATGAGCCATCATCCCCCTCCGGCGCCTCGCCGGCCTCCACCGGCCAGCCCTTGTCTCGCTTGACCTCTGAGAAAATCAGAAAGGTCTCCACCCGTCCGATGCCCGGGATGGAGGCGATGCGCTCCTTGATCAACCGTCCCAGATGGTCGAGATCCCGGGCGGCGACGTGGAGCAGGTAATCAAAGCGTCCGGTGAGGTGATAGCAGGCTCTCACCTGGGGCATGGAGTCTATCTCGGCCTCCAGGCGGCGCATGTCGCCGGCCTGATGCCTGTCCAGGACGAGCGAGACGAACCCCTGGACCTTCAAGCCCAGGGCCTGAGGATCGATCACGGCCCGGTAGCCCTTGATCAGCCCGCGCTCCTCCAGCCGGCGGACCCTCTCCAGCATGGTCGAGGGGGCCACGCCCAGCTTCCGGGCCAGATCCGCGTTTTTCTGGCGGCCGTTGCGGTGGAGGGCGATCAAGACTCGGCGGTCCAGGTCATCCACAATCAGCCTCGAACAAAATTAAGGCTTGTTCATTAAAGACCGAACTATATCCGCATGTCAAGTTGTTTTTTCGTTATTTATTCAAGGAAGCGGGGCTTAAAGAGGCTCAATGTTCCGTTCGGCCGCGTGGGCGTGGAGAAGGCCGCAGGCGGCCGAGATGTCGGCGCCCATGGCGCGGCGGACAAAGACCGAGAGGCGGCTTTGGAGGAGCCTCTCCTGAAAGGCGAGGATCTTTTCCGGGGCCGGGGCCTTGTAAGGGCAGGCCGGGTGCTCGTTGAAGGGGATGAGGTTCACCTTGGCCGGCAGGGGGGCCAGCAGCCTGACCAGGTCCCGGGCCTGGGCCAGGGAGTCGTTGACGCCGGCCAGGAGCACGTATTCAAAGGTGATCCTCTCCCCTGGCCGCAGGGGCAGCCTTTGGCAGGCCTCGATGACCCGCTCCAGGGGATGGCTTCGGTTGAGGGGCATTATCTCGTCCCGGAGGCGGTTGTTGGGCGCGTTGAGGGACACGGCCAACCTGACCTTGACCTCGCTCAGGAGGCGGAGCATCGCCTCTGGCAGGCCGACCGTGGACACGGTCACCTTGCGCCAGGACACGGCCAGGGCCTTGGGGTCAATGATCACCTTCAGGGCCAAGATCAGGTTGTCCAGGTTGGCCAGGGGCTCGCCCATGCCCATGAAGACCAGGTTGCTCACCGGTCTTTGATCCGGCCTCTGGGCAAAGGCGGCCTGGACCTGGCCGACGATCTCGGCCGGGGTGAGGTTCCGCCGCAGGCCCCCGGCGCCGGTGCGGCAGAACTTGCAGCCCATGGCGCAGCCGACCTGGCTGGAGAGGCACAAGGTCCAGTGGTCCCGCTCTGGAATCAGAACCGCCTCGATCCGCTGCCCGTCGCTGAGCTGAAAGAGCATCTTGCGCGTGCCGTCTTGAGAGGTCTCCACGGCCGCGGGTTGGAGCTGAAAAATGCGGAAGCAATCGCTCAGTTGACCACGAAAGTCCTGGGGCAGGTCGGACATCTCCTCGAACCCGGCGGCGCGTTTATGAAAAAGCCAGTTGTAAAGCTGCTCCCCCCGGTAGGCCGGCTGGCCGAAGCGCTGGGCCAGGCCTTGCATATCGGCCAGGGAAAGCTCCTTTATGTCCGGCTTGAGATGGCTCACGGCCTTGAGTCCCGCCGTCGGGCCGTCTTTTTCAAGGCGGCGGCGATGGCCTCCAGGTGGGCCTGGGTGTGTCCGGCCGAGAGGGAGACCCTGAGCCGGGCCGCACCCTGGGGCACGGTGGGCGGCCGGACGGCCGGGACGAGCACCCCGGCCTCGAGCAGCTCGGCCGAGGCCTTCAAGGCGGCCTCGCTGGGGCCTAAAATGACCGGAATGATCGGCCCCACGCCCTCAAAGTCGCCGAGGCCCTCCACGGCCAGCTCGGCCCGGAGCCAGGCGGCGTGATTCATGACCCGCTGCCGGCGCCAGGGCTCCTCCTGAGCGGCCTCGACCCCAGCCAGGGCCGCCGCCGCGGCCGCCGGCGGCAGGGCGGTGGTGAAGATGAAAGAGCGGGCCTTATTTTGAATGTAGTCGATGAGGACCCTCTCCCCGGCCACGAACCCGCCCAGGGCGCCCAAGGCCTTGGACAAGGTGCCCACCTGGACCACGCCCTCGTGGGGCAGGTGGAAGTGATCCAGGCTGCCCAGGCCCTCGGGCCCCAGGACCCCGGTGGCGTGGGCGTCGTCTATGACCAGGATGGCCTCCCGGCGGCGGCAGATCTCGACCAGGTCAGGCAAGGGGGCCAGGTGGCCGTCCATGGAGAACAGGCCGTCGCTGACGATCACCCGCCGCCCGGCCTTGCTTCGGGCCAGGAGCTGATCCAGGCGGTCCACATCGCGGTGGGGAAAGACGTGCACCTCTGCCTTGGACAGGCGGCAGCCGTCCACGATGGAGGCGTGATTGAGCTGGTCCGAGAAGACGGCGTCTCCAGGGCGAGCCAGGGCGCTGAGCACGCCCAGATTGGCCAAATAGCCGGAGGAGAAGACGATCGCCGCCTCGGTCTTTTTGAAGCGGGCGATGGCTCTCTCGAGCTTTTCGTGCAGGGCCAGATCGCCGCAGATCAGGCGCGCCGCCCCGGCGCCGCCGCCCCAGCTTAGGGCCGCCTCGGCCGCGGCCTCCTTGAGGCGCTTCGAGCCGGCCAGAGCGAGGTAGTCGTTGGCCGCGGCGAGGATGACCGTTCGCCCTTCGAGGTTCGCCTCAGGCCCGACGCCGCCGTCGAGGCGGCGCAGCCGCCGCCGCACGCCCCTGGTCTCCCGGCCTCGCAACGCCGCGGCCCGGTGGTCCAGCCAGCCGGTCAACCCAAGACCTCGGCGATGGCCTCGGCCGTGGCCTGGACCAGGTGTTTTAAATTTTCGGGCCCAATGCTCAGCGGCGGCATCAAGACCATGACGTCGCCCAGGGGCCGGATGATGACCCCCCGCTGCTTGGCTGCGGCCACGATCCGCTGGGGCAGCCGCTCGGTCGGATCAAGGGGCGCCTTGGTCTTTTTGTCCGCGACCAGTTCGAGGCCGACCATGAACCCCTTTTGCCTGACCTGGCCCACAAAGGGCTTCAGGGCCAGGGGCTTGAGCAGCTCGCTCAAGAGCTGAATCTTGGATTCGAGCCGCTTCAACGTCTCTTCAGCCTCGAAGACCTCCAGATTGGCCCAGGCGGCCGCGCAGGCCAGGGGGTTGCCGGTAAAGGTGTGGCCGTGGAAAAAGGTGCGGTTGCGCCACTGCTCATCCAGAAAGGTCCTGAAGATCTCCTCGGTGGCCAGGGTGGCGGCCAAGGGCAGGTAGCCGCCGGACAAACCCTTGCCCAGAATGAGCAGATCAGGGGGGGTCTCTTCCTGCTCAGAGGCGAACATGCTTCCGGTGCGGCCAAAGCCGGTGGCCACCTCGTCGGCGATGAACAAGGCCCCGGCCTTCCTTGTCGCCTCGAAGACTCGCCTCAGATAGCCGGGCGGCTGGACGATCATCCCGGCCGCACCTTGAACCAAGGGTTCGACGATGACCGCGGCCACGCCGCGGCCCTGGCGGGCCATGATCTTCTCGAATTCGGCGGCGCAGGCCAGGTCGCAGGCCGGGTGAATCAGCTGGAGGGGGCAGCGGTAGCAATAGGGCTGGGGAGCGTGGATTGTCTTGAACAGCAGCGGCTCGAAGAGACGATGGAAAAGCTCCATCCCGCCCACGGACACGGCCCCCAGGGTGTCGCCGTGATAGGCCCCTTTCAGGGCGACGAACAATCTCCGCTCCGGCTCGGGGGCCGTTTTTTGGCAATGATACTGGAAGGCCATCTTGAGAGCGATCTCCACGGCGGTGGCCCCGGC
>CAYXRH010000091.1:7597-12933 GCA_964466355.1 uncultured Thermodesulfobacteriota bacterium
GGGGCCCGGGTTGGGTTGTATATCAGCGTGGGCGGGCCGGGGGGGGGGTGGCCCGCCGGGGGCGGGCCCTGGGGGGCCGCCGGCGGATGGGTCAGACCCAATAAAGTGGAGTGGCTCACCCGGGCGATCTGCTCCCTCATGGCCTTGTTCAAGGCCGGATGGTTGTGGCCGTGGACAGTGGCCCACAGCGAAGAGACGCCGTCGATGTAGCGCCTCCCTTGGGCGTCGAAGAGAAAATCGCCCTCGCCCCGGACGATGACCAGGGCCTCCTCGGCCAGCCAGTGGCTCATGGGCGTGAAGGGATGCCAGAGATGTTTTTTGTCTAATGATTCAATATCGTTCATAATTCTGTGTCCATGGCCCCCTGATCATCCTCGGCCGCCCTTGCCACCTCGAGGCCGAGAGCTTGGATGTCGGCCCAATCGGCCTCTGGCCTGGGGCCGGCGGTGGTGAGGTAGTCGCCGGTCATGGTCGCGTTGGCTCCGGCCAGATATTGGAGCGGCGTCAAAGGGCCCAAAGTCTGGAGCCGGCCGCCGCAGGTTCTGATCTCGGCCGCGGGCAGGAGGAGCCGGATGACGGCCACAAGGCTCAAGGCCGTCCAGGGCGCCATCAGCGGCTGCTGAGACAAGGGCGTTCCCGGGATGGGGTTCAAAAAGTTGACGGCCACTGAATCGACCTCGAGCCGCTTGAGGCTCAGGATCAGCTCCACCCTTTGCCCGTCGCTTTCGCCGAGGCCGAAGACGCCGCCGCAGCAGAGGCTCAAGCCCGCCCTTCGGGCCGCTTTCAGGGTGGCCAGCCGCTCGCTCCAGGTGTGGGTGATGCAGATCTGAGGGTAGAACGACTCGGCCGTCTCCAGGTTGTGATGATAGCGCTCCAGTCCGGCGGCCCTGAGCCGCCTCAGGTCAGCCTCTCGGAGGAGGCCCAGGGAGGCGCAGGGCTTGAGGCCCAGGGCGGCGACGCCCTCGATGGCGGCGCAGAGGGGGCCCATGTCCTCGGCCCGGACCGTCCTGCCCGAGGTGACCAAGGAAAAGCGGCTCACCCCGGCCCGCTTGGCCCGGCGGGCCGCGGCCAGGATGTCCTCGTTGCTCAGCAGGGGATAGGTCTTGATTGGCGTGGCGTGGTGGATTGACTGGGCGCAAAAGGCGCAGTCCTCGCGGCAGCGCCCCGAACGGGCGTTGATGATGGCGCAAAGCTCCACCCGGCGGCCGAACGCAACCTCTCTCCGGGCTTCGGCCACGCTCAAGAGCCTGAGCCGCTGGGCCCGGCTCGAGGGGCCGAGCAAGGCCGCCGCCTCGGCCGGGGAGGGCTCTGCCCCTCTACTCAAACGGGTCAGAATGGTCTCGATGTCCATGAGGCTGTCAACCAAAATGATAAAGTGGTTAACCACCATAACCCAAAGACCCGCCCCTGACAAGGGGCGGGTCTTTGGGACAGGGCCAAGTCCGCCCGGTCCTTTTTGAAAACGGCTAGGGCGTCATCGCTAGCGGCTGTAGGTGGCCAGGAGTTCGATCAGCTTTTCACCCGAGTCCGGGGGTTCGCTCTTTTTCTTGAAGAGGATGTCGTCCACGCTCCAGGGCTCGCCGTAGTACTGGTTGATGAACTCCTCATTGACCGAGACGACCATGCCTTCCAATGACACCCCGGCGAAGAGGCCCTTGGAGCGGGAGTAAGAATAGATCTCGGCCTTGAACTGCAGATCGCTGCTGGCCTCGGCCCGACGGCCCGCCGGACCGGCGGCCACTCCGACGTCGGCGCCGAGCTTGAACTTGGACTTCAGAAAGGACTTCATGCCCCGCTCGTTCATGACCACCAGGATGAGGTCAATGGCCTGGAGGCCCACCTGAAAGCCGAGACTGCCACCGCCCATGTCGATGAAGGCCGGACCAGACCAGTTCCCCGAGGCGCTCTTGGACAAGACCACCCCCCGGCCAAAGGCGCCGCCGAGGACGAACCCGCCCTTGACCACCGAGGGCACGATGGCCACTCCGGCGCAGGATTTAAGGAGGTCCTTGGGGATTGAACGGTCCGGGCTGGCCATGACCTCCTTCAAGACCGCCCGGGCCTCGTCGACCACTTGGGCCGGCTTCTTGTCGGCCCAGGCCCCACCAGCGGCCAGGAGGCTCAAGGTCAGGGCCGCGACTAAGACTTTAAGGCACTTGTTCATGAAACCACTCCTCGTGTTGTGCTTGAAAGTTATGGTTTCTTCGCGGCCGGCTACTGACCGCTGCCCTGGACCTGTTTGGGCCCCAAGAAGCCGATCCCTTGGCAACTGGCCCCGTCGAGATAGATCTGAAGATAATTCCCCGGCCTCAACTGAGGCACGTGAATGACTTTGACCACCTCGGTCAGGTTGTCGTACTCCGGGGCCACCTCGAGCATCATCGAGGGGCTGTTCATTAAAAAGAGGCGGTTGAAGACCACTTCCGGCGCGTCAGGGTAAAGCGGCAGGGGCACGATGTCGGCCTCGACCAGGTCGTTAAAGAAGTGCGTGCCGTATGACACCTCCGGGGTGACGCCGTTGGTGGCAAAGGCGACCTCGCCCAGAACCCTGGTGTGGCTGATGTCGTGATAGCGGACCTGGACGCCAAGGTTGATGTCGTTGGAGCCCCACCGTCCCGGTCCAAAAAGCCCATAGCGGGCGGAGCCCAGGACCTGGTTGCACTTGTTGATCACCCGGGCCACCTGGAGCTTCTCCTCGTGAGTCGGCAGCTCGTTGTAGGCCAGGGGATCGACGTAGACGACGTACTCCAGATCAGGGATGATCCGGTTGGGCAGGCCTTCGGCCTTGGCGGTGAAGATTATCTGATCCGGGGGGACCTCCTGGGGCAGATCGACCCGCTCCAGCTCCCTGGGGATGGACAGGGTCCGGCACTGCAAAAGATAGATCTGGCCGTCATCGTAAGCGAACTCCATGTCCACCGGCCAGCCGTAGGCCTCAGAGACGGTCTGGACCATCTCCTTGATGAGCCGAGGGAATTCGGTCTCTTTCAGGAGACGTTCAAACGTCAGGCAGGCGTCTTGGGGCTCGAAGTTGGCCAGCCGGCTCACCGGCGGGGCGAGGTGGTCCCCCTGGGCCACTGACACGGCCAGGTGGATGTCTGGGTGGCGGATCTTTTTGAGCAGCTCGGTCAGAGGAAGGCTCTCCAGGCGGCCGGTCTTGAGGTTGAGGACGTCGGCCTTGCGCTGGGAGTATCGCCTCACCGCCGCGGCCGTGGCCTCGGGCCGCAAGGTGGGGTGGGAGAGGGGCACCATGCGCGGGTATTCGTCGCCGAGCCGGTCCACCGCCCGGGTGGGCAGGCCAAAAACCATGCGCAGGAGGCCGTCTTGCTTGTTTATCTTTTTATTCCAGGCAAAGGAGTTGATCGAGAAGACCACCCCGCCGGCAAAGGGAAAAAAGTAATCGCCGAAGCGGCGGCCGACGACCTTTTGGACCAGGACGCACATGTGCTCGTTGAAGTCGAGCAGGTTGTGATCAACGCGGTAGAGAATGGGGTCTGGATGATAGGTTGACATGTGAACCTGTTTGACACCCCAGATGAACTCCTCGAGCCTCTTGGCCTCATCCCCCTGGTTGGCCAGGAAGATGGAGTCGTATTTGCCTGAAAACGCCAGGCCAAAGTTGTCTTCCAGAAAAGAGGAGGAGCGCAGGATGATGGGGTACTCGCCGATCTGATGGAGGATGTTCCTGAAAGCCTGAACCGTCTCCTCGTTGAAGCGGGCCCCTTCAAACTCGGCCCTGATCTTGGGGTACTCCTCCTCGATCTTGTCCACGGTCTTGTATTTGCGGGAGTGGTAAGACTCCAGGCCGTTCTCCTGGATGAACTCGTCAAAGATGTCCGAGCGGATGAAAAAGGAGTCGGGCACCCGGATGTTTTCGACGAACTCCGGCCTGGCCTCGAAGAAGAGCGGCAATAATATCCTCGAGGCCAGGATCAGGCCTGCGGACTTGCCGCCGATGCGGCCGGAGCGCTTCGGCTTCCACACCGCCCGCTTCAGAATCTCGTACACGTCGCGGATGGTGATGTACTTCTTGGCGATGCCGAGGTAGGGCAGTTGGTTGGAGATGAAGTGGTTCACCAAGGCCACCCGGACGCCGACAGCCTCGGCCTCGGGGATGACCCGATCGCCCAGGGGGATCTGGCAGAAGTCCTCCAGGAGGTTGTAAATCTCCAGGGAGGAGGCGTTCTCCCAGTGCAGAACCTTGGCCAGTTGGCGGTTCTTGGCCAGCTTGCGGGCCAGGTTGATGTAGCCCTCGATCTCGTGCGGCTCCACGGCCGTGGCAAAGTAAATATCGATCAAGGCGTTGAGGTATTCATCCACCGCCTCCCGGTCGTTGACATCCAGCCCCTCCTGGCTGGCCTTTTACTGGGCCATGGACTTCAGTTCGTGCTCGGTGGCTAGGCCCTTCTCCTCGATGACCCACAAGAAGACCTCGCGCATCTCGCGGAAATAGGCAGGGTAGTGGCTCATCTTCTGGAAGATCAGATGAGCCCGGACCAGGTTGGGCGGAAGCTCCAGGACCTTCATGCCCTCAGACCCACCCCCTCAGCTTGCAAGCCTCGGCCACCCGGGCGACCGAAACCAGGTAGGCCGCCCGGCGCATGTTGACCTTTTCCTGCTCGTGCATGCCCAAGACCCCTTTGAAGGCCTGGGTCATCTTCTCGTCGAGGCGCCAGTGGACCTCCTTGAGCCCCCAGTAGAAGTTGTAGGTGTTTTGGACCTGCTCAAAGTACGACACGGTCACTCCGCCGGCGTTGGCCAGGAAGTCGGGCAGGACAAAGACCCCGTTCTGATAGAGGATCTCGTCCGCCTCGGGCGTGGTCGGTCCGTTGGCCAGCTCGCACAGGATGGTCGCCTTGACGCGGTCGGCGTTGCTCTTGGTGATCTGGTTCTCCAAAGCGGCCGGAAAGAGTATCTTCACCGGCAGCTCCAAAAGCTCCTCGTTGGTGATGGCCTCGGCCCCGGGAAAGCCGACCACGGTCCCCTCGTTCTGCTTGAACTTGATCAACTCGATCGGATCGATGCCCTTTTCGTGGTAAACGCCCCCCCTGGAGTCAGAGGCCGCCACCAGCTTGAGCCCCAGGATCTCCTGGCCCAGCTTGGCCGCGAACTGGCCGGCGTTGCCAAAGCCCTGGATGGCCATGGTCGCGCCCTGGAGATCGATCTTCTTGACCTTGGCCGCCTCGCGGGCGACGTAGACGCCTCCCCGGGCGGTGGCGTCCCCCCGACCGGCCGATCCGCCCACGGCCAGCGGCTTGCCGGTGATGACGCCGGGGTGATGCTCGCCGACGAGGGTCTCGTATTCGTCCATCATCCAGGCCATGATCTGGGGATTG
>CAYXRH010000092.1:0-12859 GCA_964466355.1 uncultured Thermodesulfobacteriota bacterium
CGGTCTGGAGGACCCGCAGGAGCTTGACCTGCATGTCCACCGGCATGTCGCCGATCTCATCGAGGAAGATCGTCCCGCCGCTGGCCAGCTCGAACTTGCCCGGGCGGCCGCCGCGCCGGGCCCCGGTGAAGGCGCCCTCGGCGTAGCCGAACAGCTCGCTCTCCAAAAGCTCGCGGGGAATGGCCCCGCAGTTTATGGCCACGAAGGGATGACGCCTTCGCCGGCTGTGGTTGTGGATCGCCTGGGCGAAGAGCTCCTTGCCGGTGCCCGTCTCGCCCAGAATGAGGACCGTCGAGTTGCTGGCCGCGGCCATGGCGGCCAGTTTTTTGGCCTCCAGGACGGCCGGGGAGCGGCCGATGATGTCCTCAAAGGTGAACTGGGCCCGCGAGCCGGCGATGTCGCTGACGAGCTTTCGGATGCGTTTTATTTCGTGGAAGATGAAGATGACGCCCTGGACCTGGCCCAAGGAGTCGAAGATGGGCTTGGCGGTGTGGAGGAGGTGGACCGTGTGCTCGGGGCCCTGGATGAATATCTCGCGATCGTTGTAACCAAAGCCGGCGTCGAGCATGCGCGCCAGATCCACTTGAGAGCCGAGCACCTCCGACAAGGGGCGGCCGACCAGCTCCTGGGGCCACTTCAAGATGCGCCGCCCCTGGTCGTTTACGTGGGTGATGAGGCCGTTTCGATCCACGGCCATGACGCCGCTGTCGATGGCCTCGATGATGGCCGTCATGAAGTTGTTTTGGAGCAGAAGCTCTTGAGACGCCTTGATGATGCGGAGCTGGTTCTCTACCGCCGTGGCCGCGGTGACGACCATGCCCAGGGTGTGCGGGTGCACTTCGCTGCCGTCACCGGTCATGCTGATGACGCCGATGATCTGATTGTTTTCATCGAACACCGGCGCGGCCGAACAGGTCCGACCGGTCTCCATGCGGCAGAAATGGTCATCGTCGGTGAGCTGGACGGCCATCTTCCGGCTCAAAGCGAGGCTGATGGCCGAGGTGCCGACGTCCTGCTCTGTCCAGCGGTAGCCCGGCTGGCAATTGAAGCCGGCGAACTTGTCCAACACGGCCTTGTCGCCGATGAGATCGAGCATGTAGCCCTCGCCGTCAACCAAGCCGACGGCGAAGCCGGCTCCGGCCACGAACCGGTAAAGCTCCTCGACTTGAGCCGTGGCCACGGCCAGGAATCCCCGGCTCCGCGCCCGCCGCGAGTCCAGCTCCTCGGGCAAGAGGCGGGCCTGCCCCGGCTGCCCCCCCTTCGGATGGGGATCGATGTCGTAGCCGCGGCTGCGCGCCTTGGAGGCCTCGATCTCTCTTTTGAGCGTCTCAGGATCCGGAACCGTGGAGCGCGACATAAGGCTGCATCCTTAAATTCTTATAAAGGGGCCGGTTAATAAAATCCGACCGGCTGGGATTTTATCATAGATGAGCCCCGCCGTGGCCGTCAACACTCCCTCGGCCGCCCCGCAGAGAACTTGTAGACTATTCGATGGCTGCGCTAGACAAGAAACACACCAAACGCTGAGAATGAAAAAAGGTCAAAAAAGACGCCCCACTGGGAGGCGTCATCTGCTCCGCGGAGCAGTGATTGCGGATCGAAAATCCTTACTGGAACTAGCAGGACAATCGCCGCTCAGGTACACCTAATTTTATGTTATCATATAATTGCCTGGGGTCAAGCCCTTATCGCAAATCAGGAGGACCTATCGTGGAAAACAAAAACCCGCATCGGTCATCCACTATCCTCGGTCTGGACATAGGATCCAACTCGATTGGTTGGATCCTCATTTCTAAGAATCCAAAATCACCAGCCATTCTCGACGAAGGTGTACGGGTCTTCGAGGCTGGGGTCGAGGGTATAATAGAAAGGGGTTGGGACAAATCTCGCGGCGTTCAACGGCGGGAGGCGCGTCTCGCAAGACGCCAATTGGACAGACGGGCCAGACGGCGGGACAAACTTTATATCGTACTGGCGGAGGCCGGCCTACTGCCTTCTCTTGGCGAGAAGGAAGAACAGGCATCAGCCCCAAGAACAAGACGTCAAGCACGGGTGGCCCGCTCCCGGCGCCGCCACCAAGCCATCAAGGAATTGGACCTAGCCCTAACCGAGAAATGGCGAAACCGGCTCAGCGCAGAAGGCGCCAGCCCAAAGGAAGTAGAGTTGGTGGCGCATCGCCTACCATATCTACTCAGAGCCAGGGGGCTATATGTGAAACTGGAGCCTTTCGAACTCGGCCGTGCTCTGTTTCATATGGGCCAGAAACGAGGCTTTCTGAGCACCCGCAAGTCTTTGCCACGAAAAGACGAGGACGAAGGAAAAATCAAGAAGTACATATCAGAACTTGGAGAAAAGATAGTCCAGACCGGTTGTCGCACATTGGGGGAGTATTTTGCTCGGGTGGATCCATATCACGAACGCATTCGGGGGCGGTGGACCAGCCGCCAAATGTCAGAGGCGGAATTTCAAGCCGTTTGGAACACACAGAGGCGGTTCCAGTCAGGTCCTCTTTCCGCCGAGTTAGAGCAGCGGATCAAGCGTGTCCTGTTCTTTCAGCGGCCGCTTAAGATTCGAAAGGAATTTATTGGGAAATGTGAGTGGGAAGAAGGCCGCCGGCGCGCCCCCTGGTCCCTTTTGATTTCTCAGCGATTCCGAATGGTCCAGCAAGTCAACAATATGCGCAAGGTTAATCCCGACACGGGTGAAATCGAGCCGCTCTCGCCGGAGGAGCGGCTTAAACTCATAGAAAGCCTTGAGCTTGTGGAAAGCCTTACCCTTACAGACGCCAAAAAAACCATAGGTCTCTCGCGACGGTGGCGTTTCAATTTTGAAAGCGGCGAGGAGACCGGCGTAGTGGGCAACAAAACGGCCGCGAAGCTATCTCAAATCTTCGGCGAGCAAAGATGGCGGGACTTTTCTCCTCAAGAACGTGATCGGATCATTGATGACATTCGTAGTTTCGAGAAGGAAGAGCCTCTGGCCCGGAGGGCCATGCGGGTTTGGGGCCTGGACCAGGCGGCGGCTCGGAGGCTGGCCGCGTTGAAATTGGAGGGTGGTTATGCCGGCCTTTCCCGACGGGCCATGGAGAAACTGCTTCCTCTGATGGAAGGGGGGTTGACCTATCCTGAGGCGGCCAAGCAGGCTTATGGGGGCCGCCCCATTCCCGAGCCGGTTCAACTGTTGCCCCCCGTCATCGAAGCATTGCCCGAGCTGCGCAACCCCACGGTCAGTCGAACGCTGACGGAACTGCGTAAAATCATTAACGCCGTCATCCGAGCATACGGCAAACCTGACATCGTCCGCGTCGAGATGGCCCGCGACCTGCGGAAAAGCCGCCTCCAGCGGAAACAATCTTGGAACCGCGCGCGGGCGAATGAAAAGAAGCGACAAGAGGCGGCTAAGAAAGTGACAAAAGAGACGGGCGACCCGAGGCCCAATCGTCGAACGATCGAAAAATGGCTTCTGGCGGATGAGTGCCGCTGGTGCTGCCCCTACACTGGACGCGGCATTAATGTGGGCGACCTTTTCGGACCCAATCCCCATTTCGATATAGAACACATCATCCCATTCAGCCGTTGTCTGGATAACTCGTTCTTGAACAAGACCCTTTGCCACGTGGAGGAGAATCGAAACGTCAAGGCCAATCGCTCCCCGTGGGAGGCCTATGGTTCCAACCCCCAACGATGGAAGGAGATCGTGCAACGCGTCAAGAGATTTACGGGCGACGCGGCCAAAGAGAAACTGAGGCGCTTCAATCTGCGCGAAGTCAACATAGACGACTTCGCCAGCCAGCAACTTAACGACACCCGGTATTCAACCAAGTTGGCCGTCAGGTACTTAGGTTTGCTATTTGGCCAAGAGGCCAGGGGAAGAGTGCAGGCCACCAGGGGCGGCATGACCGCCTTTCTTCGCAATGAATGGGGCTTGAACTCAATTCTGAACGACGGCCCGGGAAAGAGCCGGGAAGATCACAGGCATCATGCAGTTGACGCCCTGGTGGTCGCTTTGACTGACCGGAGCATGGTGAAACTTCTGTCCGAATCAGCCGTCCGGGCGGCCAGGGAAGGCCGCCGACTGTTCGCCCCGCTGGCTCCTCCCTGGCCAGGCTTTTGGGACGACGCCAAACAAGCCGTTGAAGCCATCATCGTCTCCCATCGCGTCTCGCGGCGGGTCAAGGGGCCGCTCCACCAAGAAACCATCTACAGTCCACCTAAAATGACTGATGGCGGCCAAATCCGGCACCATGAACGCAAACCGGTAAACAAGTTGTCCCCTGGGCAGGTGGAAAACATCGTCGACCCGTCGATCAAACGAATCGTCAAGCAGGCTTTGGGCGGCAAGCCACCCAAGGAAGCCTTCGCAGACGAGAGCGACCATCCCTTTTTGACCGCCCGTGACGGCCGCCGTATTCCCGTTCACAGGGTCCGGATCGCGACAGGATTGAGCGCCCTTACCATCGGAGGCCAGGGTCGGGAACGCCACGTTGTCACCGATACTAACCACCACGTTGAAATCCTGGAGGTGGCGGATAATCGCGGCCGACTTACATGGGATGGTCGTTTGGTCAGTCTTTTCGAAGCGGCGCGCAGGCATAAGGAAGGTGAACCGATCATCCAAAAGGATCACGGTCCAGGGCGACGTTTCGTCTTTTCCTTGTCTCTCCGCGAAAGCGTCATCATGAAAACTGATGATGGGACCGAGGAATGCTTCATCGTCAACGGTATCTCGCAAGCCAAAAACGGGAGAATCGAGTTAGAATTCCGGCGTCACGCCGACGCGCGTCCGATAGCCGTTCTAAAAAAGATGGGCGGACGTGTCCGCAAGACGCCCAAATCCCTTCATAAAGCCGAGGCTCGGAAAGTGGTTATCGACCCCAGGGGTAGAATCCGGCGGGCTAATGACTAAGCATCTGATCGACATCTCGGATGAGCCGGTCCGGCTTCGAGTCAAACACGCCCAGCTCGTCATCGAGGGAGCGGAACGCGACGTCACCACCCTGCCCTTGACGGAGATTGCGGCCGTGGTCGTGGCCGAGCCGCGAGTCTCATACACCCACGCTACGCTGGCCGGGCTGGCGGAGGCCGGAGCGGTCTTGGTGGTTTGCGGCAGCCGCCGTCAACCAACCGGCTTGATGCTGCCTCTTGTGGGCCACACGACCCAGGCTGAGCGGTTTACACACCAGGCAGCGGCCTCACTGCCCTTGAAAAAGCGTCTTTGGCGTCAGCTTGTCCAGGCCAAAATCAAGGCTCAAGCCGCGATCATTTTGTCTTTGCGCGGCACCGACGTGGGGCTGCGAGCCATGGCGGGTCGGGTCAAGTCCGGCGACGTCGAAAACCTGGAGGCTCAAGCGGCCCGACGTTACTGGCCGGTTCTTTTCCCTCGCGAGGGTGCCGGAACCTCTGGTCAAGGCGCATCCCGAGCCTTTTGCCGGGATCGGTTCGCCGAGGATGAAAACCGATGCCTCAATTATGGTTATGCCATTCTCCGAGCCGTCACCGCGAGGGCGATTTGCGCCGCTGGTTTGCATCCTTGTCTAGGACTCCATCATCACAATCGGTACAATCCCTTTTGCCTGGCCGATGACCTGATGGAGCCCTTTCGGCCGCTGGTGGATGGCGCCGTGGCCCGTTGGACCGATGAATACGGTTCCACGTCTGAATTGAACCGTCAGGCCAAAAACGCGATCCTCACGGCCCTCATGGGTCGACTCAAGCTCTCCGGCGAAGACCGAAGCCTCTTTGACATTCTCGGGCGCGTCTCGGCCAGCCTGGCCTCGGTCTTTGAGGGCAAGCGCAGCAAACTGTTGCTGCCTGTTTTTGAGTCATTCCCAGCCTCAAGGGAAGGATTATGAGTGTCTTCACCAAAAAGGGCTTTGTCGGGTTATAAAGCGGTGTGGCTTTTTGCCCTGTTCGACCTGCCGGTTGATTCAGAGGAAAACCGGCGCCAGTATGTCCGGTTTAGAAAAAGATTGCTCGAATATGGCTTTTCCATGCTCCAGTATTCCGTCTACGCTCGCTACTTTTCCTCTGAAGAGGCGAGCGAAACCTATAGGCAAAGGCTGAAGGCGATGATTCCGCCCCAAGGCCAGGTCAGATTGTTGTCAATTACCGATAGGCAATTCGGCAAAATGGAGGTCTTTGAAGGAAAAATCCGCCAAGTCGTGGAAAAACCCCCGACCCAACTACTTCTTTTTTAACCGCGGAACCGCCAAAAACCCTCAATATCGCTAAGATTATGAGGGGATAAAAGTGTACCTGAGCGGCGATTCCCTGCCAACCCCAGCTCCTTGTATAAAATTAACAGCATAAAAGGAATGTAAAAGACCGGCGATTCCCTGCAAACCCCAGCAATAATATATGTTTACCTGAGCGGCGATTCCCTGCCAACCCCAGCTAATTGTATATTCGAAGCATCAATAATCCAGTGTACCTGAGCGGCGATTCCCTGCCAACCACCGGCATTATTTTATTAATTTAAAAATAATCTTTATTGTTTAGCCCGTCGCCAGGCGGCTTTCGCGCAAAGACCGCGGTTGAGCCTCTGGCCTGGCGAGGCCACCACTCGGACTGGATTAACTTTCTTTTCGGTCGAACTCACATTTCTGGGTCGGCCGCCGGCCTTCGCGCTCGGGGCGAGGCTTGTTTGGCCGGTGCTTTTGGTTTATACTGAATTTGCTTTTTCGAGGCGCGTTTTAGCGGGCCGGGCGCGGCCCGGGCGGGCCCCTCAATGTGTCTCCCCGAAGAGGGGGCGGCGGCGGGGCTCCTTTTTTGTTGACGAGTGAATTTTTTTGACAGAAAACTAAGAGGTTGGCGCTTATCAGAGCTTGTGCCTTTTTGCACGAGATCCAAAATCCGCCGAGATTGACATGCCCGCTGAGCCCAAAGCCCGCTTGAGCCCTGGACGGCGGCTCATGTTCAAGATCACGCTCTTCGTGGGCTTGGCCTTTGTCGTTTTGCTGGCCGTCTTCGCCGTCATCGGCCTCAGGGTTTTGGAGGGTCGCTCGGTCAACAACATGCTCGAACGGGCGACGTCCTTCTCGGACACGGTCAAACGGGCGACCCGCTATTCCATGCTCAAGGATCAGCGGGAGGGCGTCCACGAGATCATCGAGGACGTGGGGCGGCAGGAGGGCGTGGAGACGATACGAATCTTCAACAAAAAGGGCCGCATTATGTTCTCCACGCGCAAGCCCGAGATCGGAGCCCTGGTGGACATGCAGGCCGAGGCTTGTTACGGCTGCCATTTCAAGGACCGCCCCATCGAGCGCCTGAGCCTGTCTCAACGCAGCCGCATCTATCGGACCAGGGGCGAGGAGGCCCACCGGGTGGTCAGCGTCATAAACCCCATCTACACCGAGAAGGCCTGCTACACCGACCCCTGTCACGCCCACGCTCCGGACCAAAACGTTCTGGGCGTCCTGGACGTCGGTTTCTCGCTGGGCCCCTTGGACGAGGATCTCGGCCGCTTGGCCAGATGGACGGTCGGCTTGGCCGCGCTGACGCTCGTCGTCGTCGCCGCCGTGGTCTGGCTGGTCTCATTCTGGTTCATCAACCGTCCCTTGTCCTCCCTCCTGGAGGCCACCAGGCGCATCGCCGACGGCGATTACAACCACCCCATCGTCGCCGCCACCTCGGACGAGATCGGCGCCCTGGCCAAGTCGTTTGATCAGATGCGCCAGGCCATCAAGGACAAGACCGAGGACCTCAACGAAAGCCGGCGGTTGTACAAGACGCTCTTCGAGCAGGTCCCCTGCTACATCTCGGTCCAGGACAAGGAATTCAAGCTCCTCAACTTCAACAAGATGTTTGAGCGCGACTTCGGGTTCAATCTCGGCCAACCCTGCTACGCCGTCTACAAGGGCCGCGACTCGGTCTGTCCCAACTGCTCGGTCGAAAAGAGCTTCCGCGACGGCAAGGTCCACCGCGCCGAAGAAACGGTCATCGGCCAGGACGGCTCGATCAAATACATCCTCAACCTGGCGGCGCCCATCATCGACAAGCGGGGCCGCATCACCTCGGTCATGGAGCTTTCCACCGACGTCACCCCCCTTAGGCGGTTGGAAGACGAGCTGCGCAAGTCAGAGGAGAAGTACCGCCTCTTCTTCAACAACAACCCCAACCCCATCTTCGTCTTCGATCGGGCCACGTTTGAGATTCTCGACGCCAACGACCGCGCCCTGGCCGATTACTCTTACGCCCGCGAGGATCTCATCGGCCGTTCTTTTTTGGACCTGACCGACGCCGCCGACCAGGCGCGGGTCAAAGAGTTTTTGAGCCGGTCCGGCATCTTTTTGGCCCGGGTCCATCAGTTTCGCTCCGACGGCCGCATCCTCATGCTCAACCTCAGAGCCTCCTACGGCGAGCACATGGGGCGTCAGGCGGTCATCATCGCCGCGGCCGACATGACCGAGCAGCTCGAGACCGAGCAGCGCCTCGTCCAGGCGGCCAAGATGGCCACCCTGGGCGAGATGTCCGCCGGGGTGGCCCACGAGCTGAACCAGCCCCTGTCCATCATGGCCACCGGGGCTCACTTCCTGCTCAAGCACTTGGACCAGGACCAGGCCCCCGCCCTGGAGAAGATCCGGGAGGTCGCCTTGGAGGTGACCAGCCAGGTGGAGCGGGCCACCCGGATCATCAATCATCTCCGTGAATTCGGACGCAAGGCCGAGGTGGAGCGCAGCCGGATATCGCTCAACGAGCCCATCCGGGGCGTCTTCAGCCTGCTGGGCCAACAGATGCGGGTGCGCGGCATCCGCGTCGAGACCGAGCTGGAAGAGGATCTGCCCCTCATCTGGGGAGACGCCAACCGGCTGGAGCAGGTGCTCATCAACCTGGTCATCAACGCCCGGGACGCCATCGAGAAGCGCCGAGCCGAGAAAGGGGAGAAGAGGGGCGGCCTGATAAAGGTGCGCTCCTTTGTCGAGGACGACCAGGTGGTCGTCACCGTCTCGGACGACGGCGTGGGGCTTTCAGTCTCGGAAAAGGAGCGCATCTTCGAACCCTTCTTCACCACCAAGGACGTCGGCAAGGGGACCGGTTTGGGCCTGTCCATCTCCTACGGCATCGTCAGTGACTACGGCGGGACGATCGAGGTGGACTCAACGCCAGGGCAAGGGACGACCTTCAAGCTCGTCTTCCCGCCGGCCGAGGAGGAGGCGTGATGGGCCAGGCCAAGGGCCGCCGTTTCAACCGGCTCCTCCTCATCGACGACGAGCCGGGCATCCGCCGGATGATGTCCTTGGATCTTGAGGCCGACGGCTACGAGGTCCTCACCGCCGAGGACGGCTACGCCGGTCTGGACGTCTTTGACCAGTCCAGGCCGGACGTGGTCTTGACGGACATCAAGATGCCGGGCCTGGACGGGCTAGACGTTTTGCGGCAGATCAAGGAGGTCAGCCCCGAGACCGAGGTCATCGTCATCACCGGCCACGGAGACATGGACACGGCCATCAAATCGCTCCAGCTTGAGGCCTCGGACTTCATCACCAAGCCGATCAACCCCGAGGCTTTAGAGGTGGCCCTGAAGCGGGCCCGGGAGAGATTGGCCCTCAAGGCCGAGCTGGCCGATTACACCAAAAGCCTGGAGGCCAAGGTCGAGGAGGCGGCCGAGAAACTCGTCGCCGCCGAACGCCTGGCCGCCGTGGGGCAGACGGTGGCCGCCCTGGGACATTCGATCAAGAACATGCTCGGTGGCTTGAGGGGCGGGGCCTACATGATCCAAGAGGGTCTGGCCAAGGAGAACATCGACCTCAGCCGCCAGGGGCTGGTGATGCTGGAGCGAAACTTGAGGCGGGTGGCCGATTTCGTCTCCGATCTCCTGACCTTGGCCAAGCCTCGGCAGCCGGAGCTGGCCCCGGTGGACTTGAGCCGGCTGGCCGCCGAGGCGGCCGAGATCTTGGGCCCCGTGGCCGAGGCCAAGGGCGTCGAGCTGGCGGCGGCCTCATCCGGGAGCGGCCCGGTGGTCGAGGCGGAGGCAAAGGCCATCCTGGACGCGCTTTTGAATCTTCTCTCCAACGCCGTCGACGCCGCGGCCGAGGTCAAGGCCGGGCGGGTGAGCCTCGAAGTCAAGCGGCAAGGCGGCCGAGCCTGGTTTGAGGTCAGGGACAACGGACCAGGTTTGACTAAAGAGGCGGCGGCGAATATATTTCAAGGGTTTTACAGTTCCAAGGGCGCCTCTGGGACCGGCCTGGGGCTGATGGTGGCCCAGAAGACGGCCCAGGAGCACGGCGGAGGGATTGACTTTGAAAACCTGGCCGGAGGCGGGGCGGTGTTCAGATTGGCTTTGCCTTTGAAAGGGAACGTTTCGGGGGAGACGGTCCCCGGGGGGCATGAGGGGCCGCTCGATCCCGGCCTGTCGCCCGAAGCGCCTCGAGGTGGATAGGAAGGGGGTTTGCATCAATGGTTGAGTATAAGAACATACTTTACTGCACCGACTATTCGGAGGACGCGGAGATCGCCCTCGTGCACGCCGTGGATTTTGCCAAGCGCTACGGCGCCAGGCTGCACATCATCCACGTCCTCGACTCCCCACACCGCTACATGCACATCGAAACGACGGAAGAGCAGCCCAAAGGCGCGGCCGTCTCGGTCACGCCCGAGCTTCTTGAGGAGGTGGCCCGCAAGATCAAGGACCGCTATCAAAATCGTCTCGAAGGCCTCGAGGACGTCGTCTGGGAGGTCGTGCCCGGGGTGGCCTTCGTCGAGATCGTCCGCTACGCTCGCGAAAACGACGTGGATTTGATCGTCATGGGCACCACCGGCAAATCAGAGCTTGATCGGATCAGCTACGGCTCCACCGTGGAGAACGTGTCTCGACGGGCCCATTGTCACGTCGTGGCCATCCGCAACCCGGAAAAGACCTACACCCTGTAGACCCGAGGAGGGATGGAGATGCCTAAGAGAGTGCTAGTCGTCGATGACGAAATGGATATGCGGACCTACATCGC
The DNA here is from genome assembly GCA_964466355.1 of uncultured Thermodesulfobacteriota bacterium. Lineage (GTDB taxonomy): Bacteria > Desulfobacterota > Desulfarculia > CAYXRH01. The sequence goes on from CAYXRH010000092.1 coordinate 10,946, forward strand.
CACGCTGCTCGAATCCAACGGCTACAAGGCCCAGGTGGCCGAGGACGGGGTCAAGGGCATGGAGGCCGTCAGAGGCCGGAAGCCGGACCTGGTGGTCCTGGACGTGATGATGCCCCAGGAGAGCGGTCTGAAGATGTACCGGGACATCAAGACCGACCCGGGATTCAAAGACATTCCGGTCCTGGTGGTTTCGGGCCTGGCCCGCAAGACCTTTCTCCACTCCCAGAAAGTCTTGGACAAGTTCAAGGGCCAGGAAGTGCCCGAACCGGAAGGGTACATCGAAAAGCCGCCCGAGCCGGATGAGCTGCTGACGGACATCAAGAGAATCATCGGTTAGAGGGAGCTGACATGAACAGCCCGCCCAACGACGCCCCATCAGCCGCCCCTTTGCCGCCGGGGGAGATGATCGCGCCGACGAGCCAGTTTCTGCGCCAGGCCGAGGCCGAGAGCGGGGTGAAGGCTTCGGCCTGTTACGGCTGTAAGAAGTGCTCCAACGGCTGCCCGGTCACCTTCGCCATGGACCTCCACCCCTATCAGGTGGTGCGCTACGTCCAGCTCGGCCTGCCCGAAAAGCTCAAGGACAGCAAGACCATCTGGGTCTGCGCCGCCTGTCAGACCTGCCTGACCCGCTGCCCCAACGAGGTCGATCTGCCCCGCCTCATGGACTGGCTCAAGGAGACGGTCGTCCAGGAATCGCGCCCGGTGGCCGAGAAGAACACCCTCCTCATCCACCAGCTCTTTCTGAGGGAGATAAAGGCCCGCGGCCGGATCTTCGAGGGGTCGATGATGACCCGCTACTATTTCAAGAGCGGGGAGATGTTCGGACCCGAGGCCATCAAGTACGGCCTGCTGGGCCTGGAGATGTTCAAGCGGGGGCGCTTGAAGCTGCTTCCTTCCGGCAACAAGGACCGCGCCTGGTTGAAGGCCCTCTTCGGGGGCCAGAGGAGGGCCAAGTGATCGAGGTCAGCTACTACCCCGGCTGCTCCCTGGAGGCCACGGCGCGCGACTACGCCGAGTCGGTGGCCGGCGTGGCCGAAGCCTTGGAGGTGAAGCTAAAGGAGCTGGAGGACTGGAACTGCTGCGGGGCCACGGCCGGACACAGCCTCGACCACCGCGTCTCATTGAATCTCGGCGCCCGCAACCTGGCCCTCAGCTTCCACAGGCCCCAGCCGCTGGTGGTGCCCTGCGCCTTGTGCTTCAACCGCCTCAAGAGCGCCCAGAGCGAGCTCAAGGAGGATCAAAGCCTCCTCATTCCCGAGATCGCCCGGATGGGCGCTGCCTACGACCAGGTTGAGGTGGTCGAGGCCAACTCCTTCTTCACTTCGCCCGAGCTTCTGGCCTTGATCGAAGCCAGGACGGTGCGCCGGCTCGAGGGCGTCAGGGCGGTGTGCTATTACGGCTGCCAGGGCCAGCGGCCGCCCAAGGTGACCGGCCATCCCCGCCACGAAAACCCCACCGGGCTGGACGATCTGGTGAACCTGTTGGGCGGCCGGGCAAAGGACTGGCCCTCCAAGACCGATTGCTGCGGCGCCTCCCACGCCATCGCCCGCCCGGACATCGTCCACACCCTGGTGGCGAAGCTCTACGAGCGGGCCTTGGAAAGGGGCGCCAACTGCGTCGTCACCGGCTGCCAGATGTGCCAGGCCAACCTGGACATGTATCAAAAGGACATCGCCCGGCGGATGGGCCGGGAGGTCTATCTGCCGGTCTTTTACTTCACCGAGCTGATCGGGCTGGCCTTGGGCCTCAAGGACACCGGGCGCTGGCTCAACCGGCACATGGTCTCCCCCAAGGCCTTGCTGGCCGAAGCCAGCCTGCCGGCTTGAAGACGGGAGCGAAAATGAGCGCGGAGAAAAACCCCCAAAACCCTGGCGGCGCTTCTGGCGCGGTGATGGTCGTCGGCGGCGGCATCGC
>CAYXRH010000093.1:0-1502 GCA_964466355.1 uncultured Thermodesulfobacteriota bacterium
GGCAAAATACTCCGCCGCGAGATCAAGGAAAAATACCAAATGAAAGGATAGGCCATGGCAGAGACGAAGAAGATCAGGACCGTCTGCCGGAGTTGTCACGGCGGGTGCGGAGTCATCGCCCATGTCCACGATGGCAAGGTGGTCAAGATCGAGGGCGACCCTGATTCACCGATCAGCCACGGGACCTTGTGCAGCAAAGGTCTGGCCATCACCCAGGTGGCCTATCATCCCGACCGGATCTTGTACCCGCTGAAGAAGACTGACCAAGGCTGGGCCAGAATCAGCTGGGACGAGGCCCTGGGCACGGTCGCTGAAAAACTCCAGGCAATCAAGGACAAATACGGCCCTGAGGCGATAGTCGTCGGCCAGGGGACTGGCCGGGACTATGAGAGCCATTTCTCCAGGTTCGGCAACCTGCTCGGCACGCCAAACATACTCACCGCTGGCCACATGTGCTATCTGTCCCGCATCGGGGCGACCCTGACCACCTGCGGCCGGCACCCGGTCATCGATTACGCCAACAACCCCAAGTGCATCGTCATGTGGGCCTGCAATCCTTTGTGGACCAACCCGGATGAGTACAAGGGGGTCAGCTTCTGGCGGACCTACCAGAAAGGAGCCAAGCTGATCGTCATCGACCCGCGCAGGGGCTTCCTGGCCCAGCGGGCCGACCTGTGGCTCCAGGTGCGGCCCGGCAGCGACGCCGCCCTGGCTCTGGGCTTTTTTAGGGCCATCGTCGACGAGGAGCTTTACGATAAGGACTTCGTCTCCCAGTACGTTCATGGTTGGGACGCTTTTTTAGAGAGGCTGGACGAGTATCCCCTAAATAAGGTCGAGGAGATCACCTGGGTCAAAGAGAGCCTCATTCGAAAGGCGGCCAGGCTCTACGCCACCACAAAGCCGGCCGGAATCCACTGGGGCGTGCCCACGGAGCAGAATAACAACTGCACCGACTTCACCCGCCTCGCCGTCGGTCTCATGGCCGCCACGGGGAACCTCGACGCCCCGGGAGGCAACGTCTTCCACAGCCCACCGCCGGTCAGAAAGGTGGCCGAGTTCTCGGCCCACACCGAGCTGAGCCCTGAGCAGCGGGCCAAGCGCCTCGGCGGGGACCAGTACAAGCTGGCCGCCAGGATGACCTTCATCACCCCCAAATGCGCCTGGGAGGCCATCCTGACCGGCCAACCCTATCCGGTCAAGGCCGGCTGCCTGGTCGGAACCAACCCGGTGGTCACCCGGGCGAACGCCAAGGAAGTCTACGAGGCCCTAAGCCGGCTCGAATTCCTGGCCGTGTCCGACTTCTTTCTGACCCCGACGGCCGAACTGGCCCACGTCTTCCTGCCGGCCGGAACCTGGTTGGAGCAGGATCACGTGTCCGAGAATTGGAAGTTCCACGGTTACGTCCTGGCCAGACAGAAGGTGGTCGAGATCGGCGAGTGCTGGCAGGACCACAAGATATTCATGGAGCTGGGCAAGCGGATGGGCCAGCAGTGGTGGGAGAC
>CAYXRH010000093.1:1512-12709 GCA_964466355.1 uncultured Thermodesulfobacteriota bacterium
CCGAGCGGTCTGACCTGGCAGGAGTTCAAGGTCAAAGGCTATCTTAAAGGCGACCAGAAGTATTACAAATACAAGGAGAGGGGCTTCTCCACGCCCACGGGCAAGGTCGAGCTCTATTCGACCATCTTCGAAAAGTGGGGCGTCGACCCCCTGCCCAAGTACACCGAGATACCGGAGAGCCCCTACTCCCGGCCGGATTTAAGCGACAAATATCCCTACATCCTCAACGCCGGCCTCAGAACCCCGACCTTCTTCCATTCGGCCAACCGGCAGCTCCCCTGGTTGAGGGAGATCAGGCCCGAGCCCATCGTCGAGATTCATCCCGACACGGCGGCCAAACACGGCATCTTTGAAGGGGACTGGGTTTGGATCGAATCGCCGCGGGGGCGCGCCAAGGAGCGGGCCAAGCTGAACGAGGGCCTGGATCCCCGGGTGATCGTGGCCGAGCACGGCTGGTGGTATCCGGAGATCAAGAGCCCGGATCACGGTTGGGATGTCTCCAACATCAACATCCTCACGGACAACTCCCACCAGTCCATGGATCCGGTGATGGGCGCCACCTGCCTCAGGGTTCTGTTGTGCAACATAGGGCCGTGCGAAGATGATTGAGGGAGAGGAGATGGAGAAGACCTATCTGGCGTTCATGAAGAAGGATTGCATGGGTTGTCATGCTTGTGAGATCGCTTGCAAACAGGAGCACGGGCTGGGCGTCGGTCCGAGGTTGGTGCGGGTGATTGAAAAGAGCTTTGAATTCATCCCCATATACTGCCGCCACTGCGCCAAGGCGCCGTGCCAGGAAGCCTGTCCCGTGGACGCGATTTCGAGAAATGAATGGGGCGTCGTCCTCATCGAGGCTGAGAAATGCATTGGCTGCCGGGACTGCCTCGCCGCCTGTCCTTTTGGGGCCATGCAATTCGACGACGATCTTGAGATCGCCGTGAAGTGCGATCTTTGCCTCGTGAGACTGAAGGACCACCAGCGCCCCGCCTGCATGAGCGTCTGTCCCACCGGGTGCATCCAGTTCAGCGGCCAGAAAAACATCGCCGCCGTGTTTGAAAAAACCACATGACCGGGGGAGTGAATGACCGAATTGGTCTTTCTTGAGTGTCTCATCCCAAGTTGAGACGGCGGCGAAACTACATTTTGCTTCGAAGACCAGGGGCGAGGTTTTGGAGAAACGCCGCCGATGATGGTATTATGTGAGCATTCGAGAAAACCGAGCCAGGTCGTAATCAAGACAAAAAAGCGGTTTGGCCGCAGTCTCAGAAGAGCGCCGTAGGTGGAAACGGACAAGCAGGTTAAATTACGGATTGACAACCTCATGCTCAGCTTCGGCGGCGTCAAAGCCCTTTCTGATGTGAGCATGGACATCAGGGATAACGAGATCCTGGCTATCATTGGACCCAATGGCGCCGGCAAAACCGCCCTCCTCAACTGCATAAACGGCTTCTACAAACCTCAAGAAGGCGAGATATACTACGAAGGGCGAAGAATCACCCGCATGCGTCCGGACAAGCTGGCCAAGCTCGGCATTGCGAGAACCTTTCAGAATATCGAGTTGTACACCGGGCTTAGCACTCAAGATAACCTCATGGCCGCCCGGCACGTGCTCATGAAGCAAAACTTCATCGCCGGGGCGCTATACTTTGGCTGGTCGCTCAAAGAAGAAATCGAGCATCGCCAGACTGTCGAGGAGATCATCGACTTCCTAGAAATAGCGCCCATGAGAAAAAAAATCGTCGGCGTTCTGCCTTTCGGGATGCAAAAGCGGGTTGAGCTGGGACGAGCCTTGGCCCTGGAACCGAAAGTGCTGCTTCTTGACGAGCCCATGGCTGGGATGAACCTGGAGGAAAAGGAGGATATCGCCCGCTTCATAATTGACATATTTGAAGGTCAGGGAGGCACCTATCCTGACACGCCCGTTCTGAGGGATGGGGTTGGCTGCATCATTCTGGTTGAACATGACATGGGGGTGGTCATGGACATCGCGGACAGGATCATCGTCCTCGACTTTGGGCGCAAGATCGCCGAGGGCCCTCCTGAGGAAATCAAGGCCAACCCCGAGGTCATAAGCGCTTACCTGGGGAAGGGAAAGTAAGCATATTTGAGAGAAGAAGACGGCTGAGATGGATTAGACAAAATGCTGCAAGTAAACAATATTGAAGTTGTCTACATGAATGTCATTCAAGTGCTGCGAGGCGTGTCGCTGGAGGTCGGTGACGGCCAGATCGTCACTCTGCTCGGGGCGAACGGCGGGGGCAAGACCACCACGCTAAAGGCGATATCAGGGCTGCTGAAAACAGAAGAAGGAGAGGTCACCGACGGCAGCATTGACTTTGATGGTGAGCGAATAGACCGGTACGGTCCCGAGGATATCGCCGCCATGGGCATAAGCCAGGCCATGGAAGGGCGAAGGGTTCTCGAGCACCTTAATGTTGAAGAGAATTTATTGGTCGGCGCTTACGGCCGCAAAGACCGGGCCGGGGTCAAAAAGGACATAGAAATCGTCTTTGAGTACTTTCCCTACATTAAACGCTTCTACCACCAGATGAGCGGCTATCTCTCCGGTGGTGAACAGCAGATGTTGGTGATAGGGCGGGCGCTCATGGCCCGTCCGAAGCTCATGCTTTTGGACGAGCCCTCACTCGGCCTCGCCCCGCTGCTGGTCGAAGAGATCTATCGAATCATCCAAAGAATCAACGCTGAGCAAAATATGGCCATACTGCTCGTGGAGCAGAATGTCAGAGCGGCCCTCGGCATCGCTGGTTATGGTTACGTTATGGAGAATGGCCGGATAGTTTTGAGCGGCCCGGCCGAAAAGCTACGAGATAATGAGGATGTTAAGGAATTCTATATGGGGCTCTCGGCTGTCGGCTCCCAGAAGAGCTACCGTGAAGTCAAGCACTACCGGCGAAGGAAGCGGTGGATTGGTTGAGGGGAGGCTTTAGCGAAATCACATTTTGGTTCCAGGACCAGGCGAGGCCGTAAACGAGACAAAAGGGCCGTCTAAACGCAGTCTCGACGGAAGGGCACGGGGGAATGACTAGTGGGCTGGAGCAGACCTACCCAGAGAAGGGGGATACCTGGCCCAAGATACTCAAATATAATTATGAAAAATATGGCGATACCCGCAGAGCTATGCGTTACAAGCACTATGGCGTCTGGCAGCCTTACACCTGGAAGGACTACTATCTCAGTGTTAAATGTCTGGCCCTCGGTTTACTATCCCTCGGCTTTGAACCTGGAGACAAGGTGCTCATCATCGGGGACAACGCCCCCCCGTGGTATTACGCCGAGCTGGCCGCCCAGGCGAACCATGGAGCTTCAGTGGGATTGTATTCGGATTTAATTCCCTCAGAGATAAAATACATCGCCGAAGATTCCGAGGCCAGTTTCGCCGTGGTTCAAGATCAGGAACAGGTTGATAAATTTCTCCAAATCAAGGACGAGCTTCCCCTCCTCAAAAAAATCATTTACTGGAACTATAAGGGACTCGCTCACTATGACGACCCTGTTTTGGCGGGGTACATGCAGGTCTTGCGACTCGGGAAAGAGTATGAAGAGGAGCACCCCGGACTTTTTGAGCAGAATGTGGAAACCGGCAAAGCCGATGATGTCTGCGCCCTCATTTACACCTCGGGAACCACCGGGGCCGCCCCCAAGGCAACTGTCCACACCTACAAATCGATGAGGGCCGGCGCCGAGTATCACTTGCAGCTCGACCCATGGTCCGCCGATGACAATATTGTCCCCTACCTGCCACCGACCTGGATGACGGAGCAATGGTTTGGGATTGGCTGCCATCTGCTCTCGGGCAGCACTCTGAACTTCGCCGAAGCGCCGGAAACCCAACAGCGGGATACTCAAGAAACAGGACCAAGCATTGTCTGCTACGGAGCCCGGCTGTGGGAGAGTCTGGCCGCCATGGTTCAGGCGCGGATTCTTGGTGCTGACGCCGTCAAGCGCCTCGTCTTCCGCGTGTTGATGCCGGTTGGCTACAAGATGGCTGATCTAAAGTACAGAAAGCAAACGCCAGGTCTTTTTTTTAAAACACTCTATTTTTTGGCTGACCTCGCCCTGTTTAGATCCATTAAAAGCAGCCTGGGGCTCTCAAACGCCAGAATCTGCTACACGACCGGCGCTATACTCAGCCCGGATGCTTTCAAATTTTATCATGCCCTCAATCTTCCTCTCAAAAGCCTTTACTGGTCAACAGAGGGTGGAGCTCTCACCGGCGCCAAGAATGATGACCTCAGCGCCGAGACCGTCGGCCCCGCTCACAAGGGAACGGAGGTAAAAATTACCGATGATGGTGAACTAATTTACCGGCAGCCCGGTGTATTCGTCGGTTACTACAAGAACCAGGATAAAACGGCCGAGGTGCTCAAAGACGGTTGGTTTTACAGCGGCGACGGCGGTTTCATCCGCGAGGATGGACACATTGTATTTCTAGATCGGGTCAAGGATCTCATTGAGCTGACCAGCGGCCACAAACTGGCTCCTCAGTTTATTGAAAGCCGGCTGAGATTCAGTCCTTACATCAATGAGGCCTGGGTTCTCGCCGGCCCGGACAGGGCCTACCCCTCGGCAATCATCATAATTAACTACAATACTGTCAGCCGCTGGGCTGGGCAGAGGAGAGTGGCTTACACAACCTTCGCCGAGCTTTCCCAGACGCCGGAGGTTTACGAGCTGCTGAAGCACGATATCGACAGAATCAATCGAGCGCTGCCGCCTGGCGCCAGGGTTAAAAAATATGTCAATCTGCACAAGGAATTTGACCCCGATGAAGCTGAGTTGACCCGAAACAGAAAGCTGAGAAGGGCATTTTTGGAGGAGCGCTACCACGAGCTCATCGATGCCATCTATGGTGATAAGACCGAGGTGCCCATAGAAGCGCGGATCAGGTATGGGGATGGGCGGATGGGCACGATCAAAACGACGCTGAAGATCAAATCTGTTGAAGGCGCCGCCGTATGACCTTCTTTCTGCAATTAGTCGTCACCGGTTTTTCCCTGGGCATGGTTTACGCCCTCATCGCTATCGGCTTTGTCATCATTCTCAAATGCTCCGAAGCGTTCAACATCGCCCAGGGACACTTTGTCTTGATCGGTGGTTACCTGGGCTACACCTTCATGGTGCCCTTGGGCCTGCCGATATGGGCCAGCCTGCTGCTGTCAATACTGGTGGCGGTCGTCATGGGCCTGCTGATAGAACGCCTCACCCTGCGCCCCCTGGTGGGTCAACCTGTATTGGCGGTCGTGATGATGACCATAGCCCTAGCCTCTGTCTTGGAAGGACTGGCGACCCTGATCTGGGGCGGTGAATATAAAGCTTACCATGGCGTGCTGCCCACGGTGGGCCTGAGTTTAGGCAAGATATCCATCCCCTCGGAGTCGTTCATTGGACTTTTCGTGTCCGTGGCCGCGGTGGCGGTGCTCATGCTTTTCTTCCGCTACACCAAAATTGGACTGGCGATGAGGGCCACGGCCGAAGACTTACAGGTGGTGCAGAGTTTTGGCATCAGGGCAACCACGGTCTATGCCGTCTCGTGGGTGATCGCCTGTGTCGTCGGCGTGATCGGCGGCATTCTTTTAGGCAGCGTATCCGGCGTCATGATACCGCTGGCCGAGATCGGCCTGAAAGCATTCGCCGTGGTGCTGCTGGGCGGGGTGAACTCAATCGGGGGGGCCATCATCGCCGGAATAATACTGGGCGTGCTGGAGAATGTCGCCGCCGGGTACCTGGACCCGCTGCTGCCCGGCGGCGGCCTGGCGCAGGTCTTCCCATTCATAGTCATGATAATCGTGCTCATCTTCAGACCTTATGGTCTGTTCGGTCTGGTGAGGATAGAAAGGATTTAATGAATGGGTTTGCGCTTTGGAACCTTTCCAGAAAGCTACGCCCAGGATGTGGCCGTCTTCCGCACCAGGACGCATTGGGCGATGCTGTTCGCCTTCCTCAGCTTTCTTTTAGTCTGTCCGCTGTTTCTCAGTGACAGGATCCTGACGATAATGACCATGATCGGCATCGCCATCGTCAGTGTTCATGGGCTCAACATTCTGACCGGCTACTGCGGCCAGATCTCCATCGGTCACGCCGGCTTCATGGCGGTCGGCGCCTACACCTCGGCCATCCTGGCCGCCAAACTTGCCTGGCCGTTCTGGGCGACCCTGCCCAGCGCCGCCCTGGCCGCCGGAATAGCGGGCCTGATCTTCGGCCTGCCGTCGCTAAAAATCAAGGGCTTCTACCTGATCATGGCCACCATAGCCGCCCATTTCATCATTATCTGGCTCATCCTCCAGCTCTACTCTCTCACCGGCGGGGCCGACGGCTTCGCCGTGCCCAGGCCTGAGATAGCCGGCCTCAAGTTTAATACTAAAGCTAGTTACTTCTACCTGGTCATGATTTTTGTCTGCCTGGCCACGTTCGCGGCTCAAAACATCGCCAGGACCAGAGCGGGCCGGGCCTTCGTCGCCATCAGGGATAACGACCTGGCGGCCGAGGTGATGGGGATTAATCTGTGGAGCTACAAGCTACAGGCCTTCTTCATCGGCTGCGTGTTCGCCGGTGTGGCGGGGGCGCTGCTGATTCACTACTATGCTTGGGCCTCGGCCGACCTGTTTCCCTTCATGGATTCGGTGTGGTATCTGGGCATGCTCATCGTCGGGGGCATGGGCAGCACCACGGGGGCCATCCTGGGCGCTGTATCCCTCAAGCTGCTGGATGAGCTCGTCACCATCGTCGGCCCAATCTTAGCCGCGGTTTTCCCCGCCATCGCCGCCCAGGCGGCGGCCTCGCTGGGTCTCATCACCCGCGGATTGGTGATTATCCTCTTCCTCATTTTTGAACCGAGGGGGCTTGATCATCGCTGGGAGATGATCAAAGCCTATTTCAGGCTTTGGCCTTTCTCGCATCAAGTGGAATGAAGGGGGGTGATTCACTTCAGCGGTTTCAAAGCCTTCTCTCAGGGCCTTTATCGGCCTCAGACCTGAAGCGCGGTTCTCTGTTCCTCCGGTGGCGCCTCTGGGCCTTGTTTTGACCTCGGCCTTTGATGTGAGGCCCTGAAGCCGCTTCTTAGAGGTTTTAAGTTTAGGGGCATTGATCAAACCACAAGCCGGAGAGGAGGAGAAAATGGTTAAAATTAAATGGATTTTTCTAGCTTCCCTGCTCGTTATGCTGGCCGCAACATCGCTGCTGCCTCTCAACGCTCAAGCTGAAAAAACACTCTATGTCGGTGGCACCATGGCGCTGACCGGCGCCTACGCCGAGGATACGGCGGCGGTTTTGGCCGGCTACCAAGACTACGTCAAATATGTAAATGAGACAAAGCTTATGGCTCCGTGGCGCCAAGAGAAATTCCCGGCCGACATAACCCTGGAGCTGCTGTGGCGGGACGACGAGCTCAAGCCGCCCAAGGCCCTGTCTATCTACGAGGAGCTTAAGGCCAAGGGGATGCTGGTCTTCAGGTGCTCGGGGTCGCCGCAGGCGCTGGCCCTGAAGGACAGGCTGTATGCGGACGGCTTCGGCGCCGTGAGCATGGCCACCGGGCCCTACCTTCTGAAGCCGCCGCAAAGCGTCTTCACTTATTACCCCATTTATACCGATGACGCCGCGGCCTTCATCGACTGGTTCTTGGGGCAGTGGAAGGAAGCCAGGAAGCCAAGGTTCGCTTACCTCACCGCGGATTCCGCCTTCGGCAGGTCTGTTGAGGTGCCCGAGCTCACCGAGTATGTCCAGAAGGCGGGGTGTGAGTTCGCCGGCAGCCAGTACGTGCCCATGGTGCCGACCTCTCCACCGACCACTCAGCTCATGTGGCTCAAGAAAAACAAGGTTGACCTGGCTTTCGGCTGCATGGTCAACGCCGGTTCACAACCGACGGTGAAGGAGATGGTCAGACTGGGCATGGGGCCTCATCTGGACTACAAGATCACCTTTGGCGCCGCCACGCCAAGCCACCTCTCCGTGTTCGAAGCGGCCATGGGTGAGCTGGGTGATGGTTTTGTGGTCGCCGGAGGCTTTCCTCCCTTGTATGACAACACCACCCCTGGGATAAAGTTCTGCAACGAACTCCAGGAAAAGTATCATCCCGGCAAGCGCGTCACCCACGCCATGTACGTCGCGGGCATACTGGAGGCCATGGCCCAAACAGAGGCCTTGAGGCTGACCATGCAAAAGGTGCCCTTTGACCAGCTGACGCCGCGTAAGGTGTTGGAGAATGGCTTTTACCAGATCAAGAACTTGAACACCGGCGACTTGAGCGCCACCCCGCTGACCTATGGCCCGGGCGACATCGAGGGCGTTGATGAGGTGCGCATTGACCAGTTGCAGAAGGGGAAGGTGGTCAAACTGGGCACCTGGCCGACTCGTCATCTCTACACGCAAAAATAACTATTATTTCGGGGGGCCCTGGGCCTGGGGCCCCCCGCCGCCCCGCCCTCTCAGACCATTTACCCTTGGTGATCGAACAAATGACCAAACGGTTGATGGAAGACCTCCCTGGGGCGTAGGCTTGAGGCTGAGGGCGGACGAAGGTTTGTTTCATTTAAATGGAAAGAAGATCGTCAGGGGTGTGACCCTGACGCCACCCCGCGAGGCCAACGCGGTCCAGGTGTCGGAGATTTGAGCCCCGCGACGCCGCGCCAAGATTTTTGCCCCCCTCTGTGTGCGGTCAGGGTCACACCCCTGACCGCGTGGACCAATCAAGAAGGGAAGAACGAACAGGACTCGCCCTCAGACCCAGCCCTAGGCAAGTCATCTAATCTCTTTGTCTGGGGTGGCCTGGACAAAAAAGTTGTCCAGGTCGCGCCGCGACGAGCGGTTTGCCCAAAGGCCTTTTTGGCAATCAAAACGGTTAACCTTCACCCGGACAGAAAACCGCTCGCACCTTTAGCGCCCGGACAACAATAAGGTTGTTGTCCGGGCCACCCGCGCACTGTCAGAGAGTGTCTCCCGTCCAATTGCCCTCCTCGTCGTACAAAGGGCAGTTCGAGATGCCGGCCGATTGCCAAAGAACATCAAATATCGGCCTCAGCTTTTCCGGAACCGAGTCATCCCAGTTATCGAAACAAACATCTGGCAAAAATAGCATGTTTCGATCAATGGGGCCGCAAGCATGTCTGTCAGGTCTGACTGAAGTTGTTAGCGCAAATTCGTGCACTCTGGCCAGGGTCAGCGCGATGTAAACAGGCAAAGATACACCCAACTGCTTCAATGCTAAAAGATAGGCTGCGATGTCTCTGATTAGAATCGGCCCAAACTGCCGGAAATAGACTATTCGTTCGTGTCCGCCCTCTTCCATCCGGTAATCGAGCATTTCCTTGCCCACCGCCTCAATAATGCCACTGCGAAAGACTTGCACATAACCCGCTCGTTCTCGTGTTCTACTGGCTGTGGGTTGAATGACATATCCATCAAAATTAAAGCGGGGCTGCCGACCCGCGCAATACTCGCGAGCCAGGGGTTCGATATTTTGTAGTATGTTCAGATTAGCCTGTAACTCTATGTGGGCATGAGCCATTAGAGCTGACACGGGCACGAGGTGAATGATGGTCTTAGGCCCGACACCGACCAAGTACGGCAACTTACCGTCCTCGAAGCGAGCCGCTCTGTCCTCCCGGAATTGGCGCAGTCTGGTCGGAAAGGCCTGCGAGGCCGCAAATGCTTCTCTTATTTCATCAACGTCAAGTATGTACACGGCGTTGCCTCCTCGCGCGTAAAACCGACCCCAGGCGTCCTTGATCACCATGTGCGGCCCCATCCAACTTGCGGGGACGCGAACCACGAGGACCGGACCCTTTTCGAAGTCTGGAATCTTTTGAAATTGCAAGCCCGGTATCCTCGGGGACACGCTTGACTGCAGGAGATCGTGCATGCGTCTTTCCGCTTCGTCCAGGTTGCCGCTCAGCCCGATCGCCTTTTTGGGCAGGCCTGTATTCTTCCCTTGTTCATCTTGTTCTTCAATTACACCGTAGACTATATCGCCCCCGGCCGTATTGGCGAAGGCGGATACGAGTTTCAGAAAATTGACTTTCTCCCTCTCGTCTCCGCCTGGAAGCTCCCGCTTGTAATCGAGCGTCCGGCTCTCCATGATTTGGTTTTCGACCAACCAGCCAATATCATTTTTTTCAATAGAATTGAGCTCTTTCTGTATCAACCTGCCGCCCTCCCGCTGGAGTCTCCAGCATGCCGAGTCATTACAAAGTAGATAAACTTACGAGGCGTTTTGCCAAACAGAAGAATATTCCATCCCCCTCCCCCCTCTGCCCCCACGTGCCGCCTCAGCGGCCAGCGGCGTCAGGAGCATCGCTCGTCAATTGGCTGGACGCTGATGAAAAGGCACAGCTCAGAAGGAGGTGGAAGCCGTGTTCACCACAGGTGTCGCGGCCGGTTGAAGGCCCTAAAGCCTTTCTTTCAAGATGGCTTCGATGGTTTCCTTGAGTTTGGGCAGCTCCAGCTCAATAATCCGCCACACGCGGGCCAGGTTGAGCCCGAGATAGTTGTGCACCAGCACGTTCCGAAACCCGGCGATGCCTTTCCAGTTGACGCCGGGGTGGGCCGCCTTGACCTCCTCGGACAGACGTTGCGTCGACTCGGCCAAAGTCTGAAGGTTTCTCAAGACGGCGTCCTGGGTTTTGGTGTCACCCCAGAAAGAGTCCTTCCCCTCCGCTGTGTACAGGATGATCTTATCCAGGCATTCCTTGATGCGGATCAGGTAAAGATCGTCGCGATTCACAACGGCACCGCCTCGGCCAGCACCAGATCCTTGATGTACCAATGCAACCCCTGGGTTTCAACCACGTCCACCTTGCATCCCAGAAGGTCTTCCAGATCTTGCCAGAGACTGGCCAGATCGAGGAGGCTGCGGTCTTTTTCCATGTCGATCAGAAAATCGACGTCGCTGTCCGCCGCCGCCGCCCCCCGCGCCGCCGAGCCAAACAGGCGCACGTTATAAGCCCCGTGCCGGGCCGCGAGGCGGATTATGTCGTCTCGCTTGGCCTTCAAAAGCTGTTCAAGGTTCATCGGCCATCACCCCCAACTGGCTCGCTCTTTTCAGCTTTCCCCTTTGTCCGGCGTTTGTCAACCGCAAGTGAACCGGCGCGGGCGTCCCCCTCTTCCCCCCTCTCCCCCGCCTGTGCTATCTTGAGGCTGTGGCGAAGCCACATTTTGGTTCGAGGACCAGGCGCGAGGTTTTCGA
>CAYXRH010000094.1:0-12631 GCA_964466355.1 uncultured Thermodesulfobacteriota bacterium
CTTCAAAAGCCGGCTCACGGCCGCGGCGTCAAACTCGGTCTCGACGAAGAGGTTGAGATAGGCCGTCTCTGGCTCAAAGTAATCGACGGCCAGCAGAGGAGGCGGCGGCGCGCCGAGCCTTTCAAAAAACAGGGCCTCGGCCGCCTTGAAGTAGGCCAGCAGGCCGTGGCTGACCACGTTCACCGCGGGGTGGGCGTCGAGCATCTTTTGGACGAGGGTCGTGCCGGAGCGATAGGGGCCGGTGACGATGATCATCTTCACGTCAATGCCCGCCTAAAGCCGCAGCCATGACCCCCAGGCAGCCTTCAATCTTTTGCCGGGAGAGGCTTTGGGCCTCCAGGACGGCCAAGGCCTTTCGGAACCGGGGCAGCCGCTCGATGAACCAGGCTTTCTGGTCAAAGGGTCGATGCTGATCCGCGCGCCCGTCGTTGTCGCTGAGATGGATGATCCGGGTGCGGGGGGCGACGAGAGCGAGGAACTCGTCCGCGGAAAAGCTCTCTGAGCGGGCCGAAACCTTGAGATGGCCGAAGTCGATCAAAAAATCCACCTGGCTCAGCTCCTCGCGGGAGAGGAAGTCAGCGCAGTCGGCCGGCCCGGTCAGGAGGTCGGTCAGGTTTCGGCCTCGGATCAGGTTCCGGGCCTCGATGACGTTGTTTTCCACGCAGAGGGTGATCCCCTTGGCCGCGGCGTGAGCCGCGAGCTCCTGGAGCGATGAATAAAAAAGCTCCTTGGCCGCCTCGCGGTCGATACGGGGCAGGGCGGTCTGGTCCTGGCCGAGTTGATGCGGCGCCGGGTCCACGCAAAATCCGGCGTGGACGCTGTAGCAAGGCGATTTGAGCCGGCGGCACCAATCGATGGCCCGGCGGCAGAACTGAATCGACCGCCGCCTGATGCCGGGATCGATGGAGGCCAGGTTGATGACCAGGCCGCCGTCCTCGGGCGGAAAGTAGTTGTGGACCAAGATGCGCAGTCCGCTCGTCAGGTCGGTCAGGTTTTTGGCCAGGCCTCCGGGGGCGGCCACCTTGCCGGAGAGCTCCAGACCCTTGAGGCCCCAGTGCTTGGCCGCGGCCACGATCTCCTCCAGGCCGCGGCGCTCGAAGGCCGTGGTGGAGACGTAAAGGCGGTCATCTATTTCAGGTGGCGCCATTGAATGACTTGGTCTCGGAGCAGATCGCGCTGGAGGGTCTTGCCCACGGCCTCATCCGCCTGGGCGGGGGAGATGCCCGTGCCGGGGCGTTTGAAGCGAATCATGTCCCAGGAAAGCACTTCGCCTCGGCCGAGATTCCGGGCGGCGACCAGGGAGCGCCTCAGGGCCGGGATCATCCCCTTTTCGCTCTCCCGAGGCCGCTTGACGCCGTCGCCGAGCATCAGCTCGGCCAGCCTGATCTTGGCCACGTAAAGAGCGAACTCGGCCGGGTCGGCCGAAGCCTCGTGATCCGGTCCGGGGAGGGTCTTGTCGAGGGTGATGTGTTTTTCGATGATCTCGGCGCCCAAGGCCACGGCGGCCACGGCCGCCTCCCAGCCGGCGGTGTGATCGCTGAGACCGACTTTGACCTGGAAGGCGTCGCTCAGGGTGACGATGGCCCTCAGGTTCATCTCGGTTGGATTGGCCGGGTAGTTGGAGGTGCAGTGCAGCAAGGCCACCTCCGAGGCGCCGGCTCGCTTTAGGGCGGCCACGGCCCGGGCCACCTCCTCGAGGGTGCTCATGCCGGTGGACAGAAGCACCGGCCGCCTTTGTCGGCCGATGAGGCTGAGGAAGGGGAGGTTGTCCACCTCGGCCGAGGCGACCTTGATGAAGGGGACGCCGAGCTTGACCAAAAGATCCACGCTCCACTCGTCGTCGGGCGTGGAGATGAAATCCAGCCCCAGGGAGTCGCATTTTTCCTTGATGGCCCTGAAATCCTCCTCGTCCAGCTCCAAGGCCTTCAACATCTCGAGTTGATTGGACGCCCCGGCGCCGGCCCGTGTTTGGTAATCGGCCAAGGGGGCGGCGGCGGTGACGTTCTCCGCGGCTTTGAAGGTCTGGAACTTGACCGCGTCGGCGCCGCAGTCCCTGGCCATTCCGACAAGCTCCAGGGCCGCGGCCAGGCGGCCGTTGTGGTTCACGCCGGCTTCGGCGATGATGAAAACGCCCTCGTCCTTGCCGATGGCCACGCCTTCTCTCCCAAGCCCCTCTCAGCCGGTCAGGCGGTACTTCAAGAGGATGTGCCCCTTTTCCCGGGCCAGATCCGGAAAGCGGCGGGCCCATCGCTGGCAGAGGCTTTCATAGACGAGGGGCAGGTGGATCTTGCGGCCGATGTGACAGGGAAACTTGAGGCTGCCGAAGCGGGATTTAAACTGAAACAAGGAGTCATCCGGCCTGGTGGACATGCCGCCGCCCCAAAAGACGTAATTGAAGCCCAGGAACCTGGCCCGCTGGAGGATGGCGTAAAACAGGAAGTCGTTGGGCTTGGCGGCCAGCTTGGCCGGGTCGCTGGCCCCGAGGTGGTAGGTGTAGTTGTGCCCGCTTTGGAAGCAGACCGCCCCCGCGGCCGGTTCCTGGCCGTCCCAGACCCAGACCAGCTCGACTTTGCCCTGGAGAAGATCGAAGACCCGCTCAAAGTAGTGACGGTCAAAGTAGTAATAGGCCTCGGCCTTGACCTTGTCCATGGTCAGGGCGTAGAGCTCGCAGAACAAGTCCAGGCCCTCGCCGGCGGGATCGATGGTCGAGGTCAGACCGCGACGCCGGGCGATGTTGAGGTAACGCCGGCGGCTCTTGGACAGCTCCTCCTGGAGAGGGCGGTTCAGGTCGGCATAGACGTTCGTGCGGATGTGGACCTGCTTCACGTCCCTCAAATACGCCCCGGCCAGGTCCCAGACGCGGTTCTGGCGCACGAACTCGGCCACGATCCGGTTTTTAAGGCACCACTCGTCGATGAGTCGGTTCACCTCAGCCGCGGCCGTGGGCTCGAACCGGGGCGAGGAGGGCAGCAGCCCGCCGTAACCGTAGGCGGTGAAGATGTCCCAATGATCCTCTTCCAGATCGTATCCTTCGATCTTTTTCTTAAAAAAAGGATAGAGGAAGTCGACGCCCTTGAGGCGGGCGAAGAGGCAGGTCGCCTCGGCCCGCTCGTATCTGGCCCACGTGCCGTAGTACTGCGGCCAGTAGTAGATATCCGGTCGGACGCGGCTGAAGCGGCCGAGGGCGGCCGACCACTCCTCCTGGTCGAGCTCGCGGACCGATTCCGCGCCGCTCAAAGGCCCCTGACCCTGCCCCGGACCAATAGATATTCGGCGTAGTCAAAATCAACCTCGGAGTCGATGTCCAAGGCCCAGGGGACCTTGTACAGAATGAGCCTCTCGCCGAGCATGTCCTGGCTTTTTCTGATGCTCTGGGGCGTGTAGCCGTCCACCAGCCCGTGGGCCTTGTAGGCCGGCGGCAATGACTGCCGGTTGGTGTAGCGGGCCTGTATCTCGGGATCGTCGATGAAATGCCGGCCGTAGCCGTCTTTTTCGACGTAGGCCCAGTAGGGATGCGAGATGCCGCTCACCGGGCTGACCGAGCGGACGGCGTCGCAGGCGGTTTTTTTGAACAGGTCGTAGACAGCGGCGATGTCCTCCACGGTCCGAAAGGGGCTCGTCGGCCTCAGGTGAAAGACCCAGCGCGGCGCATAACCTTGATTCTCGGCCAACCAGTTGAGGGCGTGCAAAAAGACCGGCCGATCCGGCGAATCGTCCTGAGCCAAGGCCGCCGGGCGCAAAAACGGCGTCTCCGCGCCGCAGCGGCGAGCCACCTCGGCTATCTCCTCGTCGTCGGTGGAGACGATGACCCTCCCGATCAAGGGCGAGCGCCGGCAGACGTCGATGGTGTAGGCGATGAGCGGGTGTCCGCCCAAGAGGCGGATGTTTTTTTTAGGAACGCTCTTCGACCCTCCCCTGGCCGGGATGAGGGCCATGACCCCGTCACTTTCTTTTGAGCGTCGGTTGGACACGAGCCGTCCCTCTTAAAGCCATCGCCCGACCTAAAGGCCGAAACCGTCGTCAACGATCAGGTTCTGTCCGTTGACCGGCTCGGACAGATCGGAGAGGAGGTAGATCAGAGTGCCATTTATGTCGTCTTTATTCAGCAGTCCCTTGTTCAAGCCGAAGCGGTTGTAGTGGGCCACAAAGATAGGATCCTGACGGTTCAAAACGCCGCCCGGAGAGATGGCGTTGACGCGGATGTTTTTGCCTTTGAAGTACTTGGCCAGGTACTTGGTCAGGTGGATGACGGCCGCCTTGATGGCCGCGTACTCCACCGGATTGGTCATGTCCGTGCCCTGATATATCTCGAAGCGCGGCGGGATGACGCCGTAGATGGAGGCCACGTTGACGATGTTGCCCCGGCCTTGGGTCAAGAAATACTCGGCCAGTTGCTGGCAGGCCAGGAAGACGCCGCCGATGTTTGAGGAGACCATCTGGCAGAAGTCATCAAAGGCGACCTCAAAAAAATCGCGTCCGTAGTTAGGTGTCCGGGGATAGGCCGCGTTGACCAGGGCGTCGATGCGGCCGCGTCTTTGATGAAGGCTCTTGATGAGGGCGGACCAGTCATCCTTTGAGGTCACGTCCACCTTCCACGCCTCCACGGCCCGGCCTTTTTCTGCTGCTTCGATCTCTGAGGCGGCTCGCTGGGCCGCCTGGAGATCCACATCCGCCAGGACGGGCAGCCCGCCTTGGCGGGCGATGGCCTGGCCGAACTGGCGGCCCAACAAGCCTCCGCCGCCGGCGACGATGATCACCTTTTGGGCCAGGAGGCCTTTGTTTGTGGCTGTATCCTGAGACAAGTTCTCATCCTCCCTCATTCACGACCTCTGATGACAGGAGGTGGAGCTTTCAAGTTGATATTTTAAAAGATCTTTCATGTCACAGCCTCCGGATCAAAACGGCCGCCTCTTGATCGCGGTCGCCAAAAACTGACTGGTTTCGGTCAGCCACTTTAAAGTTTCGGAATAGTTGTATAATCTCATTCATTGTTATTGGCCTAATTACACCCCGTTGTCCTGGCTCGGTTGCGACATTTTGGCCACATTTTCTGTTCATTAACAAAACGTAATGTTTAATCATGGGGCTGACTTTATTAACATAATGCGACACTACATCCGGCTCCATCTCCTGAAAAGATGTAAAGTTCACAAAAAGGTCAAAATGACCATTAATTCTATTAAGTTGCCATGGACATACCACGGCGGCCCTGTATTTCTTTCTAATCTCCTCAATATTGATAATATTCATCATGCATGATTCGCTATAATCAAGAATTGTCTTATCACCAAATACCATTTTCAGATATTCTGTAGAAAAATACGCCATCGGCGGGATATCAATATTCAAGTAAAAGAAATTTTTACCCTTTGCCTTGAGCATGATCTCCCCGAGGGTCCCAATTCCGCCCCCGATCTCAATAACATTTTCAATCCGCTCTGAATTATCACAGACAGTCTTCTTCAGGAAAGCCAATCCTCTCAAATACTTAAGCATACCTTTGCTATATTTTTTCCCATCAAACTCATAGAGATGACCCTTTCTTTTTTTTGCCCCACCCAGTTCACTTTCACTGACATGCTGTATGATTGGAGAGGCGTAGGGCCTGTCGGCGGCGACAAAAGTAATGTAATGCTTTTCCGGAAGAGGAGAATTATATACATTACGTCTTATGCGCTTGGAGATCGCCAGAGTGTACCGATTCGGGCGTTCTTCTAGAAAAAATAAAATTGAATCCCAGAAACGTTCAGATGAGCTGGTGTATCGACGTGTTCGATAAATGGGCACGAAATGTGGATGATATTTTATTCTTTCGAGTCCAAATCGTCTGTGCTTCTCCAATATGTTAGGTAAAAGCACGGCCCAATAGTTCGTCGGCTGATATATACTCGGAGCGCTCTCCAAATCTTTTAACATCAAAGACAAAATATCCACCACCCATCCCTCTCTTCAATAGTCTATGGCTAGGCTTAGCGGGATACCATCACTAGAGGAAGTGCGATGGGACGGCGCCGTAGATGGAGGCCACGTTGACGATGTTGTCCCGGCCTTGAGTCAAGAAATACTCGTCCAGCCGCTGGCAGGCTAAAAAGACGCCGCCGAATGTGCCATCTTTGGTTCGCGCCTAAAATGGGCGCGGCCAGGCGGACGAGATTCGGGCATCTTGGTCTACGGTCAATACGCCAGAGCGTCGATCTCGAAGAAGCCAATCCCAGGACTGATAGTGAACCATGGGGCTATTGCGAGCACCCGTCCCTTGGCCATTAACCCCTCAGCCGACTCAGGACTTTAACCTCATCCAAACCGAGGGGTTGCAAGACCATTCGGCGAAGAAGTCCGAGCTTGAATCGGCGCAAAACCCTCTGATTGCGGGCTTTTTCCTGACGCCGGTCGTAAGTAAAGGTGAGTCCTTCGCCGTCATGTTCAAAAAGGGCAAAGATGTAATCATTTTGGCGACAGTGATCGATTCGCAGGCAACGCCAGCCCGCCTTGGCGCACACCGCCCGCAATGTGTTCTTGGAGAAGTAAAAGTTGTGCGCGTTCTGAATAGACGGTACCCTGTCCACCAGACCTGGAACCTCAATCAAAATGTACTTGCATCCCAAGCGGGCGAACTCGATCAAGAGGGCGACCGGGTCGAAGACATGCTCCAAAGTATGGAGCAGCATAATAAGATCATATGGTTCCGTCAACGCTTCGGCGGAGCCCTGGCGCATATCAAGCCCTCGTTGGCGGCCCAGTTCAACCAAAGAAGGGCTCAGTTCCATCCCAACTGCCCTCTTGCCCATCTTCTGGAAAGGAATCAATTTTCGACCGGCGGCCGCTCCCACCTCACAAACCGATTCGTAGTTCAGGCTGGCACTCGTCAGGAAATCCAAGAAGCTGAAGGCATGAAAAGCAGAGGGGTCAAACGGAGCCGGCTCATATTCTTCGGCCAAAGCGTATCCCTGGGCAAAGCGCGCCACGACGTCTTGAACCGTGGCGGCTTCGGGGGTGTAGATCATGCGGTACACATCCGCAGTGTAGAATTGATCTTGATCTTCCCGGCTCAGACGAGGGTTGGTGAAAATCATTGCGCAATCGGCGCACATGACCGTTTTTTGTCTGACGCCGTGGCGATCATTGGTGAAGATCGTCCGCTTCTTCTCGCCACCACAGCAAACGCACGGCTTCTCAACCAGTGAGAGCGACCCATCCTTCAAGCAGGCGTTAAAATCCCTGACCGCCTCTTCCTGCGACCGAGACAATGACCGCACCGGGTATCGGGCTAACAAATCGGTCTCTCAAAACCTCGGCAACGGTTTGGGCTCAAACGGCGCACAACTTCCTCAGGCATGCGACTTCGGCCGCTTCGTTCCAATAGGACAATGGTCACTGGCAATGAAGACCGGTTGAACTGAAACGACGCCCGTCGATGGCGCCATTCAGCCGCGCCCCGCCACATGACCCATAAAGCCGCCCGCCGCCCCTGGCCGTGCTTCCTCGGGGTCTCACGTTCCGGTCGGCTGGAGCTTCGGGGAGGGCTTCAGCCAGTACTGAAAGCCTTTTAAAAGGTAATATGTGAACAAGAGAAAATTCTTTGGCTCACGCATCAAAGGAACATACGACCACCTGACGAACTTCTTAAGCCGAGACAAGAAAGACCTGTCCCGCAAGGAATGACCGTTTTTGACCCGATAACTGATGTGCGCCTCCAGGACAAGCCAATCCCGCCAAGCGGCCAGCTCCTTCCGGCTCAGTTTTGATAAATTTACCACAATTTTAGTTTTATCACCAAATTCGCTGTGAGCGAGCCCCTTGTCGGTGATCAATCCTTGGTCAATCGCGTACTGATAGGCCGGGGAACCCGGGTAAGGATTCAGAACCGCCACGGCGACTCGATCTACATTTGAATAGCATGACCAAATGCCTTTCCGGGTGTTCAAAATAGTCTTCCGATTCTCACCGGGAGGACCCAGAATGAGCTGCAATACGCTACTGATTCCGTGCTGATAAGTCCAATTGAGGGCGTCTATATTCTGTTTTGGGGTCGTCCCCTTGTTCATCGCGGCAAGCATGTCTTGATCAAACGACTCCACCCCGTAGACTAATTGGACGCAGTTATGCTCTTTGAGTGTTCGAATTAAGTTTGGGTTGACGTGATCGACACGAGCTCCGCCGGTGAGCCAATAGAATTCATATTTTTTGGCTAATTGACAAATTTGATGTAAATATTTCTCATTGGCTGAGAGGCATTCATCCGCGAATGTGAAAAAACTGTAATGGTTGCGCTTGAACTGTCGAATGATCTGCTCCAGCCTGTCTCGACTGAAGGTCCGATGCCCCGGAAGCTGGCGGTAGCAAAAGAAGCATCTATAGGGGCATCCTCTGGCAATGAATAGTAAAATATGCTTGTGCCCCCTGTTTTTAAGGTCTCTTGCCCGCTCATCCACTAGAAAAACATCAGAAACTTCGGTATTGTATTTATGGAGGTCAAGATTGCCAAAGTTGAAGTCAGGCAGATCATCGAGGCGGATGAGCCTTTCTGGCTTCGTTCTGATCGTTTGACCGTTCTTCAGGAAAGCTATTCCAGGAATGTTTTTCCACGGTTGACCATTGTCTAATGCATTGACTATCTTGGAAAGAGTTATCTCTCCCTCGCCCAAGACAAGAATATCGACGGGGCAACTCCTAAGAATGAATTCATAATCGGCCACAATCTGGCCTCCGGCGACGATCCAAACATCTGGCTTCTCGCGCTTCAGGGCAGACGTAAAAGATTTCAACGGACCATAAACGCTGCCCATTCCCCCTGTTCCGACCAACTCATGCTTCCCCGTCTTGACGATATCGACGAGCTGCCCGATGGGGTGGTTCTCCACCTGATTATCTATAATATCAACCACGTGACCCTGGCTTTCGAGGATGTCCTTATAAAAGCTGAAATGCCAAGGTATGGTCGTGTTTTCACCAGCTCTTTGGGCGAATCGAATAAGGAGTAGTTTCACGGTCCAGCCCTCATCATCCCCGAGGATGGAATTCTTCCCTCATTTGGTGTTCTTCACTCGGGGAGCGCGACATGATTCGACTGAAAAGCCAATCTTCATATATCAACTCATGGTCAAGCTAACTCAAGAAAGGATTGAGTCTCAGCCTCAATTTTTGTTATTTGATTAAAGCTCCGCTCTCTCGATTACATAACAGACAAAAATCGTTCTGTAATCGATGCCAGGCGCGCTATTTTTCGGCGGCCGGGGTCAGCTTTCCCTGACCGCGTTATTCCACAACAGCAAACTCGGCTTGGCCTTCAAGCAATCAGCCAGCCTGGCGTACTCCTCGGGCGTCAAAACCAAGGTTCTGATCTTGCGCTTGAGGAATCTTTCGGTTTTGGCCACCAGGTCCAGGAGATTTTGGCGGTCTATATGACCGACCAGAACCAGATCGATGATTCCTGACTCGATGCCCAGGGCGTAATCGTCCACCAGGAAGGCTTT
This sequence comes from uncultured Thermodesulfobacteriota bacterium, assembly GCA_964466355.1. Taxonomy (GTDB): domain Bacteria; phylum Desulfobacterota; class Desulfarculia; genus CAYXRH01. Next base: position 9,474 of record CAYXRH010000094.1, read on the forward strand.
TTCCAACTCGCCGAGCCGGCTCAAGATCTCGTTGGTCACCCGGTCAATGCCCAGAACTTTTTTGACCATGGAAGCCAATTCATTAAACAAGGGATGCCCTTGGTTGGCCTGATAGTGCAGTTCGCGGCCGTTGCGGTGGCAGGTGAGCAGCATGGCCTGAGAGAGTCGGTTCAGCTCCTTCCGGACGGCGTTGGTCGAGAGGCCGAACTCATCAGCCAGGGCCCGCGGGTAAGAGCTGGCCTCGGGGTTGGCGAACAACCGGACCAACAGCTTAACCCGGGTCGTGGAAGTGACTAGTCCTGAAAGAAGGTTGTTCATCGTTCTATTTTATTACTCATTACTCAACCAATGAATTGGTGTCAAGAAGAAACCTCGGCTGTAATTATATTCGTTCAAGTATGGCCCTGAAACTTTGAGCATTCTCAAGCTAAACATGAAGCAAGCCGTTGGCGCGTCACCTGATCATCCCCTCGATCAAGGCTTGGCTCTGAGCCACCGTCTCGGACCAGGCGAAACGGACCGCCGCGGCCCGGCCGGCGCGGGACAGGAACACGGCCAGACTTGGATCAGAGAAGATCCTATCCAAGGCCGCAGCCAGAAGATCAGGACGTCCAAAAGGGACCAGGAGGCCGGTCTCCTGGTCGGTGATCACTTCGGGCGTGCCCCCGGCGCGGGCCGCCACCACCGGCACGCCCACAAACAGAGCCTCCAGGATCACGTGGGGCAGGCCCTCGTAGCCGCTGGGCAAAACAAAGGCGTCAGCCCGCGACATTTCATGGAGAACCTCGCCTCTGGCCACTCGCCCGCCGAAGTCGACTCGCCGGCTCAAGCCCAGCTCATCGGCCAGGCGGGTCAATCTGGCCCTCTCCGGGCCCTGGCCCAGGATGAGCAGTCGGGCCGGCCGCTCCAAGAGCTTCAGGGCCTCGATGAGGTGGTCGATGCCCTTCCAGTTCACCAGCCTGGCGGCGGCGAGGATGAGCGGTTCTTGAGAGGCGGGCCTGGGGGTCCAGCAAAGTTCACTCAAGGGCGGCGGGATGGGCGTCAGTCCGTTGAAGACCACTTTTATGCGATTCCGGGGCACTCTCCAGCCGCTGACTATTTTTTCCAGATATCGGCTCGGGGTGATGATCAGATCGGCCCTGGAGGCGTAAAAGCCTCGCAGCCAGCGCTGCAGGCCCAGGCCGAGGGGGAGCGGCGCCTCTTGAAACTCCTCCACGCTCAAGCTCGTCCCTCCGCGCAGGCGAGCCCGCTCCCAGGCGTAATCGCCCACGATCTTCAAAAGGCAGGGCCGCTTTTTCAGCCGCGCCGCTAAAACGGCCGGCAGCTCCAGACCGTTTACGTAGACCAGATCAGCCCAGCCCACGTGCCTCAGCAGTCGGCCGAAAACGGTGAGCATTCTGAGGGGCAGAGACCTCGAACGAGCCGCTCCGAACAGCCAAGCCGGTCTCTGAGGGGGTTCTCGGTCCCAAAGAGTGAAGACCCGGACCTGATGACCAGCCTCGGCCAAGGCCGGGGCCAAGGCCGAGATGAAGGTCGCCGGGCCGCCGGCCTCGGGGGGAAAGATGGAGGTGACCAACAAAAGGCGGGCCAGGAGATCAGGCTTTCTCGAAAAAGATTTTTATCTGCTCGGCGACGTAGTCTTGCTGGGCCGGGGTGATCTCCGGAAAAAGCGGCAGGGACAAAACCTCGGCGGCCAGCTTTTCGGCCGTCGGAAACTGGCCCGGCCGACAGCCTAAGTGTTCGTAAGCCTTGAGCCGGGGCAGAGCATCCGGAAAGTGGATCGCCGCGCCGACGCCTTGAGCGCGGAGGTGGTTGAGGAGACTCTCGCGCTCGGGCGTCTGGACGACGAAGACGTAGTAGACGTGGCCGGGATGATCCGGCGGCAAGACCAGTTCACCCCGGGCGGCCAGCCCGCTGAGCCTGTCCCTGTATCCGGCCGCGGCCCGGCGGCGCGCACAGTTCCAGTCGTTGAGATGGGGCAGCTTGACCGACAAGACGGCCGCCTGGAGGGCGTCGAGCCGCGAGTTGACGCCCTCGAAAAGGTGGCTGTACTTCTCCTGGCGGCCGTGGTTGGCCCACATGCGCATGTGCTCATCCAGGGCCTCGTCGTCGCCAAGGATCGCCCCGGCGTCGCCGTAGGCGCCCAGGTTTTTACCCGGATAAAAGGAATAGCAGGCCAGCCGGCCGAAGGTGCCCACCTGTCTCCCGTCCAGGGCCGCTCCGTGGGCCTGGGCCGCGTCCTCGATAAGCCACAGGTCATTTTTCTGGATCAGGTCCAAAAGAGTGAGAACGTCGGCTGGATGGCCGTAGAGGTGAACGGCGATGACGCCCTTGGTGGCCGGAGTTATGGCCGCCGCCGCCGCCGCCGGATCGAGACAGCGGGTCAGCGGATCCACGTCGGCGAAGACGACCCGCCCCCCGGCCTGGGTGACCGCCTCGGCCGTGGCGATGAAGGTCAGGGCCGGGACGATGACCTCGTCGCCGGGCTTGAGGCCCAGGCCCCTCAGGGCGATCACCAAAGCGTCAGTGCCGTTGGCCACGCCGAGGCAGAAGCGTCGGCCGACCCAGGCGGCGAATTGATCCTCAAACCGGCTGACGAACCGTCCGCCAATAAAAGACGTATTATCAATGACTTCCTTAAACGCGACCTGGATTTCGTCCTCGATGGTGGCGTACTGGGCTTTGAGATCGACCAATGGTATTTTCATCGAGGGTTCCTTTCCTTTTGTCCGTATCCCAGTCGGACCACCCGGGGCCTGAAGCGGAGGTGAATCTCGCCTCCGGTCTCGGCCGACTCATAGATGGCCGTGATCAACTCCAGAGAGCGGCGGCCCTCCAACCCCTCGACCAAACCCTTGGTCCCGGTCCGGATGGCCTGGACCACGTCCTTGAGGTACTCGGTGTGGTTCCAAGCGAAAACGTCCGGGTTTTGTCCGTGGGTTTGAAAGATGGTCTCGTCCTCGGGCCTGGGTTCGGCGAACTGCCAGGTGGTTAATCTGTTCATGAAAAAGCCGCCCAGCTCCACCGAGCCGCCCTCGCCCAGAATGCTCAGCGAGCCCTCCAGGTCCTTGGGCCTGGTGGCGGTGGTGGCCTCGATGACCCCCAGGGCCCCGGAGCTGAATCTCAATAAGGCCGCGGCCGTGTCCTCGGCCTCGATG
>CAYXRH010000095.1:0-7091 GCA_964466355.1 uncultured Thermodesulfobacteriota bacterium
GACCTGGACCCCTTTCAAGGCCAGTTCCTCGGCCACCCGCGGGCAGCCGTGACAGGGATGTTCAAGGCTGTGATCCAAAATGGCCTTCTCAATCTCTTCACTGACTCGGTTGGGGTGCGGCCCCTTGGGACCCGGTAAACGGTCCACCAACCCCTCGGCCCCAAAGGTCTGGTAGTTGCGTCTGATCTCGTAAAACTGCTGCCGACTGTACCCCATGATCCGGCAGGCCCGGCTGACGTTCTTCATCTCAGCAGCAAGCTCTAACAGACTCAGCTTCCTTCGGGCTACCTTCTTCTCGGTGGTCATGTGTAAGCCTCCTTGCTCGGGTTGGAGATGGTCTCTCAACCACCTCTTCTAACCCGTCTGGAGGCGGCATGGCCACCACCTCTGCCGCCTCAAACTGTCAGGTCAATACCAGCACAGCACACTTTTCGACTTGAGACCGGCTAACCTGAAAGCCTCCTTGCGGCCGCCCGGCTAGACGATGAAAACATCGTTCGGGTATTCGCCGAGATACCGATCCCGCCGATCCACGACGACCGTGACCACGTTTTGGCCTTCGCTCATCTCCGCGGCTATTTTCAAGGCCACGAACACATTAGCCCCGGAGGACATGCCGCAGTAGACGCCCTCTTCCCGGCACAATCTGTTGGCCGTGTTTCTGGCGTCCTCGGTGGATATCCTGAAGAACTTGTCCGGATAGCCTTTTTCCAACATACGGTCGATTATCGATTTTTCAGTCCGCCATTTTTCCAGGCCCATCCACCCAGCCAATTTTTGCTTCAGCTTGGAGGTCTCGAACTCGCCCTTCTCGGCTTCATCCTTTTTTAGCTCCATGTAGACTTCGCTTCCGCCGGGGACAATGCCGTAGGTGTAGGGCCGCACCCCCTTCTCCTCCAAGGCCAGAGCCACCCCGAACAAGGTCGCTCCGGAGCCGAGGGCGCATCCCCAGGCATGGACGTTGCCGTCCAACTGGTCGTATATTTCGCGGCCGATGCCCATTTGACCGATATAGTTGTATTTGTTGTATATCTGATCCAACCAGACCGCCCCGGGGTCAGTCCTTTCCACTTCACTCATGTGCATCTTCCCGGCAATCATCCAGGGCAGGTCCTGGTCCTCCTCGGGGACCAGTTTCAATTTTTCCTCGGCCATGAAATCAGTCGGCGGCCGGCACTGGCAGACATCGGCCCCAAAGGCCGAGGTGATCTTCAGCCTCGTGCTCTCGCCCCGAAGCATGGGTTTGTATATGCCCAGCTTGGCCTTGTAGTCTTTCACCGCGCTGACGAAGGCCACCGCGGGAGCGGTATTCCCCGCCGAGGCGTCGCACACGGTGCCGTCCTTTTCCAGCTTCCGTTTATTCCAGGTGAGCCCTTTCTCCGCCGCCTCAATCATCGACAGGGCCATCCTGTCCTTGTAGCTTCCGCTCGGATTGAGGAACTCAAGTTTCACGAAGACGTTCGCCGGGACGTCCTTGGCCACCTTGTTCAATTTAAGGAGAGGCGTGTTGCCGATAAGCTCCAGCATGCTATTGACGTATTTCATCCTTCAATTCCTCCAGGGTGGACACGTCTTCCGCGTGTTTTTCAACAATAAGATGGGCTGGCCTTAAGGTTCTTCCTTGATCAGAATTCCCTCTTTCATGATCACCTTCAGGTTTTCGGGTTCCGCAAGGAGCGAGATGTTCTCGAGGGGGTTCCCCTCAAGGACGACAAGATCGGCCAGTTTGCCTGGTTCAATAGTTCCGATATCATTTTCCAGCCCCAGGACCCGGGCCGCGGTTCCGGTGCCCGCCACAAGGGCCTCCATGGGGGAGAGCCCCGCTTTCACGAGGCGCGTCAGCTCCGCCAGGTTCGCCCCATGGTCGTTGAAAGGGGTCCCCGCATCGGTCCCCATGGCAATTTTGACCCCGGCCTGGCGGGCCATCTGGAGGCTTTCCAGGCGGATATATTTTCCCATGAGGGCCTTTTCGACGACGTGAGGCGGGATGCCGGCGGCGACCCCCTTCAGCTCAATATTGTCCAGCGCGGACAGGGTCGGGATTAGAGGGACATCCCTCTCGACCATGAGCGCCACGGCTTCTTCATTGAGGATAGTCCCGTGCTCGAGAGTGTCTATGCCGGCCCGAAGAGCGTTAAGGATGCCGCTAGTCCCCTTGGCATGGGTGGCCGTCTTTCGGCCCGCCTTGTGGACCTCCTCGATTCCGGCCCGAAGCTCATCCTCGCTGAGCTGTTCCAGGTTGGGCGGCGCGCCAGGGGTCATGGCGCCGCCGGTGGCGATGAATTTGACCACATCCACGCCGGCCTTGAGGAGTTGCCTGACCCCTTTTCTCACCTCGGTCGGCCCGTCGACTTCCAGGCCGATGGGCCAGCCGTGCCCGCCGGTAATACAAATGACCTGGCCGCTGGCCAGCATTCTGGGGCCCCTGATCAAGCCTGAATTGACGGCGTCCCTGACCGCCAGATCGACGCCATTTCTGCCGCCGAGATCGCGGACGGTGGTTATCCCCGCCATCAAGGTCTGGCGGGCGAAATTCGCGGCCTTTATCGCGGTCAGGGGTATCGACGCTTTCATCAGGGAGCCAAACGGGTCGGCGGTGTAATCCAGACAGATGTGGATGTGGCAGTCGATAAAGCCGGGAACAAGAGTCCGGCCGGCCAGGGGAATTTTTCGGGCGCCTCGTGGGATGGCGATACTGCCTTCCGCCGCCTCGACGATTCGACTGTCTTCAACCAGGACAGTGGCCTGTTCCGAGAGCCGGCCGTCGCCGATAACTACCGCGCCCTCAACAAATGCCGTGATCATCCCTTCCTCCATATCCCGGCGCTGGCGCATAGGCAGGCGCTCATTTAGCCTGCCAGGCCCCGGCCGGCCGGATCGACCAGGTCTGTTCCGATCGACCGATGCTTTTTACGGGGCCTCCCATGTTACTCATCCCCGAGGATCAACTGCCGGGCATCCGGCAGCTGGCGAAAAACGATTCTTCTCAGCCCCCCGTTTTCGGCTGTCAATTCTCGGCCGTGGAACTGGCATAGAGGTGGCAAGCGACGCTATGGCCGGCCCCGGTTTCGGTCCAGGCGGGTACCTGGCGCTTGCAGATCTCCATGGCGTCGGGGCACCGCGTATGGAAATGACACCCCGACGGCGGGGAAATGGGGCTGGGGATCTCGCCGGTCAACACGATTTTCTTTTTCTTTGTCCGGGGATCCAGAATAGGGACGGCCGATATCAAGGTCCGGGTATAGGGATGCTGGGGGTTGCCCAGAACCGAGCCCTTGGGGCCGATCTCGATCATCCGGCCCAGATAAACCACGGCGACCCGGTTGCAGATGTAGTTAACCACGCTCAGATCATGGGTGATCATGATATAGGACAGGTTGAAGGCGTCTTTCAGATCGACCAGCAGGTTGAGCACTTGGGCCTGGATGGAGACATCCAGGGCCGAGACCGGCTCATCGCAGATGACCAACTTCGGCTCCAATATCAAGGCCCGGGCAATGCCGATGCGCTGGCGCTGGCCGCCGCTGAACTCATGGGGGTAGGCGGTCATTCTTTCGGGACGGATACCGACTTTGCCCAGGATGTCGATCACCCGATCCTTGACTTCGCCGCCCTTGGCCAGCCCGTGGGTTTTAAGGGAGTCGCCGACGATGGTCGCCACGTTCAGCCGGGGGTTCAGGGATGAGTAGGGGTCCTGAAAGATGATCTGCATCTCGGCTCTCAATTTTTTCCGAGCCGCGCCCTTGAGCGAGGTAACGTTTTGTCCTTTAAAGAGGACCTGGCCCGACGTGGGTTCGATGAGATGCAGAATGGCCCGGGCGATGGTCGACTTGCCGCAGCCGCTCTCCCCGACTATCCCCAACGTCTCCCCGGACCACACGTCGAAGCTGACGCCGTCCACGGCGAACACTTTTTCCCTGGGCTGAAAAAGCGAGGTCCGATTCATCAGGAAGTGCTTTTTCAGATCACGAACCCGGAGCAACGCCTGATCGCCCCGGTCCCTGTTTTCAACTGCATGGACAGATGTGCTTCCCATCAGGCTAGTCCCCTTGAAGTGCAGGCGCCGGCGGCCAAGGTACAGGCAACCAGGTGACCCGGCTCCACCTCGACCAGCTCGGGTTCGACCTGACGACAGACTTCCTCGGTGCAGTCGCAGCGGGGATGGAAGTTGCAGCCGTCGGGCAGATCGTGGATACTCGGCACCAGGCCGGGTACCTCCCGCAGCCTTGCCGCTTCCCCCTGGCCGTCAAGCCTCGGCACGGATTGGAGGAGAAGTCTGGTATAGGGATGAAGCGGGTTGTGGAAGATGGTATCGACGGTGGCCACTTCGACGGCCCGACCGCAGTACATCACAATGACCCGATCGGATGTCTCGGCGATGACTCCCAGGTTATGGGTGATCATGATGACCCCCATGTGATTTCTGACCTGGAGCTCCTTGATCAGATCGAGTATCTGAGCTTGGACCGTCACGTCCAGGGCCGTGGTCGGCTCATCGGCGATGAGAAGTTCCGGTTCACAGCTTAGGGCCATGGCGATCATGACCCTTTGACGCATGCCCCCGCTGAGCTGGTGGGGGTATTCGTCGAATCGTCGCTCCGCCGCGGGGATGCCGACCAAGCGGAGGAGTTCGATCGTTTTTTCCCTGGAGGCCTTGGCGAATAATTTTTTATGGAGACGGATGCTCTCGCTGATCTGGTCCCCGATGGTGAACACGGGGTTCAAGGCGGTCATCGGTTCCTGAAAGATCATGGAGATCTGATTCCCCCGGATGTCCCGGATCTCTTCCTCGGACAGACCGATAAGGTCTCGGCCCAGGAAGTTGGCCTGGCCGGTGATGCGCTCGGCCGGGGGGCTTGGAATCAGCTGCAGCAGAGACATGGCCATGACGCTTTTGCCGCAGCCGCTTTCACCGACCACCCCGAGGGTTTCACCCCGATCGAGGTGAAAACTGACCCCGTCCACGGCCCGGATTGTGCCCATGAGAGTGCGGAAGGAGACCCGTAACTCCTTGACCTCAAGTATTCTGTCCTGATTTTTCAACGGAACTGATCCCCCACTCGATCTTTTCCCGAGGTCTAGTTGGAACGTGGTTCCAAGGAGTCGCGGAGCCAGTCGGCGACGGTGTTGATACAGCCCACCAAAAGGACGAGCGTCAACCCCGGCAGGATGGACGGCCACCAACTCCCTGAGAAAAGAACCTGATATCCCCTGGCGATCCCCTGCCCCAAGGACGGGACGGTCACCGGAACCCCGAGGCCGAGGAAGCTCAAGGTCGCTTCAAGAATGATCACTCTGGGAACCTGGACGCCGGAAAGAATAATCACCGGCGTGATGCTGTTGATGAGCATGTGTTTGACCATGATGCAGATGGGGCCGAACCCCAAGGCATGAGCCGCTTCAATGTATTCCTTTTCCCTGATGGACAGGACCGTGCTGCGGACGGTTCGGGCATACTCAGCCCAGCCGACCAGGGCCAGAATCAAGGCCAGCTTGAAAAGCCCCCGGCCGAAGATGGCCATGAAACAGAGGGCGACCAGGATCAGGGGCAAGGAGAGCTGGATATCCACCAGCCGCATGATCAGGTCTTCCCAGAAGCCGCGGAGATATCCGGCCAACAGGCCCAGGGCCAAACCGATGAGCAGCGACAGGCCCACGCTCAAAAAACCGACCAACAGAGATATCCTGAGGCCGTAGATGATGTTGCTCAGGACGTCCCGGCCCAGCCGGTCCGTGCCGAGGAGGTGGCGGCTGTCGCCGCCTTCCATCCACACCGGCGGCCTCAAGGTCGCCGAGAGGTCCTGTTTGACCGGGTCCACCGGAACGATCCAGGGCCCCAAAAGGGCGCAGGCCACCAGGATGAGGAGCAGGGCAGTGGCCCCCAAGGTGATCCAGCTCGTCAAATAGCTGTGCAAGAGGCGGTGCTCGGCGGGGGTGTAGCGCCACCATAGGAATTGGGCCTGAGGGAGAGTCCGCACCCGTTCAGCGCTCAAGGCGTATCCTTGGATCGATCCAGACGTAGACAATATCAACAATAGTGTTAATTATTACAAACATGGAAGCCGTGACCAAGGCCCAGGCGATAACCACGGGATAATCCATCTTGGTGATGGCATCCAGAAAGAGGCGACCCATCCCGGGCCAGGCAAAGACCTTCTCGGTGACGATGGCCCCGGCGAGGATGCTGCCCGTCTGCAGGCCGCTGATGGTCACGAAGGGGATGAGGGTGTTTCTGAACGCGTGTTTATAGACGACGGTTTTTTCCGAAAGGCCCTTGGACCGCGCGGTCCGGATGTAGTCCTGACTGAGGACGTCCAGCATGCCGGCCCGGAGCAGGCGGACAAAAAGGGCCAGGCGATACAAGGCCATCGAACTGGCCGGCAAGATCAGATTGTCCAGGCCGCCTCGGCCGCAGGAAGGCAGCCAATTCAGCTCAACACTGAAGACCAGGATGCAAACGATGCCGATCAGAAAAGGCGGCGCCGAGATACCGAACAGGGAGCCGAGGAGGCACATCCGGTCGGTCAGGGAGTTTTTATGGGACCCGGAAAGCACCCCCAAGGGCAGCGATAAGATCAAGGAGATGATCATCGCGGCGGCCACCAGCTCCATCGTCGCCGGTAGATGGGCCAAGACAAGATTCAGAGCCGGTTCGCCATGATAAAAGGAAACTCCCAACTCGCCATGGAGGGCGTTTTTCAAGAAGGTGGCGTATTGAGTCAGTATCGACCGATCCAGGCCGAGATGATGGCGCATCTGGTCCACCTGCTCCGGGGTGGCCGACGGCGGCATGAGCAGTTCGATGGGGTCGCCGGTGGCATGGAGCATGGTGAAGAAGATGACGGAGATGGCAAACAATACAGCGATGGCCTGAACCGCCCGTCTCAGCAGGAAGAGTAACATCTCGGTCCTTTACCTTGACTAGCTTGAAAGTCGATGTCCCCGGCCCTTTAAATAATTCCGGCGAAGCGGGCCGGGACAAACAATTACCCCATGCGGTCCGCGGCGGTTGCCCGGGGGCGGGACGCCCCCAGGCAACCTCGGTATTAGTTGGCAACGCCCCGGGCCTCACCCGTAAGGGGGCCCCGAGC
>CAYXRH010000095.1:7101-12564 GCA_964466355.1 uncultured Thermodesulfobacteriota bacterium
GCGTGATGTCGCTGGCAAAGACGTTCTCATTGATCCTCGCCTTACCGTTGACCCGTTTGGAATAGCCGTTGACGTTTTCCTGGTAATAGAGCGGGACGACATAGTAAAGGCCCATGGTTTCCGCCATGATCTCTTCACAGAGCTTCTTTCGCTTTTCCACGTCCATAATGCTGTTGGCTTCGGCTATCTTTTTTTCCAAAGCCGGATCATTCAACCGGCCCAGGTTTGTTCTACCATAGGCCCCTTGTTTGACTCTGAAAAACTGATTGAACGTCGTGCTCCAGGACATGTGCCCCCAGCCCAGCAACCAGAACGGCGACTTGTACTTGAAGATGATGGGGACCCAGACCGCCTTGGGCACGATATTGGGGTTCAGCTTGATGCCGATTTCGGCTAGCTGACCGGTGATGGCCTCGGCCACCAGGTAGTCATTGATGTAGCGATCGTTGGGGGCGTCGAAGTTGGCCTCGAAGCCATTTTCGTATCCCGCCTCCTTAAGCAGAGACCGGGCCAGGTCGAGGTCGTACTTCGGCCGTTTGACATCGGGATTATAGCCGAAGCAATAAGGGCTGATAATGTTTGACGCCGGGTAGGCGCTGCCCTTCATGACGTTCTTGATAATGCTGTCTACGTCAATCGCGTGGGCCACCGCCTGCCGGACCCGGATGTCCTTGAACGGGTTCGGCTTGCCTGCCGGGATCCCCGGTTGACAATCAGGACCCTTGCCGCCTTTCTCACTCGAGATGTCAAACTGGACAAAAATAACCCGATAAGACGGGGCTCGGCTGACGTAGGTGCCTTTATTTTTCTCGACCCGGGGGATGTCCGGGATGGGCACGGCTTCGCAGACATCGATCTCACCGGAAATAAGAGCCGCCACTCTGGTCGTATCCTGAGGGATGGGCCGGATTATCACGTGCTTAAACCCGACCGGGCCTCGATACCAGGATTCATTGGCCACCAGTTCCAGTCGGTCGTTTTTGACCCACTTGATGAATTTATAGGCCCCCGAGCCGACCGGCCTAGTCGCCACATACTCGGGAGTATTTTCAGAGTAGTATTTCTCCGGCACCATGTAGATGTTGCCCAACATGAGCACCGTTTCGGGCTGGGGCACTTCCGTAACCAGGCGGAGCGTGTAATCATCAACGACGATCAATTCCTTGAAGTCCGGGCAGGAGCCCTTCATTTGGCTTTGAGGAAGGGTCTTGGCCCGTTCCAGACTGAACTTGGCCGATCTGGCGGTAAAGTCTTCGCCGTTGTGAAACTTGACCCCCTGTTGCAGTTTGAATTCCCAAGTGTTGTCATCGACCTGTTTCCAGGAAGTGGCCAGGGCGGGCACAGTCTTAAGGTCATAATCAAACCTGACCAGGGTATCGAAAATGTTCCCCTGAATGGATAACGTCGTCCCCTCTTCCCGACCGTGCGGGTCGAGGGTAACCGCGTCGCCGCGGAATGACATCACCAAAGGTTTTTCCTCACCCAGCGAGATTTGAGAGGACAGTGCAACTAGCACGAAAACCAACAAAACAGCTATTTTCATTTTCCTCGGCTTCATTTTCCCCTCCTTAATTTATTATTTAGTCCAGACAACTACTGATCAACCGGCCATCAGGTGATGCATTCTCGGCAACCTCCTTAAAGAAATCCTCCCTTGTGAAAATCGCTCAGGGAACCACCCCCGTCATCTGGTGAATCCGCACCGAGCTGACATTTTTTCAATTATCCCGACGAAGACCACGTCATGACTCAAAGCCTGCCACCCCCTTTTCTATCTCCGCCTCAAGATTCTATAGTCGGCGGATTACACTATCCAAGCCCGGTAATCATTGGTTATCACCGGGCTACATTTTGAATTTCGCCATGATTTTCAGGACCTGGTCAATGTCGGCCTTGGTGTGGGCCGCGTTGATCTGGAAGCGGATCGTCTCGTCGCCCCGGGGGACGACCGGGAAGGTCTAGCCGACCACCAGGACCCCTTGCTCGAAAAGGTATTCAACCAGACGGTGGGTTTTGGCGGTGGCCCGGACCAGGACGGGCACGACGGGATGGGGCCCCGGAATCGACTCCAGGCCCAGGTCGGCGACCCCCTGGCGGAATTGAGCGATGCCCCGTTTAAGGGCGGCCAGCCGGCTGAGACCCTCGGCGCTGTCGGCCAAGTCAACGGCCTTGAGGGCGGCCGCGCAGTCGGCCACGCCGAGGGGGTTGGTGTAGATGTAGGTGTCGGCCTTTTGCCGGATGGCCTCGACCACCGCCTCGGTCGCGGCCACGAAACCGCCGTTGACCCCGAAGGCCTTGCCAAAGGTGCCGATGATCACGTCCGGCTGGGTCGCGGTGTACTCGGCCGTGCCCCGGCCGGTTTCCCCGTAAGCCCCGATGCCGTGCGAGTCATCCACCACCGTGGTCACGCCGTCCTTGAATTTGGCCCGAAAGGCCGAGACGACCTCTTCGATCCGCTCGATGGGCGCGTAATCCCCGCGCATGCTGAAGACGCCGTCGAAAATCACCACTACCCGCTCGATGCCCTCGGGCACGGCGTCCAGGCACGCCTTCAGGCTGGCCATGTCGTTGTGGTCATAGATGGCCTTGTTCGGGCTGGGCACGTTGGCGATGCGCATGGCCCGGATGATGCTGTTGTGATTGAGTTGATCGCCGACCCAGAAGGTCTTGGCCGTGGAGATGGCCAGGGCCAGGCCGCAGTTGGCCGTGTAGGCCGAGTTGAATATTTTCGCCGCCGGCTGGCCGACAAAGCGGGCGATCCTGTCCTCCAGGGCGATGTGCTGGGCAAAGGTCCCGTCGATAAACCGGACCGCCCCGGGACCGACGCCGAGTTGTCTGGTAGCCTCGTCGGCGGCCTCGATCAGCTCCGGAGAGTTGGCCAGGGAAAGATAGCTGTTGGAGTTCATCCGGATGTATTCCTGGTCAGAACCCTTTAGCTTGTAACGCGGCCCCCTTTCACCTTGGGGGGGAAGGTAGGCCACGATGACCCTCTCGGGGGCCTTGGCCCGGCCCTCGGCCTCTAGATCGCTTATTTCCCGCCGCAACGAATCATCAAGTCTGTTAAGGCTCATCTCCCTTTCCTCTCCGCCGTTTCACCGCCCTGTCGAAAAATCAGAGAACCTTAAACCCAACCCTGGAGGTCGCCTCGTGGTTCCACCCGCCCTCGGAGAAACCAATAAACTCTTAAAGACCTTCGCTTAATTCCAGTTCAAAATCACCTTGCCGCATTGGCCGGAACGGATGACCTCGAATGCCTTCTCAAACTCAGTAAAATGAAACTTGTGAGTGATCAGGGGCGTGATGTCGAGCCCGTTTTGAATCATCACCGTCATCTTGTACCAGGTTTCATACATTTCCCGGCCGTAGATCCCCTTGATGGTCAGGCCGTTAAAGGTGACCTTATTCCAGTCCACCAACGTATCGCCCGGTAAAATACCCAGCAAGGCGATCTTCCCGCCATGACACATGTTTTCGATCATGTCCCGGAAAGCCAGGGCGTTGCCCGACATTTCAAGACCGACATCGAACCCTTCCTTCATGGGCAGCCTGGTTTGCGCCTCCCGGATGGACTCGCGGCGGGCATCAAGGGCCAGGGTCGCCCCCATTTTCAAGGCCATTTCGAGGCGGTAAGGGATGACATCCGTCACGACCACATTCCGAGCACCGGCATGTTTGGCCACGGCGACGGCCATGCAACCGATGGGCCCCGCCCCCGTGATCAGGACATCCTCGCCGAGCGTATCGAAGGAGAGAACGGCGTGGATGGCATTGCCTAAGGGATCCAAACAGGCCAGAACCTCTGTCGGAATCGTGGGATCGCAATACCAAACATTGGAGGAGGGGATGCACAGGTACTCAGCAAAAGCTCCGGAGCGGTTAACCCCGACTCCGCTCGTCTTCATGCACAGATGCCGACGGCCGGCCAGGCAGTTTCTACAGCGGCCGCAGACGAGATGACCTTCTCCCGAAACAAGATCACCAACCACAAAGTCATGAACGTTATCTCCGACTTCAACGATCCGGCCGACAAACTCATGACCAATGGGCATGGGGACGGGAATGGTTTTTTGGGCCCATTCATCCCAGTTATAAATATGTAAGTCCGTGCCGCAGATGGCCGTCTTCTCGATCTTAATCAGGACATCATTAACCCCTAAATCCGGGATCGGGACATCCTTCATCCACAGACCTGGCCTCCGTTCTGATTTAACCAGGGCTTTCATGCTTTCCACGGCTCGCCTCTAACAACCGAAATTCATATCCCTTCACGAGCAATTTCTGCGCGAGGAGGTAACCCATGGGGTATCCCCGCTAGGGAAGTTCTACCCATTTATTCATAGCGTCCAGAACAATGAAAGTCTCCGTACGGTTGATTCCTTCAACCTTTGAGAGGCTGTCGATGAGGAATCGATTTATTTCCTGACGAGATTCTAGAAACACCTCCACCAGCAGGTCATATCTGCCGCTGACATTACACACGGAGACCACCCCCCTGAGCTGGGAGATCTTCTTCATCGTGGCCGTGTGGGTCCGCTTTTCCAGCTCCATGCCCACATAGGCGAGGATGCCGTCGCTGCTGATGGAAAAAGGATTGATCGAGGCGGAAAACCTCAGGATGTTCTGTTCCACCAGCCTCTTTGTCCGGAAGCGGATCGTTCCGTCAGAGACCTTGAGTTTTAGGGCTATCTCCTTGCTGGATTTTCTCCCGTCTTTCTGGAACTCGCAGATTATCTCCCTGTCCAAATCATCCATACCCTTTTGGAGGTTTTTCATGGCCTCCCCCCACGCCTGCCTTTTTTATTTCCTTTTCTATCCACCTACCCCCCTATTAATATCTGTGTCAATAAAAAAATAAGCATTTTATTGTGAAATCAGAAAATATTCATTGTAATTTATATTAATTTCACAGAAAAGGGGCGGTACTTGTTTTTTGCCTCATACCTGATCCGCCCCTAGTTGCACATTGTTCTGATTAGGTTGGCATTCTGTTTGGAGATCTGGTTCAACCAGTGGGGCAGCTTGGGCCGTTCAACCTAAATCGCCAAAGACGGGACAGCGTCTCCCAAATGAATGGTCGGAACCTCTCCGCGGCGACCAGCAAGTGAAGATAGGGTCGTTATGGAGACCGGGGCCAATGACTCCACTGGCCCCGCTTACCCAGGGTGTGAGGCGGCCTGACTGCGTCTTACTCCCACCCCCAAGCCTGGGCGGGGAGCTATTGGATCAAGGGATGAAGGCCCAACCCAAAACGCCTGGGGAAAAACAAGGCGCCGCATGTGGTCATGCCTAAGGTGCCCAAAAAGCGCATCAAGTATCTGTCCCCTCAAGGCCAGGACCTCATCCTGAGCCATATACCAACGGAGCACCAACCAAATTTTAAGTTCATGTCCTGGTGTGGGGCCTTGATTGGTTAGCCCGGATATTTCACGAGAGCCTTAAATGAGACCTGATTGGCTGTTTTGC
>CAYXRH010000096.1:0-601 GCA_964466355.1 uncultured Thermodesulfobacteriota bacterium
CCCTCGACCTGAAGTGAGAACAACCAACCAAAATTACACCCTTGAAAGCAACTTGAGAGCTCTGCGAAACAACATTTTGGTTCGAGGACCAGGCGCGAGGTTTTAGAGAAGCGCAGCATATGATGGTAATATGTGAGCATTCGAGAAAACCGAGCAACGCCGTCATCGGGCCAAAGGGGCAGTTTCGCAGAGGTCTCAAGTTGGTATCAGAAACGGTTTCAGGGCCTCATGGGAAGCCGCTTCTGAGGTCAGCCGAAAAACCTAAGGAAGGGAGGGGCCATGGCCGACAGATACAGCGTCAAGATCAAAGTCATCTCCCAGAAGGGTCACTGCGCCGCCGGACACAAGGTTGGAGACGAGTACGTCATCACCCGTTTCACGCCCGCTGGGCTTTGCTTGTTCGCCTACAGCGCCATCGAGCCGGAGGTGAGGACGCTCATGTTCGGCGGACGGTATCCCTGGTCAGAGGATCCCGACGTCTACGTGGGCTGTTGTCCGGACGCGGCCAACCCGGTGGTCTTTGAGCTACGGCGGGGGCCGATGCCAGAGGCTTAGTCCGCCATATAAACAAGCATTGATCCGGTCATGGCCAGCCCGCGCG
>CAYXRH010000096.1:611-12439 GCA_964466355.1 uncultured Thermodesulfobacteriota bacterium
TTTTGCCCGCAATATAAACATCATTTTACCGGTTCTGGGCCCGCCGGCGCTCGGGGGCGCGGCCATCTCGCCCTCAATTGAGACTGTTGAAAAAGGCCATCCGGGCCTTTTTCAACCACGCCTTTAAAAAAAGCGTGGTTTTATTAAAGGCTCTCAAATCGCTCGGTAGTTTGAACCTCGCGATTTGGCGGGCCGTCCCTGGCCCGCTATTGAGAGTGTTTTTCAACACTCTCAATTGACCACCGCTTTGAGGTGAGATTGCTTCGTCGCCGAAGCTCCCCGCCATGACGGGCCGGTGCTTTGGGCGCAAGGTCCGGGTCTTTCATCTCCGAGCCCCCTTCAGATGGCGTAACTCAATAAAAATACACTACTAATGAGTCAGTAAAAATCCTGCTTGACAGACTCTTCGACCCCCTCTTAGACTAAGACCGACACGCCGGTCAAAAATTTGTGGCCGATGGACGCTCAGACGGCGTTTTGATCGGATCACCGCCACATTTTGACCCTCGCCTAGAGGGGATTTAAGGAGGGGTAGAGATGAAAAGCAAGAGACCAGCGGCCCTCATGGGCATCGTTCTCCTGATCAGCCTGACGGTCGTCTTTCCGGCCACCTCTCACGCGGCCAAGAAGTTCATCTCCATCGCCACGACACAATCAGGGACCAGTTGGTACATGCTGGGTGGCGGCATGGCCCAGATCATCAACAAGAACCTGCCCGATGTCGAGGCCAACGCCGAGGTCACCGGCGGGGCGGGCGAGAACTGCACCCTGGTGCAGCGCAAAAAGGTGGACATCGGCTTCACGGCCGGCGTTCTGGCCTTCTGGGCCCAGCACGGCATCGCCGCCTACAAAAAGGCGGGCAAGCACCCCGACCTGCGCATCCTCATCGCGGGCCAGATCAACGTCGCCAACCTGGTGGCGCTGGACAAGTCGGACATCAAGTCCCTTTATGACGTCAAGGGCAAAAAGGTGGGCATGGGCCAGCCCGGCAGCGGCAACCAGATGGTGGCCAAGCAGATGTTCGGGGCCTTGGGTCTGTCTTTTAAGAAGGATTACAAGCCGCTCTACTTGACCTTCGTCGAACAGGTCAACGCCATGCGGGACGGCAATCTGGACCTGGGCGTCCTCATCGCCGGCCTGCCCAACGTCCAGGTCATCGACCTGCAGACGACCAACGATGTTCGCTTCATCGAGGTCACTGATGAGCAGTGGGCCAAGATCAACCAGAAGTATCCGTGGTACATGCGCTACTCCATCCCGGCCAACACCTACAAAAACCAACCCGAGCCCATCCCCTCCATCGCCGGCATGGCCTGCGTCGTCGTCCACAAGGACATGCCCGAGGATCTGGCCTACCACATCGTCAAGGCCATCCTGGAGAACAACGACTACCTCAAGACGGTCCATCCGGCCGGGGCGCAGTGGAACATCGACCACGTGGCCTATCAGAATCCGCCCAAGGTGCCCTTCCACCCCGGCACGATCAAGTACCTCAAAGAGAAGGGCAAGATGAAGTAATTAGGCTCATCAAACCAGGCTCAAGGGTTGACCTGGCCGCGGATCCGAGATGTCCAAAGGGTCTCCTGTCCTCGAGGCGGGAGCCCTCCCAGGATAACCGGTTTTTTAAAGAGCCTTCGCGGGGCTAGCCTAGCCTCTGGGCGGCCGGAATGAGGCGGACATGGCGAATCCCAGAGAATCGCTTCGCTACGCCATCACCCCCATCGCGGTCATCATGGGCCTCTTTCATCTTTACACGGCCCAGTTCGGGCTGTTCCCGGCCATGCAGCAGCGCAGCGTCCATCTGGGCCTGGGCCTGATTCTGGTCTTCCTTTTCGTGCCCCTGACCAAGAAGCTGGCCGGCAGCCGGCTGGTCCTGGCCAGCGACGTGGCTTTGGCCGTGGTGGCCGTCATCTTCAACGCCTACATCTTCACCCAGTTCGAGTCCTTCTTGGATCGATTCGGCATCCCCACCACCGCTGACTACGTCCTCGGCTTCCTGGGCATCCTCCTCGTCCTCGAAGCCACCCGGCGGCTGGTGGGCTGGACTTTGCCCATTTTGGCCGTTGTTTTCATGCTCTACGCCTACCTTGGGCCTCACATGCCCGGTTTTCTGGCCCATCGGGGCTACGAGGTGGATCGGATCGTCAATCTTCTGTTCCTGACCACCGAGGGCCTCTACGGCGCCATCTTGGGCGTGTCGGCCAACTTCATCGTCCTCTACGTCATCTTCGCCGCCTTCCTGGAGGCCTCCGGGGCCGGAGCGGCCATCATCGGGCTGGCCACGGCCGCGGCCGGCGGCTTTCGGGGCGGACCGGCCAAGGTGGCCGTGGGGGCGAGCGGTCTCTTCGCCTCCATCAACGGCACGGCCATCGCCAACGTTTTAAGCACCGGGTCGTTCACCATCCCCTTAATGGTCAGGGTGGGCTACGGCCCCAAGTTCGCGGCGGCGGTGGAGGCGGTCGCCTCCACGGGCGGCCAGCTCACGCCGCCGGTCATGGGCTCGGCGGCCTTCATCATGGCCGAGATTTTGAGGATTCCCTACATCCACGTCTGCCTGGCCGCCCTCATCCCGGCGGCGCTTTATTATTGGTCCACCTGGATCATGGTCGATTTCCGGGCCGCCAAGCGGGGGCTCAAGGGCCAACCACGCGCCGAGCTGCCGGATTTTAAAAGAGAAATCATCACCTCGGGCTACATGCTCATCCCCATTCTGGCCCTGGTCTTCTTCCTGGGGGTGAGCAAATTTTCGCCGATGAAGGCCGGCGTCTACGCCATCTACACCACGATCATCATTTCCCTGTTCAAAAGGGAGACGCGCCTCAACTGGCTGAAGATGGTCGGGGCTTTCAAGAGCGGCATCCGCATGTCCCTGATCATCGTCGTCGCCTGCGGCACGGCCGGCCTCATCATCGGCTGCGTCAACCTCACCGGCCTGGGCCTCAAACTCTCGGCCGGGCTGGTCGATCTGGCCGGCGGGTCCATGTTCGTCCTTCTCATCCTCACCGCCGTGGCCTCCATCGTCATGGGCATGGGCCTGCCCGCCGTGGCCTGCTACGTCATCCTGGCCATCCTGGTGGCGCCGGCTTTGATCCAGACCGGGATGGTGCCCCTCGCGGCCCACATGTTCGTCTTCTATTTCGGCATTCTTTCAGCCATCACCCCGCCCATCGCCGCCGCCGCCTTCGCCGCCGGGGGCATCGCCGGCACCGGCCTCATCGCCACCGCTTTCGCGGCCTGCCGGCTGGGCGTCATCGCCTTCATTCTGCCCTTCATGTTCGCCTATTGGCCGGCCCTGCTTTTCGAGGGCACGGGGCTGAGCATCCTCAGAACTTTCATCTCGGCCTTCATCGGCGTCTATTTCATGGGGGCCGGCATCGAGGGCTATCTCTGGGGGCCCCTCGCCTGGCCGCTGAGGCTGGCCGCCCTGGCCGGCTCGATTCTGTGCATCACCCCCGAGATGTCGACCGACCTCATCGGCTACGGCCTCCTGGCGGCTTGTTTTGGCTTAAGTCTTCTGGCTCGCCGGCGGCGGGTCAGAGAAAGCTTCGGTCGGGGGGAATAGGATGGGCCAGCCAGCGGTGGTTTGCGAGATCAAAGGGCACGTCGCCTGGTTGACCATCAACCGGGCCTCGCGGCGCAACACCTTGGTGCCTCCGGTCTTGGACCTCCTTTGGGAGCACTTGAGGCGCCTCGAGGCCGAGGAGATGATCCGGGTCGTCTGCCTCACCGGGGCCGGGGAGGAGGCCTTTTGCGCCGGCGTGGACTTGAGGGCCGTCGGGGGCGGCGTGGACGTCCTGGAGGCGAGCCGGCGCTACGCCCGCTTGCTCCAAAAGATGCTCGCCTTTCCCAAACCCCTGGTCGCCCGGCTCAACGGCGACTGCACCGGCGGCGGCCTGGGCCTGATGCTGGCCTGTGATCTGGCCTACGCCAGAGAGGGGGCCAGGCTGGGAACTCCGGAAGCCCGGCTGGGTCTCTTCCCCCTGATCATGGCCCCGCTCATCTTCCGCAACGCCGGCCGCAAGAAGACCGCGGAGATGATCTACACCGCCCGTCTCTACCCCGCCGTCGAGGCCGAGGCGATGGGCCTCATCACCCGGGCCTTGCCTGACCCGAAGTTCGACGAGACCGTGGCGGAGATGTTGAGCCTCATCGCCGCCAACTGCCCCACGGCCATCCGGCTCGGCCGCCGGGCTTTGGCCGCCGTGGAGGAGATGGACCTGGCCCCGGCCATGGCTCACCTCGGCCGCCAGCTCGAAGCCCTTCTCCAGACCGAGGACGCCGCCGAAGGGGCGCGGGCCTTTTTGGAAAAGCGGGCCCCGCGGTGGCGCAACCGCTGAAGCTTAAAAAAGGACGGCCCGAGATGGAAAAACCGCTCCAGGGGATCGTCGTCTTGGACCTTTCGCGGGTCATCGCCGGACCGGCCTGCGCCATGCACCTGGCCGATCTGGGGGCCGAGGTGATCAAAATCGAACCCATCAGCGGGGACATGACCCGGGCCATCCTGCCCCTGTCCGAAACAGTCCGCGACGGCCGTCTCTTTTTCCCCTTCAACCGGAACAAGAAATCCGTCGCCCTGGACATCTTCGGCCAGGAGGGCCGGGAGATATTTCTCAAGCTGGTCAAAAAGGCCGACGTCTTGGTCCACAACTACCGCCCCAAGACCGTGGCGCAGAACGGGCTGGACTTCGATTCCTTGAAGGCCCTCAACCCCAGGCTCGTCTACTGCGCCATCTCGGGCTACAGCCCCCGCGGGCCCAACAAGGACCGGCCCGGCTTGGATTTCGCCATCCAGGCCGAGTCAGGGTTGATGAGCCTCAACGGCGAGCCGGGGGGCGAACCCTTGAAAATGGCCAGCTCCATCACCGATCTCCAGGCGGCCAGCTTCGCGGCCATGGCCATCTGCGCCGCCTTGGCCGCCCGGGAGCGCGACGGGCGAGGGCGGCTGGTGGAGGCGACCCTTTACGGAGCGGCGCTCTCTCTCTTGGCCGAGGCGGCCTGGGATTACCTCCTGGCCGGCAAGCTGCCGGTGCGGGTCGGCAACCGGGGCACGATCAAGACCGTGGTGACCAAGTATTTCCGGACCGCGGACGGGGGCCTGATTCTGACGGTGCCCACCCAGAGGATGTGGGACCAAATGTTGGCCGAGCCCGAGTTCGCCCACCTGACTCAAGATCCCCGTTTCGCCCTGGTCCAAAACTGGCCAAAGAACCTGGAGGCGCTCTACGAGGAGCTGGACCGCATTTTCATCAAAAAGCCCACCACCGAGTGGGTGGCCAGGCTGGCCTTGGACAAGGGACTGGTCTGCGCCCCAGTGAAGAGCCTGGATGAGGTCTTCGCCGATCCCGAGATCGAGGCCCAGCAGCTCGTCCAGGAGGTGATCCACCCCCTCTACGGCCCGCTGAGGCTCCCCGGAGCGTGCTACCAGCTTCCCCAGACGCCGCTTTTAGTCGAGACCGCCTCGCCGCCCTTGGGCTGGCACACGGCCGAGGTCTTGGAGGCTCATCTCAACTTGAGCCCCCGGGAGATAAAGCGGCTGCGGCAAAAAAAGGTCATCCATCAGGCGCCGCGAGGCTGAGAGGCGAGGTTGACAAGCTGATGAAGGGCGTGTAGATTTAGACCGACATGTCGGTCTAAATAAAGGGCCGGAGCGAGCGGAGGGTTTTTCGTTGAAGGGTGAGACCGTCAGACGACGGAGGTTCCGCCAGAAAAGACGGCTCGAAATAATCGAGGCCGGCGGGCGGGTTTTGAAAAAGAAAGGCCTCAGCGGCTTCACGGTCAAGGACGTCTCGGAGGAGATGGGCATCGGCCGGGGGACCCTCTACGAGTCCATCAAAACCAAGAACGACATCCTCTTCATGATGATGGAGGAGACCCTCCTCGAGGCCATCGGCCGCCTCGAGGAAAAAATCAAAGACATCAAAGACCCCCTGTTGAAGCTCCACACGGCCCTCCATTCGCACGTCGAGAACATCCGCCAACACTCCAGGCTGGTGCTGAGCCTCTATCAGGAATCGACCCCTTTCAGCAAACCGCAGCTTCAGAGGATGATCGGGCTGGTGGACGAGTATCACCACATCATCCGCCAGATCATGGAGGCGGGCCGAAGCGAGGGCGTCTTCGACTTCACCGACTCCGCCCTCCTGGTCCACGCCATGACGGCCGCCTTGAACACTTGGCTCCTCAAGAAAAACTATCTGCGCGCCGTGCCCTCCTTTGACGAGTACGAGAGGATCATCGGCCGCCTCATTCTCCAGGGGCTGTTGAACCTGAGCCCTGAAAAAAGGGAGGGCAACATCAAAAGGTTGAATCAAATAATCAAGCCCGAGGGGTCAAAAGAGGCTCGATGAAGCAGAGATTCGATGGCCGAAAGGAGCAGCCATGGGCAAGATTATCGACTTCGACTACACGCTGATGATTCGTGACTTCAAGCTGATCAAGCCGGATCTGATTTACCAGGAGCGCTACGGGTCGGTGAGATGGTCCCCAGGATGAACGAGGTCGTCCGCGCCGCCCGCGAGTGGTTCACTCCCCACGGCCGCAAGACCCCCAACGAGTTCATCGCCGATTTGTGCCGCCAGCATCCGGAAGTCTTCGTCTTCGGCTTCGCCGGAGCCGACCCGCACAAGGGCATGGCCGCAGTGCGGGAGTTGGAGCGCGCCGTCAAGGAGCTGGGGCTCAAGGGCTGTTACTTGAACCCCTGGTACCATCAGATCAAGGCCAACGACCGGCGCTATTACCTGCTCTATGAAAAGTGCGCCGAGCTGGGCATCCCCGTCTCCCTCCACACCGCCTCCAGCCTGGACAACACCATCGCCATGGACTTCGGCCACCCGGCCCACATCGACGACGTGGCCGTGGACATCCCTGAACTGAAGATAATCATGCGCCACCCCTGCTGGCCCTGGGTCAGCCAGGGCATCGCCGTGGCCTACCGCCACCCCAACGTCTACATCGACGTCTCGGCCATGCACCCGGGCATGCTCTTTGAGCTGGTCGAAGCGGCCAGGACGGTCCTCCAGGACAAGCTTCTCTTCGGCTCGGCCTACCCCCTGGTCGAGCCCAAGAAGGCGGTCAGGTGGTGGCGAAAGCTGCCCCTGTCCGATGAGGTCAAGGACAAAATATTTTACCAAAACGCCGCCCGGCTGATCGGTCTTAAAGAGAAGGCCTAGATCTTTCTCAAGCGGTCCTGGGAGAGATGATCAAGGAGCGTGAACATGAACCTGGATTACAGCGAAGAACAGCGGGTCTTGCAGGAGACGATCCGCCGCTTTGGCAAGACCAAGATCCTGCCCCGGGCGGCCTCGTACACCCTGGAGGGCGAGGTGCCCCAGGACCTCATCCAACAGCTCCGGGACATGGGCCTCTTGGGCGGGTTGATCCCCGTGGAGTACGGCGGCTCGGCCATGGACCACCTCAGCTGGGTCATCACCATCGAGGAGCTGTCCCGGTTTGATCCCATCTTCGGGGCCTGGGCCGGCGCGCCCTCGTCCCTCCTGGGCCAGGGGCTTTTGAACTGGGGCACCGAGGAGCAGAAGCAGAAATACCTCGCCCCCTTGCTGCGCGGCCAGAAGCTCGGCGCCTGCGCCATAAGCGAGCCCAACATCGGCACCGACGTGGGGGCCATGCAGACCACGGCCCGCCAGGAGGGCGACGCCTACGTCCTCAACGGCACCAAGCTGTGGATCTCCGGCGGCGAGGCCGCGGATTGGATCATGGTCTTCGCCACCCTGGACAGGTCCCTGAAACACAAAGGCATCACCGCCTTCGTGGTCGAGAAGGGCGCCCCCGGGCTGTCGGTGACCACGCTCAAAAACCTGCTCAGCGCCGAGATGTTCCCGCCGGCCGAGGTGGTCTTCAAGGACTGCGCCGTCCCCAAGGAGAACCGGCTCGGCGAGGAGGGGCAGGGCTTCGAGATTCTGCTCCGCTGCCTCGACGTGGGCCGGATTCACGTCGCCGCCAGGGCCTTGGGCATGTGCGAGCTGTGCCTCGAGGCCTGCGTGGCCTACGCCAACGAGCGCAAGACCTTCGGCCGGCCCATCGGCACCTACCAGCTCGTCAAGTCCATGATCGCCGACATGGCCGTGGGCATCGAGGCCGGGCGCTTTTTGGTCTACAAGGCGGCCTTTTTGAGGGATCAGGGCGTGGCCAACACCCAGCGCGAGTCCTCCATGGCCAAGATGTTCCTGGCCGATCTGGCCATGAAGACGACCACCGACGCCATCCAGATTCACGGCGCCTACGGCACCGCGGACGAGTACCGCCTCTCCTCCCTCTTCAGGTGGGCCAAAATCCATCAGATCGTCGAGGGGACCAGCCAGCTCCACCGGCTGGTCATCGCCGACTACGCCCTGGGGTATCGGAAGTGAGGGCCGGGTATTAATAGACAAGGAGTGAGAGAGATGGCTTACACGGACATCAGGGAGGCCTTCGAGGCCATGCTGGCTGGATTCAACCCCGAGGAGGCCGAGGGGCTTGATCTGGTCTACCAGATCGACGTCACTGGCGAGGGCGGCGGAAGCTGGCATCTGATCATCAAGGACGGCGCCTGCCGGTTGGCGGAAGGGGCTTTTGATTCGCCGTCCCTGAGCATGGAGATGTCGGTCGAGACCTGCCTCAAGTGGATGAACAAGGAGGCCAGCGGGGTCAAGCTGTTCATGGCCGGCGAGGTCAAGTCCCAGGGCAACGTCATGCTCGCGCCGAAGCTGGAGCAGCTCTTCACCTTTTAGACCGCGCCTCAAAGCCGGCCTGACGGCCCAGACGGAGACGGCCATGTACGACCTTCTCTTCAGTCCGATCAAGATAAACCGCCTGGAGATAAAAAACCGCGTCGCCTATCCCTCCCTGGGCTTGGTTTATTCGACTGATCGCAAGTTAAACGACAGGTATTACAATTACTTTTACGAAAGAGCCCGCGGCGGCGCCGGGCTGGTGACCGTCGGCCCGGTGGGCGTTGATTTCATCGGCTCCGGCGTGGCCATGCTCGGCCTCAGCGCCGATGAGGACATCCCGTCCTTTAAAAAGCTGACCGGATTGATCAAGGAGGCCGGGGCCCGGGCCTGGATTCAGCTCTTCCACGCCGGAGCCTACGCCTTTCCCTTTCTCATCAACGGCCAGGAGCCGCTGGCCCCTTCGGCCGTCTTCTCCCGCTACTCCAAGACGACCCCCCGGGAGATGAGCCTGGCGGACATCGAGGCCGTCCAGGAGGCCTTCGCCCGGGCGGCCGAGCGGGCCAGGGAGGCCGGCTTCGACGGGGTGGAGATCATCGCTTCGGCCGGCTACCTGATCAACCAGTTTCTCTCGCCGCTCAAAAACACCCGCCGAGACGAATACGGCGGCGATTTTGAAAACAGGGTCCGCTTTCCCCGGGAACTGATCGCGCTCCTCCGCCGCCGGCTGGGGCCGGATTTCCCCTTGACCGTCCGCATGGCCGGCCACGATTTCGTGGCCGGCAGCAACACCGACGCCGAGACGCCCCGCTTCGCCAAAGTCTACGAAGAAGCCGGCGTGGACGCCATCAACGTCACCGGGGGCTGGCACGAATCCCGGGTGCCCCAGCTGCCGATGCACCTGCCCCGCAAGGGCTTCGCCTACCTGGCCTTGAACATAAAGAGAGCCGTCTCGGTGCCAATCATCGCCTCCAACCGCATCACCACCCCCGCGGACGCCGAGACCGTCTTGAGGGACGGCTCGGCCGACATGGTCAACCTGGGACGGGTCCTCCTCGCCGACCCTAAGTGGCCCCTCAAGGCCCAGGCGGGCCGGGTGGAGGAGATCAGGCCCTGCGTGGCCTGCTCCCAGGGCTGCACCGACATGGCCTTCAGGGGTCGGGCCGTTTATTGCGTCGGCAACCCCCTGGCCAGCTACGAGGGCCGCCGCAAGATCGAGCCGGCCCCAAAGCCCAAGCGGGTCATGGTCGTCGGCGCCGGCCTGGCCGGCCTGGAGGCGGCCGTCACCGCCGCCGCGGCCGGTCATCGGGTCGAGGTCTATGAAAAGGCGGCCGACATCGGCGGGCAGATCAGGCTGGCCGCCAAAGCGCCCCACAAGGGGGAGTTTTTGGAGTACGTCCGCTACTACCGGGCCATGCTGGCCAAGTATGACATCCCCGTCCACCTCAACACCGCGGTCGACGCCGCCCTGATCAAGGAGCGCCGGCCCGAGCACGTCATCATCGCCGAGGGGGCCGAGCCGGCCGCGCTGGACATCGACGGCGGCGGGGAGGCCCTGACCGCCTGGCGGGTTCTGGCCGAAGACCCCTTCCTCGGCCCGAGGGTGGCCGTGATCGGCGGCGGGGCGGTCGGCCTGGAGACGGCCCTCTTCATCGCCGCCAAGGGGACCATCGACCCGGCGGTGGTTCATTTTCTCCTGGCCTACGAGGCCGAGAGCGTGGAGAGGCTCAAGGAGCTGATGTTCCGCGGCTCGCGCCAGGTGACGGTCTTCGAGATGCAGCCCAAGGTCGGCCAGGGCGTGGGCCCGTCCACCAAGTGGGTCCTCCTGGGCGAGCTGGAGAAGTTCGGCGTCAAAATCATCACCGGGGCCGAGGTCCTCTCGATCAAGGAAGGCCGTCTCAGGTACGTCAAGGATCAAAAAGAGGCCGAGGCCCAATTTGAGAGCGTCATCCTGGCCGCGGGGGCGGCGCCGGTGAAGAGGCTCTCTTCAAAGATGGACGGGCTGGGGATTCCCTTCACCGCGGTGGGCGACTGCCTCCAGCCCGGCCGCATCGACGACGCCATCCACGGCGGCTTCAAGGCCGCCTTGAAGATCTGACGCTGGTTCGCCCTCACCCAGGGGGTTTTAAGGAGGAGAAAGAGGTGAACTACAGATACCTGAAGTGCGCCGTGGACGAGCGAGGCGTGGCGACGGTGGTCCTCAATCGGCCCCAGAAGCTCAACGCCATGAACAAAGCCTTCCAGAACGAGATCGCCGCGGCCGTCACCGCCTTTGGCCAGGACAGGAAGGTCAAGATAATCGTCGTCACCGGCGAGGGCCGCGCCTTCAGCGCCGGGGTGGATTTCATGGACCTCAGCCAGCTGGCCGACATCAAGGAGACGGCCTATCCCATGGCCGCCGGCCGGCTGGACAAGCTGATGAAGGAGTGCGACAAGATCACCATCGCCGCGGTCAACGGCCAGGCCATCGGCATGGGCTGCGATCTGGCCCTGACCTGCGACTTCAGAATCGCCTCCCAAGAGGCCGTCTTCTGGCAGGCTTACGCCCGGCTGATGCCCCCCAGCGCCGGCACCTGGTACCTGCCCCGGCTCGTCGGGCTGCAGAAGGCTTTGGAGATGCTTCTTCTGGGCGAGCCGGTGGCGGCCGAGGAGGCCCAGCGCATCGGGCTGGTCTACAAGACCGTGCCCCACGAGGCGCTCATGGCCGAGGTGGAGGTTTTGGTCGAAAAGCTCCTCCACTTCTCCCCGGCCGTGCTGCATCACACCAAGCACTCCACCATGAAGGGTCTGGAGCAGGACTTCGCCGCGGCCATGGAGTACGTCCGCTACTCCCGGACCGTCTGCGCCCACCTGGGCGTCATCGAGGAGGCGGCCAGCGCCATGGTCCAGAAGCGCCCGCCCAAGTGGCGGTATTGAGGCGCGGCTGATGCGGGCGACGGCGGGCTTGAAAGAGGGGCGATGATCTTCGGCGATTTAGGTTGTCTGGGCGACCTCATCACCCGCAACGCCAGGGTCCATCCCCAGCGGGCCGGCTTCGTCTTCGAGGAGGTGAGCCTGACCTGGCGTCAGGTCAACGAGCGGGTCAACCGCCTCGGCCACGCCCTCCTCAAGCTGGGCTTGCGGCCAGGGGACAGGCTGGCCATTCTGGGCCAGAACTCCCAC
>CAYXRH010000097.1:0-9612 GCA_964466355.1 uncultured Thermodesulfobacteriota bacterium
CCTGTGACCCTCACCCTCAAATTCGTTCGAACAACCAAACCAAAATACTACCTTAATTGTAATGATGGCCAATTGATATCACTCATGTTAAAGTTATTCATTGAGCCGTTCATCAAACCGGGGCGGATTGCGTCAAAACCGTTTGAAGCGGCGGCCGTGGCAGGCGGCCTCGGCATTGAGGACTCTTTGAGGGCCGCCGGGAGGCTCAAGGGGAGGGTTTGAGACATGAGTCAATGGCAGATAGCGGCGGATTTGGGCCCCGTGGAGATTGAGGTCGCCGGGGCTTTGAAGCGCCTGGAAGAGGAGCGCGTCGTGCCGCGCATCTGGGCCAAGGACCACACCGTGTGGAAGCCGGAGCCAAAGGAGATCAAAAACCGCCTCGGCTGGCTGACCGCGGCCGAGGCCTTCGAGGCGCAGCTGCCCCGATTAGATGACTTCGCCCGAGAAGTCAGGGCCGCCGGAATGAAAAAAGCTCTCCTGCTGGGCATGGGCGGCTCCAGTCTCGTCCCGGAGGTTCTGGCCAAGATCTTCGGCCTCGGCTCCTCGGGCCTCGAGGTGGCCATCCTTGACTCCACCGACCCTGGGGCCGTCCTGGCTCGCACCGCGGATCACGCCCCTGAGGAGACGCTGTTCATCGTCGCCTCCAAATCAGGCACCACCGTGGAGCCGCTCTCTTTTTTCAAGCATTTCTACAATCGCGCCGGGGAGGTTTTGGGGCCGCCAAAGGTCGGCGGGCATTTCACGGCCATCACCGATCCCCAGAGCCGCCTGGCCGCGCAGGCCCAGGAGCTCGGCTTCAGGGCCGTTTTTTTGAACGACCCCGACATCGGCGGACGCTACTCGGCCCTGTCTTTGTTCGGGCTCGTGCCGGCCGTGCTGGTCGGCCTCGACACCGAGCGGCTTCTGGCCAGGGCCAGGGCCGCGGCCGCGGCTTGCGGACCCGAGGCGAGCGCCGCCGAGAATCCGGGCGCCTGGCTGGGCGTGGTCTTGGGCGCCTCGGCCCTCAGGGGACGCGACAAAATGACCCTCATCACGCCCGAGCGTCTGCGGCCTTTGGGCGATTGGGTCGAACAACTCGTCGCCGAGTCCACGGGCAAGGAGGGCCGGGGGATCCTGCCCGTGGTCGGCGAGGCCCTGGGTCTGCCCGAGGTCTACGGCGAGGACCGCCTTTTCGTCAACCTGGGCTTGAAAGGTGAGGCGAGCAATGACGAGGCCCTGGCCGCCCTGGCCGCGGCCGGGCAGCCGATCGTCCGCCTGGAGATGGAAGACCTCTACGACCTGGGGGCCCAGTTTTTCATCTGGGAGATGGCCACGGCCGTGGCCGGCCACTTTCTTAAGGTCAATCCCTTTGACCAGCCTGATGTGGAGGCGGCCAAGATCCTCGCCCGGGAAATGGTCGCCCAATACCGGAGCGAGGGGTCCTTGCCCCGGGAGAGCCCGACTTTGAGCCTCGCCGGGCTGGACTTCTTCGGCCCGGCGAGCGGCGCCTCGATTGCAGAGGCCCTCAGAAGCTTTCTGTCTCTGGCCCGGCCCGGAGCCTACGTCGCTCTCCAGGCCTATCTGCCGCCAGGCGACGAAGTCGAGGCCGCCCTTAAAATCCTCAGCCGCCGGCTGCGCCAGGCCACCCGGCTGGCCGTCACCTGGGGCTTTGGCCCCCGCTTCCTGCACTCCACCGGCCAGCTCCACAAGGGTGACGCCGGCCGAGGGCTCTTCATCCAGTTCAGCGCCGACCAGGCCCAGGACGCGCCCATTCCCGACGATCTCGGCCGGGAGACTTCGGCCATCACCTTCGGCCTGCTCGAGACGGCCCAGGCCTTAGGCGACAGGCGGGCCTTGGAAAGCGCCGGCCGCCGGGTGATGCGCATCCACCTTGGCCCGGATGCTCTCTTTGGCCTGGGGCGTCTGGCCGAGGCTTTGTGAAGCCGGCGGCGTCTGGGCGCGGGCGAGGGGCAAAGAGGGCCCCATGAGCCGCTTGATCTTGGCCGGGGACATCGGCGGGACCAAGGCCAACCTGGCCATATTCGAGCGCCGGGAGGGCCGGCTGGTCCCCCTCGAGGCGCAGACCTTCTCCTCGCCGGCTTACCCCGGTCCGGGGCCGATGGTCGAAGAATTCTTGAACGCCTCGGGCCGGAAGGTGGCTGGTGTCTGTTTGGGGGTCCCCGGTCCGGTGGAGAAGGGCTTCACCGTGACCCCGAACCTGCCCTGGACCATCCGCCAGAGCGAGCTTAAAAAGGCGCTGCCGGTGGATTGGGTCATTCTGATCAATGATCTGGTGGCCACCGGCCACGGCGTGGCCGTCTTGCCGCCCCAGAGCCTCGTCGTCCTCAACCCCCGCGCCGAGGCCAGAGAGGGCAACGCCGTGCTCCTGGCCCCGGGCACCGGCCTGGGCCAGGGCATCCTCTTCTGGGATGAGGGGCGCTTGAAACCTCGGCCTCGGAGGGCGGCCACGTCGATTTCGCCCCGAGCAGCGACTTGGAGATCGAGCTGCTGAGGCATCTCAAGGGTCCTTCGGGCCGGATCAGCGTCGAGACCGTGGCCTCGGGGCCGGGGCTGGTGAGGATATTCGAGTTTCTCCAAAAAAGGAGTCGCCAGGAGATCCCTGGTTGGCTCGAGACCCGCCTCGCGGAGATGGACCCGGCGGCGGCCATCTCCCGAAGTGCTCTGGAGGGGGCCTCTCAGCTCTGCGCCGAGGCCCTGGACTTGTTCGTCAGCATCCTCGGCGCCGAAGCCGGCAACATGGCCTTGAAGGCTCTCGCCTTCGGCGGCGTCTATCTCGGCGGCGGCATCGCGCCCCAGATCCTGCCGTTCTTGAAAAAAGAGATATTTCTCAAGGCCTTCAGCAACAAGGGGCGCATGTCCGAGCTGGTGGCCTCGATGAGAGTCAGCGTCATCACCGAGCCCAGGACGGCCCTCCTGGGCGCGGCCAGGCTGGGCTTTCTGAGGCTCGAGGGATCGTAGAATCGAAACGACGGGCCAGAGGCTATCTTTAATGACCGAGGGTCTTCTCCTCCAGCGGGCTGGATGACTTCGCCGGAGGGCTTTGACTCGGCGGCGCGGCGCTCTCCTGAAGCCCGTTGAGCCTCGTTCTCAAAGTTTCGGCCCACTTCTCGAACCCGACCACGGCGTGGCCGTTCTCGGCGTCATAGACTAGCACGTGCTGGCTCATATTCTTCAGGGGGCCGATGGGGGGCAGGTCAGGGTCGGTGAACTTGAATATCAAGTTCCGGCAATCCTCGTCGGTGGGGAAGAAGAGGCAGGTGGCCCGGTTGAGGCGGCGCTCCTTGTCGGCGAAGAGCCCCTTGACCAGCTGGCCGGTGGCGTTGAAGATGACCGCCTTGCAGGCTCCCTCTCGCTGGGCCAGGACGTGGGCCATCTCCTGATTCAGCTTCTCGAGGCTCCACAGAACGAACAGTCCGGTGCTCTGCCGGAAGAGGATGACGTGGGCCTCGTCTGGTTTCAGCTCCCGGCGCAGGAGCTGGCCGTCGAAGTTGGCCATCTCCAGGACCAGGCCTTCATCGCCGGCCGACTGGGCGATCATGACCGGGTGCGCCGCGGTCAAGATGTGCCCGCGGCCGTTGATCACCAGGCGCAGCTCCTCGCCGGTGGCGTTGTAAACCAAGGCCTTCATCGCCGCGTGGCCTTGAGACCAAGGTCCCAAAATGAGGACCCAAACAAAGAGCAAGCCCATCAAGGGGCGACATGGCATACAAAGCTCCTCGAAGCGATAATCGGGCTAAGACTACTCCAACGCCGGGGCTTGGTCAATCT
The DNA here is from genome assembly GCA_964466355.1 of uncultured Thermodesulfobacteriota bacterium. Taxonomy (GTDB): domain Bacteria; phylum Desulfobacterota; class Desulfarculia; genus CAYXRH01. The sequence goes on from CAYXRH010000097.1 coordinate 3,769, forward strand.
CCGCCAACAGCCCCATGGGCAAAATGGCCGGAGACCAGGGCCTCATATTCCTTCTTCGGCCAGCCGTTTTCCCTTGACAGGCCAGGGCCGGGCGTCTATATTGCCTGACCTTGAAACCAATTTGGTCATTGGTCACAGGATGGTCACCCGATGGACGCCAATCAGGAACAGATATTAATCCAAGCGGAGAAGCTTTTTCTCAGGTTCGGCTACGTCAAGACCACCGTGGCCGAGATCGCTCGGGCCGCCGGCCTGGCCAAGGGATCCTTGTACCGGCATTTTAAGTCCAAGGAAGACATCTTCATCGAGATCCTGGCGCGCCGCGTCGAGGAAGTAGTCGGGGAGATGGACAAACTGATGGCCCAGCCCGGGCCCCCGGCGAAGCGGGTCCGCCGGGTCTTCACCACGTTCTTGGAGAAGGCCCTCCAGCAACGGGAGTCTTTTTTCCCGGGGATGCAGGTGCCCAGCCCGGCACTGGTCAGGGAGATATTCAAATTATACCGCAACATTCGGCCGCAGCTGGGGGCCATGCTTTCAGGAGCGCTGAACTTGGGCCGCCAGGAGCAGGGCCGTGGAGGCGGAGATGAGGTGGTGTGGCTTTTGAACGAGACGCTGATCAACGTCATGACCCGCATGGGGCCGGACGTGGAGTTTGATTACCGACGTTACGCGGCCGTCTTGGCTGAGACCGTCATCGGCTCTGCGCCAGAGGCGAGGCAGACATGAGCCCAGGCAAGGCCAAAACGAGGCTGCTGCGCTTTGTCTGGGGCCTCATCCCCTGGTTGTTCGTCGGCCTGCTCGGTCTGCTCGTCTTCGGCCTGGTCGAGCGCATCGGCCAGGAGCGGCTAAAGCTGGCCGAAGAGAAAAAGGCGGCCATAAAGCAAGAGGTTCCGGCGCCCAAGATCATCGCCCTGGAGGTGAAGCCCCAGCGCCTTCTGGACCGGATCAACCTGCCGGCCGTGGTCGAGCCCCACGAGAACTTGTGGGTCAAGGCCGAGGTGTCTGGTCGGGTGACCAAGGTCCGGGTCAGCGAGGGGCAGATGGTCAAGAGGGGCCAGGTTTTGGTCCAGCTTGACGACCGGGACTACGTGTCGCGCCTTTCCAGAATCAAGGCCAATCACGAGGCGGCCAAGAGCGACTACGACCGCATCTCGGCCCTGGCCCAAAGAAAGGTCATGGCCAGGGCCGATCTGGACGCCATCGAAGCCAAGCTCAAGGATCTGACCGCCCAGATGACCGAGGCCGAGCTGGCCTTGAACCGGACCAAGATCATCACCCCCATCAGCGGCCAGCTCAACCAGCTCAAGGCCAAGGAGGGCAATCTTCTGAGCATCGGCCAGGAGGTGGCCCAGGTCCTTCAGTTCGGCAACGTCAAGGTCACCGTGGGGGTTCCGGAGTCGGACGTGGCGGCCGTTTTTGATCTGACGGAGGCTGACGTCATCATCGACGCCCTGGGCGGCCGCAAGGTCAAGGGGCGCAAGATCTTTCTGGCCCGTCAGCCGCGCACCTTGGCCCGGCTCTACGATTTGGAGCTGGCCGTGGACAATCCCGACGGCCACATCCTGCCGGGCATGTTCGCCCGGGTCGAACTGGTCAAGCATGTCTTTGAGAACGCCCTGAGCGTGCCTCTCTACGCCGTCATCACCCAGAGCGACGACTCCTTCGTCTTCGTGGTCCGAGATGGCGCGGCTCACAAGCGATCGGTCAAAATGGGCGTTCTCGACGGCTGGCGGGTCCAGATACTCGAAGGTCTCGAGCCCCACGACAAGGTCGTCGTCGTCGGCCACCGCCTCTTGGAGGACGGCCAAGCGGTGGAGGTTTTAAAGACCGTCGCCGACCCCAAAGAGATCTTCAGGCCATGATCGTCAGCGACAAGGCGGTTCAGAAAAGAACCAGCGTCATGGTCCTGGCGGCCGTGATCGCCGTCTTTGGCTTTTCAGCCTACCAGGCCCTGCCCCGCGAGGCGGCCCCGGACGTGACCATTCCCTACGTCTTCGTCTCGACCTCCTATCCGGGCGTGTCCCCCGAAGACATGGAAAAAACCATCACCATCCCCATCGAGAAGAAGCTCAAGGGCCTGGAGAAGGTCAAACGGATCAAGTCCATCAGCACCGAGGGCCAGAGCTCCATCGTCATCGAGTTCGTCACCGGCACCGACATCGACGACGTCCTCCAAAAAACCAAGGACAAGGTCGACGAGGCCAAGAAGGACCTGCCCACCGACCTGGAGGACGACCCGGCCGTCTTTGAGATTAACATCTCCGAGATGCCCATCGTGGTCTTGTCCCTGACCGGTACCGTCAGCCTGGCCAGGCTCAAGGAGATGGCCGAGGACCTCCAGGAGGACATCGAGTCCATTCCGGGCGTCTTGGAGGCCGAGATCACCGGCGGGCTGGAGAGGGAGATCAGGGTCGAGCCCTTCGCCGACAGACTGGCCTACTACGGCATCGCCATCACCAAGCTTCAAAGCGTCATCGCCCAGGAGAACAAAAACGTCTCCGGCGGGGCCATCCGCATGGGCGACGGCCGCTTCCAGCTTCGCGTGCCCGGCGAGTTCACCACCCCGGAGGAGATCTACGGCCTCGTCGTCGGCCTCCAAGAAGGCCGGCCGGTCTACCTCAAGGACGTGGCCCGGGTGGTCGACGGCTTCAAGGAGGAGATGAGCCGCTCCCGCCTGGACGGCCGCCGGGCGGTGAATATCGCCGTCAAGAAGCGCAGCGGCGAGAACGCCATCAAGATCACCGATCAGATGGATGAAATCATCGCCCAGCGGCAGCAGACTTGGCCCAGCGGAACCCAGATCATCAAGCTCATGGATCAGGCCAAGGAGATCAGGCTCATGGTCGCCGACCTGGAGAACAACCTCATCTCCGGCCTGATCCTGGTCATCGTCGTCCTTTTCTTCGCCATGGGCGTGCGCAACGCCGTCCTCGTCTCCATGGCCATCCCCTTCTCCATGCTTTTGTCCTTCTCCATTCTTCACGCCCTGGGCATCACCTTGAACATGGTGGTCCTCTTCTCCCTGACGCTGTCCTTGGGCATGCTGGTCGACAACGCCATCGTCATCGTCGAGAACATCTACCGCTACATGGAGCAGGGCGTGCCCCGGGTCAGGGCGGCCATGAAGGCCACCGGCGAGGTGGCCTATCCGGTCATGGCCTCCACGGCGACCACGGTGGCGGCTTTCATCCCGCTTTTGTTCTGGCCCGGCATCATGGGCGAATTCATGAGATATCTGCCCCTGACCTTGATCATCACTCTGTCCTCCTCCCTGTTCGTGGCCATGGTCATCAATCCCGCTCTGGCGGCCATGTTCCTGAAGCTTCCGGCGATCCGCCGCCTAAAGCGGGGGGCCAAGACCCCGGAGGAGATCGAGCAGGCCGGTGAAGCGCCCATCGAGGTGCGGGGGTTCATTCTGAGAGGCTACCGCCGACTCCTGGCCGGCTGCCTCAACCACCGCCTGCCGGTGCTGATCATGGCCTTTTTGGTCCTGGTGATCATGGTCCAGCTGTGGGTCTCCCGGGTCGGTTTGGAGAAGCCGGTGGAGTTTTTCCCGGCCACCGACCCCCAGGGCGTCTACGTCAACCTCAACCTGCCCGAAGGGGCTGACCTGGAGTACGCTGACCGGGTGGCCCGGCAGGCCGAGGTGGCCATCTGCGGCAGCCTGGGCGACGGCCTGCCCCCGCCGGACGCCGACCCAGAGGCCTGCTATCAGAGCGGGCTCGAGCAAAAGACCCACACCCTGGCCCAGGGCCGCGCCGTCGTCGGCCTCAGCGACCTGGCCAACATCAAGCGCATCTACTCCCGGGCCGTGGCCACCATCGGCGGCGTGTGGGGCTTTGAGAGCAACTCGCCCAACCACCTCGGCGTCCAGTTCCATGACTTTGAAGATCGCCTCGAGCCTTCACCCCGGACCATCGAGAAGATCCGCCGCCGGGTGAGCAAGATTCCCGGCGGCCGGATCACCGTGGCCGAGCAGGAGCACGGCCCGCCCACCGGGGCGCCGATAAACATCGAGATCGTCGGCGACGACTTCGCCGTCCTGGGGACCATCGCCGCCCGGATCAGGCAGGTCTTGGAGAAGATCCCCCTCGTCGAGGACATCGAGGACGACTACGTCGCCGGCTCGCCCACGGTCAACGTTCTGGTCGACCGGCAGAAGGCGGCCCTGCTGGGCCTGTCCACCGAGGTCATCGGCTTCGCCCTGAAGGTCGGCTTCAACGGCATCCAGGTGTCGACTTATCGGGAAGGGGACGAGGACTACGACATCACCGTCCAACTGCCTGAATCGGAGCGGCGGGTGACCGATCTGCTGCGCGAGCTTCTCATCCCCACCCCCTTGGGCCAGCTCGTGCCCTTGAGCACCCTGGCCAAGGTCGAGATCACCGGCGGTCTGGGCAAGGTCAGCCGCATCAACCACGAGCGCGTGGTCACAATCAAGGCCAGCGTGGACGAGACCCGCGCTCCCGGCCCGGTGGTCAGGGCCCAGGCCGAGAAGCTTTTGGCGGCCATGACCCTGCCGCCGGGGTACAAAATCAGGTTCACCGGCGAGTTCGAGGAGCAGCAGGAGGCCGAGAAGTTCCTCAGCCAGGCCTTCGTGGCCGCCGTGTTTTTAATCATGCTCATCCTCGTCACCCAGTTCAACTCCGTCTTCCAGCCGGTCATCATCATGACCTCGGTCCTCTTGTCCTTGGGCGGCGTCTTTCTCGGTCTGACCGTGCTCAGAATGCCGTTTTGCATCATCATGACCGGAGTGGGCGTCATCTCCCTGGCCGGAGTGGTGGTCAACAACGCCATCGTGCTCATTGATTACACCAACAAGCTGCGCCAAAGAGGGCGGCACACCAAGGAGGCCATCATCGCCGCCGGCTGTACGCGCCTCAGGCCGGTGATATTGACGGCGGTGACGACCATTCTGGGCCTCATACCCATGGTCACCGGCGTATCCTACGATTTCCACAAGATGCAGATCTCCTGGGCCAGCGAATCGAGTCAGTGGTGGGGCCCCATGGCCGTGGCGGTCATCTTCGGCCTGGCCTTGGCCACGGTCCTGACCTTGGTGGTGGTGCCGGTTTTGTACTCCCTGGTCTACACCACCTCGCGGGGCCTGGAGCGGGGGGTCAAGCGCGTGCGCCGGGCCTACTGGGCGCCCTTTTACCGCCTCACCGGCACCTCGCCCGAGGAAGACCTTTAGCTTCTTTTAGGCGGCCTCGATTTCTCGGCCAATGACGTCCTCGCCTCTCTCGGCTCATCGAGACGAGGTCTCAGCCCTTTGAGGCTAGTTTTCAAACCTTGGGTGGAGGTGGCCATGAGCGCCGTCGAGGACAAGAGACAAGATCATCTTCACGACATGCTGGTGCCCCTCATCTCCGCGGCCGGCAACGGCATCGGCGTGGCGGTGCTCATCGCCTACTTCCTCATCACCGGGACGCAATGGGACCGGTACTCCCTCACTCAGGGCCTCTTCGCCGGGGGGCTGACGCTGCTGCTGATCATCGGCGGGATCGCCTTCGGGGTGATGTGGTCCCGGGACGTCAGGCGCTTCGGACAGCTTCCCCCCCAGGAGCGGCGCGACCACCCGGATCTGGCCTCCATCCAAGCCAAGGTCCTCAACACGCCCTTCCTGGCCGCCGGAGTGAGCCTGTTCAACTGGTTCGTCGCCGCCCTGATCATCGGTTTGATCGGTCCCATGATCTTCGGCACTTACGAGCCGATCTCGGCCATGAGCACCATCATCGGCACCGCCCTCGTCGGCGGGCCGATCACGACGGTGTGCGTCTTCTTCGCCGTGGAGGCCGCCTGGCGGCGGCGCATCCCCCGCTACCTGGAGCGAACGCCCATCTC
>CAYXRH010000097.1:9622-11155 GCA_964466355.1 uncultured Thermodesulfobacteriota bacterium
TCTCTTCGGTGCCCGGCGCCCCCCGCCTCCCGGTGAGGCTGAGACTGGTGATCGTCATACTCATGGCCTCTTTGGTGCCCCTGTTCATCATGGCCGCCACAGCCTACACCCAGGCCGCTGAGCTGGCCGGGGCCCCGCCGCCTCGGATCGAGGCCGTCATGGCCGGGCTGACCAAGAACATCCTCTTCCTCATCCTGGCCGGCGGGGTTTTGGCCGTGCTGGTCTCTCTCTTCCTGTCCAATTCCATCTCGCCGCCGCTTCGGGCCGTCACCAGGGCCATGGATCGGGTGGCCCGGGGCGAGTTCGACCTCAGGGTGGAGCCGGTGACCAACGACGAGATCGGGGCCCTGACCGACGGCTTCAACCGGATGGCCGCTGGGCTGGCCGAGCGGGAGAGGCTCAGGAAGACCTTTGACCGCTATGTGGACAAGGAGATCGCCACCCAGATACTCGAAGGCGAGAGCAACGTCGAGGGCGAGATGAAGGACGTGAGCGTGCTCTTCGCCGACCTCCGCGGCTTCACCACCTTCACCGAGTCGCGCCATCCCCGGGAGGTGCTGGCCAAGCTCAACCGCTACTTCTCGGCCATGACCGCCGCCGTCAGGGCCCACAGGGGCGTGGTCTTCCAGTACGTCGGCGACGAGATCTACGCCGTCTTCGGCGCGCCGGCGCCGAACCCCCTTCACGCCGACGACGCCTTCACGGCCGCCCGTCGGATGCGCCAGGCCCTGGTCGAGCTCAATCAGGAGTGGACTGAAGCGGGCGAGGAGGCCTTCAGGCAAGGCATCGGCCTCCACTCCGGCCTGGCCCTGGCCGGCAACGTCGGCTCCGAGGATCGCCAATCCTACGCCCTGGTGGGCGACACCATCAACACCGCCGCCCGGGTGGCGGAGTTGTGCAAGCGGTTCGAGTGGGACTTTTTGATCACCGAGGATGCCTTTCGCCGCCTCTCCCGGCCCGAGCCCCTGGAGGCGCTGGCCCCGGTGGAGATTCGAGGCCGGCAGGGTAAAATCGTTCTCTTTAAGGCCTGAGGCCGGCCTTGAAGCCCGCCCTTGCTTGAAGGGGCGGTTGTGCTAACATGAAAAATGGCCCTAGGCCAAGAGCCGTCACTGGGTTTGGACTGACCGAGGGGCGGCCGCGGGCGGCCCTCATTTGAGGCGTCGCCGGCTCTGGAACGGGCTGGAGATGAAAAGATGCTTGGTTCGATTGTCAAGAAAGTGGTCGGCACCAAGAATGAACGGGAGCTAAAGCGCCTCGCTCCCCTGGTCGACGCCATCGGCCGTCTGGAGCCGTCCTTGAGAATGTCGAGCGACGCCGAGCTGAAGGCCAAGACGGCCGAATTCAAGGCGCGGCTGGCCGAGGGCGAGTCCGTGGACGATCTGGTCACCGAGGCCTTTGCCGTGTGCCGGGAGGCGGCGGTGAGGACCTTGGGCATGCGGCCCTTTGATGTCCAGGTCATCGGCGGCTTGGCCCTCCACGAGGGCAAGATCGCGGAGATGAAGACCGGCGAGGGCAAGACCCTGGCCGCCACTC
>CAYXRH010000097.1:11165-12417 GCA_964466355.1 uncultured Thermodesulfobacteriota bacterium
ACTCTGCCCGTTTACTTGAACGCCCTCACCGGCCGGGGCGTCCACGTGGTCACGGTCAACGATTACCTGGCCAGCCGGGACGCGGAGTGGATGGGCGCCGTGTACCGCTTTCTGGGGCTTGAGGTCGGTTGCATCACCAACCCCCTGGGCGAGGATGAGCGCCGCCGGGCCTACGCCGCGGACGTGACCTACGGCACGAACAATGAATTCGGCTTTGACTATCTTCGGGACAACATGAAGTTTTCGTTGGTGGAGATGGTCCAACGGGGGTTTCATTACGCCATCGTCGACGAGGTGGACTCCATCCTCATCGACGAGGCCCGCACGCCGCTGATCATCTCCGGCCCGGCGGAGCAGTCCACGGCCCTTTATTACCAAATCGACCGCATCATCCCCCGCCTCAAGCAAGAAGCCGATTTCACCATCGACGAAAAGGCGCGCTCGGCCACCCTCAACGAAGAAGGCGTGGCCAAGGTGGAGCAGCTTCTCAAGCTCGAAAACCTTTACGATCCCCGCCACATTGAGCTGCTCCATCACGTCCAGCAGGCCCTCAAGGCCCACGCCTTGTTCAAAAAGGACGTGGATTACATCGTCAAGGGCGGCCAGGTGGTCATCGTCGACGAGTTCACCGGCCGGCTCATGCCCGGCCGGCGCTGGTCCGACGGGCTGCATCAGGCCATCGAGGCCAAGGAAGGGGTCAAAATCGAGAGCGAAAACCAAACCTTGGCCACGATCACCTTTCAGAACTACTTTCGGATGTACGACAAGCTGGCCGGCATGACCGGCACCGCCGACACCGAGGCGGTGGAGTTCAAGGAGATTTACGGCCTCGACGTCCTGGTCATCCCCACGCACAAGCGCATGATCCGCCTCGACCACCCGGATCAGATCTACCGCACCGAACGCGAGAAGTACGAGGCCGCGGTCAAGGAGATCGAGGCCCTGTACCAGAAAGGCCGGCCGGTTCTGGTGGGCACCGTGTCCATCGAGAAATCGGAGAGGCTGGCCAGCATGCTTAAAAAGAGGGGCATAAAGACCGAGGTCCTCAACGCCAAACACCACGCCAAGGAGGCCGAGATCATCGCCCAGGCCGGTCGCAGCCAGGCGGTGACCATCGCCACCAACATGGCCGGCCGGGGGGTGGACATTCTTTTGGGCGGCAACCCCGAGGGCATCGCCAAGACCAGACTTCTAAAAAGCGGTCAGAATCCGGGTGAGGCCGCCGCCTCTGAGTTGGAGGAGGCCCTCAGGG
>CAYXRH010000098.1:0-12314 GCA_964466355.1 uncultured Thermodesulfobacteriota bacterium
AAGGCGGATCACGATCTCGGTCAGATTGGGCCCGGACGAGGCCTGCTACACCATCCGCGACCAAGGCCCCGGCTTTGACGTCCCCAAAGTGCTCGAAGCCCTGGCCGAACCAAACCCCACCCTGCCCTGCGGCCGGGGGCTCTTTCTCATCCGCCACTTCATGGATGAGTTTCATTTTGAGGAATCCGGCCGCCAGATCACCATGATCAAAAAACTGAAGCCGATCAAGGACTAGTCTCCTTTCCCGCCGCTAGACGGTCTCAGGGGTTAGCCCTGACGCCGCGACGGGGAAGCAGCGCTTGCCAGAGGCGAGGCCAGAGTGAGGCTCAAGGGGTCTTTGGGGTTGGGGTCGGGTTCAGCTTCATGAGGGTCTCTTTGTACTCAGCGGTCATTTTGACGACCAGCTCCCTGAGGCGGTCCTGGTCGTTCTTGGAGAGGCGGATGATTCCGTCCAGCTTCAGCCGGCCGGCCTGGATCTCTTGTTGGAGGTGCTTGAACGTGGCCACTATGCCGTTGGCAAAGGCGACCTGCTCCCGGCGATAAGGCCCGCTGAAAGTTACGGGGGCTTTATCTTCCTGGGCGGCCGCGGGCAGAATCGGCAGCGTCAAGAAGCCGATCAAGATCGCCGCCAATAAACGCGGCCAGAGACTTGACGTTAACCTGACCATCTCTTAGACTTCTCCTTAATGATCTTAATGTTTTCCCCCAAGGGAGGTAGGTGAATGCCCCTGTCACGCAAGGTCTGGGAATTCATGGTTAAAGAGCCGCCAACCGTCGCCCCCACCGATTCGCTCCGCCGGGCTCTCGATGTGCTCGCCGAACTCAAGAAGGAGGTTCCCGGCATTCAATCCCTCATCGTCGCCGATGCCTCCACCGGCCAGCTCAAGGGGGTCGTCACTCTGCGACGAATCATCAGCGGTCTGCACAAGGCCGTCAGCGCCGTCCCCGGGGCCAAGGACCAGGCCTTTTGGGAAAGACCCGAGGCCGCCCAAAGGCTACGCCAGGAAGCTGATCTGGTCAAGGTCAAGGACGTCATGTCCAAGAACATCTACCAGGTCAAACCCTACGACTCCCTGGCCAAGGCCATGGACATGATGCTGGAGAAGAAGGTTCGAGGCGTGCCGGTGGTCGAGAGCCAGAAGGTCATCGGCGTCATCCGCATGGCCGACATCTTTGACCAGTTCTACAAGCAGCTCCTCGGGAAGGCCTAGCTGGAGGCCTAAAAGCGTTCCTCGGGCTCAACGAAGGTCAAGACGGCAACCCATTAAAACCACTCAAAAGATCAGCTCTGAGACGATCGTAGATCCCCTCGATGATGACCTTGAGGTTGACCGTGTCGGCCCGATTGTAGCGAATCAAGATCCCGAGGGCCTTCCGGTCCCCGTTCAGGTACCGCCGCCATAGTAAGACCGCCTGCCAGCCGTCAAGGTCGGCCAAGTCTTCGTCCCGGTAAAGCCCGAACAAGGGCTCGATTCGTTTCAGCCCCCCTCTGATCCCCAGGCGGCGCAGTCAGTAGCGCAGGTCGATGTGACCGGGCGGCAGGCGCAGATGACGAATCGCCGTCGAGAGAAAGGGCAGGTCAAAGCAGGCCCCGTTGAAAGTGACCAGGAGCCCGAAAGATACTAAAACGTCCTCAAAGGCCTCAAGATTGTAGCCATTGACAAAGGGTCGATAAACCCGCCCGTCAAACAACCCCACCAGGCTTATCTCGCCGCCCTGGTCCACGCTCAAGCCCGAGGTCTCAATGTCCAGGAAGGCGCATTGATCTTCGAAGCGCCGGTAAAGGCGCCAGTGTTCGGCCGGCGGCAGGAGGCGGCACCAAAACTTTAGGTCATCAAGCCGAGCGCGGCATTCCACCAAGACGCCATCCAGCCGAGCCTTGCTCGCGGGGCTGATTTTAGGCGCTGTTGAGGCCTTAAGAAAATCATCCCAGGTCAAGATGCCGGCCGCCCACAACCGCTGCTCCAGCCTGGGGCCGACCCCGGGCAGATGAATAAAGGTGTTCTTCAGCACGCCTCTTTCGCCTCGGCTCCAAAAAGCGAGGGGCCTTGCCGTCCTGGCCTGAAAGGGCGGCGCCTGGTCCTCGAACCAAAATGTGGTTTCGCCCCAGCCTCAAAGTCAGAGACGGCGTTTTAAATTCACTCCAGCTTGAAGACCTGGTCCCCTTCGCGAACCCTGTCAGGAACCTTGATCCCGATTCGCTGGCCCACCTCGGCCTCCTCAAGATCCTGATGCTCCTCCTGAATGGAGGTCACCTCGACCTCAAAGTCCGTGGTGTGTCCCACGAAGCGCAGCCTGTCGCCGAGCCTGACGACCCCGGCCGTGATTTCAATGGCCGCCACCTCGGGCTTGGCAAAGTACTTGATCACCTGACCGACCTTCTCTTCAGACATGACAGACCCCCTTTTTAGTGATCATCTTAGCGCATGCGACCGGTCTTTTGTCAACGCCCCAGAGCTGATGCCCATCAGGCCAGGGCTCGAAGCAACGGCCCGGACTTGCGGCCGCCAAGGACGCGTGCTAAATATGTGGACGCTCAAAAGCCAGGTTGGAGTGGACATGCCCCCAGACTCATCCCGGCCGGGCCGGGAGGCGTGGGATTTTTTCGCCTCGGTCAGGCTGGCCATCGTCGTGCTCATCCTCGTCGCCGCGGCCTCGTTGCTGGGCACCTTAATCCCCCAAGGACAACCGCCGAATCACTATCTGGCCCATTATTCCCCTGGACTGGCCAAGTTCATCCTGGCGGCCAGCTTGGACCGGGTTTACCAGTCTTTTTGGTTCCTGGGGCTCTTGGCCCTGTTGGCGGTGAATCTGATCGTGTGCTCCTTGAACCGTCTGAAGAAGACCTGGCGCCTCGTCTTTGAATCGCCGACGCCGCAAGATATCAGAATGCCCAATCTTCGGCTCAAGAAGACGATCGAGGCCCCCCTGCCGCCAGAGGAGACTTTTGAGGCGGTCCGTGCGGTCATGGGGCGGCTCGGCGCGGTGGTGGCCAGCCCCTCAGGGGCTAGTCCGAGAATCCTCTTCGCCCAGTCCGGCCGCCTCTCGCGTCTGGGGGCCTACATCATCCACCTGTCCATCTTGATCTTCTTCGCCGGCGGCCTGGCCTCGGCGGCGTGGGAGATCAAGGCTTTTGTGACCATCTTTGAAGGCCAAAGCATTGACCGGGTCACCCTCCGCTCAGGGGAAATCATGCCCCTTGGCTTTGAGGTCAAGCTGGACCGATTCGTCTTTGAGACCTACCCCAACGGCGCGCCCAAGCTCTTTCGCTCAGACCTCAGCTTCATCAAAGACGGCCGCGTGGTTGAACAAGCCCAGGTGGTCGTCAACGGACCGGCCAAATTCGGCCGGATGACCTTTTACCAGTCCAGCTACGGCCGCTCCCTGGGCCAGTGGGTCGAGCTGGGCGTGCTCACCCCTAACAGCGCTGAAAAAACCGTCCGCCTGAGCGTCGAGGGCGAGAATGACCTCCCTGGCGTCGGTCGGCTGGCCGTGGTCGGGTTCAGCCCGGATCTGAGGGGCATCGGTCCTGGGGTGAAGCTGCGCTTCACCCCCCGGGGAGAGACGCGCTCCGAGGTGTTCTGGGTCATCACCCGCCCCCCTTACCAGATGCGCCGCCCCTCCCCGGAGCTGTTCCGTCTCATCGGATTCGAGGGGCGCTATTACTCCGGTCTTCAGGCCAACTATGACCCCGGCGTCTGGTTCGTCTGGGTCGGGGGCTCGCTGATGGTCATCGGTTTGGGCGCGGCCTTTTTCTTGAGCCACCGCCGCCTGTGGGCCGAGGTTCGCCCCGCCGGAGGAGGGGCGAGGATCATCCTCGCGGGCAACACCAACCGAAACCGACCCGCCTTTGAAAGGCGCTTCGAGGGGTTGTGCGCGCGCCTGGAGAGACTGGTCAAAAAACCCGGCCCTGAGGAGAAGAGATGACCAGCTCCCTTTGCCTCTCAATAACCACCTTTCTCTACTTCCTGGTGTCCTTGAGCTACCTGACCGCCCTGGTCTTCAAAAGCCAAGCCGTCGGCCGGCTCAGCTCATATTTGGCCTGGTTCACCACCGCCTTCCAGACCGGAGCCATCATCCTGCGCTGGCTGGAATCCTACCGTCTGGGGATTGGGCACGCTCCCTTCACCAACACCTATGAATCCCTGATCTTTTTCGCCTGGTCAATCGTCTTGGCCTATCTTATTCTGGAGTGGCGCTACCCCAAGCGAGGCCTCGGCGCGGCGGTGACCCCCTTTGCTTTCCTGGCCATGGCCTACGCCTCCTTTGGGTCCAGGAGCGAAATCCAGCCTCTCATCCCGGCCCTGCAGTCCAACTGGCTCATCGCCCACGTGATCACCTGCTTTTTGGGCTACGCCTCCTTTGCCGTGGCCTGCGGCGGGGCACTCATCTATCTCGGCCTCGGCCGTCGGCCGAGGCGGACGGAAATCCTCCCCAAGATCGAGCTTTTGGACGAATTGATCTACCGCATGGTCTTGATCGGCTTTCTGCTTTTGACGGCCGGCATCGCCACCGGGGCCATCTGGGCGGACAAGGCGTGGGGGGTTTACTGGTCATGGGATCCCAAGGAAACCTGGTCCCTGATCACCTGGCTGCTCTACGCGGCCATTCTCCACGCTCGACTGGTCAGGGGCTGGCGGGGCAGGCGGATCGCCTGGCTGTCGGTCCTCGGGTTCGCCTCGGTGCTGTTCACCTATTTCGGGGTCAACTTCCTCCTCTCTGGACTCCACTCCTATGCTTGAGAGTCTTGAAAAGCACTCTCAAGAGCGGGCCCAAGGACGGCCCGCCAAATGGCGAGGTTTAAAATACCGAGCGATTTGAGAGCCTCTAAAAAAACCACGCTTTTGGCGAGGCGTGGTTGAAAAAGGCCCCTGCTTAAGAGAAGGACTGCTTCAGCACCTTGGTCAAGAACTCGTGGGCTTCTTTAAACTCTGGATACAGCTTCAAGGCCATGCGGATGGCTTCGCCGGACTTGGTCGTGTCCCCGGCTTCGTGGTAGGCCCGGCCGAGGTTGTAGAACAGGTTCTCGTTCTCCGGGTCGATTGAGAGGGCCCGTTTGTAGTTTTCGACGGCTTCATTGAACTTGCCCTGCTTGCGGTAGGCGATGCCGAGGCGGTTGTAGAGGTGAATGTCATTGGGGTCGGCCGAAAGGCCGAGCAAAAAAGCCTGCTGGGCGTCGGCGGCCATCCCGGCCGACAACAACGATTCGCCCACCTTGCGGGCCACGTCTGCATTGTCCCCCGCGGACTTCATGACGACGTTGAAGACCTCTTTGGCCTCCTTGGCCTTGCCGGCGGCCATGAGGTTTTCGCCTAGCTGAACCTTTCGCTCCAGGTTCTTGGGGCTGATGGCCACCGCCGCCTTGAGGTGGCTGCTGGCGGCGTTGTGGTTTCCTTGAGATTGGTACAGGTTGGCCAGGGCCTCGTGGGCCTTGACGAACTGCGGCGAGAGCTTGACGGCCATGAGGTAGTTATCCCTGGCCTTGTTGTTGTCGCCTTTGAGTTCATACACCCGGCCGATGAACATGAGGGTCCGGGGGCTCTGCGGGTTCACCTTCAAGGCCTTGTAAAACTCGACCAGGGCCTGATCGTACTGCCGCGATTTGAGATGGACCATGCCCAGGTTGATATGGATGTCTATCTCCGAAGGCGTTCTTTTTCTCTCCAAAACATCGTTGATCTTCTCGTTCAAGAGGGCCGGCGTGAAAGGTTTGAGGACGTAGGCGTCAACTTCGATCTCGCCGGCTTCGGCCACGGTGGCCTCGTCCATCTCGGCCGTGACCATCAAAAAGGGCAGATCCCTGAGGTCATCGTCCTGCCTGACGGCTTTCAAGACCTCCACGCCGCTCATGCGCGGCATATTCCAGTCGCACAAGATGAGATCGACCGTGTTGGTCTTGAGCTTGGCCAAGGCCGTGTCGCCGTCGTCGGCCTCGACGAATTTTTCATAGCCCACCTGGCGGAGCATGTTTCTGATGGTCCGCCGCATGTTCGGCTTGTCGTCGACAATAAGGATGGTCATCCTCTTGTCAACCAGATCCATGGCGCCCCCTGTGAACCTGTTTCTAAGATAGTGCCTTAGGGTGGTTCAAGTCTAATCCAGCTTGAGAGCAGAGTCAAACCAAAGCGGTTGGACGGCCCCCAACATTTTGGTAGGATGGGGATGAAAAGATGACTCAAAGAAAATGTTCAAGGGACAAAGCGGCCGTGGCCATCATCGGCGCCGGGCCGGCCGGCATCTTCGCGGCCTTGATTTTGAGCCAGGCCGGCGTGAAGCCGATCTTTGTGATCGAACAGGGCCACTCCATTGAGGAGCGGCGCCGCTCGGGCCGGCCGGACATACTCACCGGCTGGGGCGGCGCCGGCGCCTTTTCGGACGGCAAGCTGACCTTGTCTCCGGAAGTCGGCGGTTTTTTAAGCGAAGTCGTTCCGAGGGCGAAGCTGGATCGGGCTCTGAAGCTGGCTGACCAGATCTGGGTCAGATTCGGCGCGCCAAAGCATGTCCACCGCGGCTCCAAAGAGCAGATCGAGGCCTTGGAGACCAGAGCCAAGCTGGCCGGAATGGTCTTCGTGCCCTCCCCGGTGCGCCACACCGGCACCGAGAAGTGTCGTCAGCTTTTGACTCGCCTTCACGACCGGCTGAGCCAAGACTGCGCCGTCTTGACCGGCGTCAAGGCCGAAGAGATCGTGGTCGAGGACGGACATTTAAAAGGGATCAGCCTCGACGACGGCCGGATAATCGAGGCCGACAAGGTCATCTGCGCCCCAGGGCGCGTGGGCAACCAGTGGATGAGGCATCAGGCCGACCGCTTGGGGCTCGGGCGTCGGCCCAACCCAGTGGACATCGGGGTCAGGGTCGAGGCTCCGGCGCCGGTCATGGCCGATCTGACCGAGACCTTTTACGAATCAAAACTCATTTATTACACGCCGACCTTTGACGACAAGGTGCGCACCTTTTGCATGAACCCCACCGGAGAGGTGGTCGTCGAGGAATCCGACTGCTTGATCACGGTCAACGGGCATTCCTACGCTCAAAAAAAGACCGGCAACACCAACTTCGCCTTACTCGTCTCGGCCAACTTCACCGAGCCCTTTGACGACCCCATCGCCTACGGGCGCTCCATCGCCAAGTTGGCCAACCTCTTGGGCGTGGGCGTCATCGTCCAGCGCCTGGGTGATCTTTTGACCGGCCGTCGAACCACGGCCGAACGTCTGGCCCGCTGCCTCACCCGGCCGACGTTGATCGAAGCCACTCCGGGCGATTTGTCCTTTGTCCTGCCCTACCGCATCCTCAAAGACATCATCGAGATGATCGAGGCCTTGGACCAGCTCGCCCCGGGCGTGGCCGGCCGGCACACCCTTCTTTACGGCGTGGAGGTGAAATTCTACTCCCACCGCATCGACCTCAGCCCTGATCTGGAGACGATCATCCCCGGCCTGTACGTCATCGGTGACGGAGCCGGGGTGACCCGGGGCCTTTTGCAAGCCTCGGCCTCGGGCATCCTCGCCGCCGAGGCCGTCTTGAGGGGGCTTGGCTAATCGTTGACCAGGGACCCCTGGCCGGTGACCTCCCGGACCGAACGCCACAGGCTTCCCTTGGGGTCCACGTACTTTCGCCGGGCCGTGGCCAGAGACAAGGGGGCGTGAATGAAGGCGTTGTTCCAGTGGCTGACCATCAGGCCGGTCTTGCCGGCCATGGCCGCGTGGGCGGCGTGCTGACCCAGGAAACCGCAGAAGATCCGGTCGATGGGATTGGCCGGCACCGAGCGGATGGTGTAGGAGGGGTCGATGTACTTCAAGTTGAGCTCTATGCCCTCGGTCTGGAAATGCTCGGTGATGCGCTCCTTTAGATAAAGGCCGATGTTCTTGAGCTTGACGTTGCCCGAGGCGTCGCGCTCCTGGGCTTGGCCGGCGAAGAAGTGCTGGCCCGCCCCCTCGGCGACGATGATGACGGCGTGGCCCCGCCCCTTGATCCGCTCCACGAGGCGGTTCAAAAGGCCTTTGGGCCCCTCGAGGTCAAAGGGCACCTCGGGGATGAGGCAGAAGTTGACGTCAGCCAGAGCCAGGGTGGTGTTAGCGGCCACGAACCCGGCCTGGCGACCCATGACCTTGACCAGGCCGACGCCGTTGGGGGCGCTGATGGCCTCATTGTGGGCCGAGAGGATCACCTGGGCCGCCGCCTCCACGGCCGAATCAAAGCCAAAAGTCTTGGACACCCAATTGATGTCATTGTCAATGGTCTTGGGGATGGCCACGGTGGCCGTCTTGAGGCCCCGCCGGGTGACCTCCTCCTTGATCTTCTGAGTGGCCTTGAGCGTTCCGTCGCCGCCGATGGTGAACAGGACGGAGATATTGAGCCGCTCCATGGCGTCGACGACCTCGCCCACGTCCTGGGGCCCCCGGGACATGCCCAGCAGGGAGCCCCCCCGCCCGTGGACAAAGGTGACCATCTCGCTGTCCAGCTCGATGACCGGATGACCGTAGCGGGGAATGAAGCCCTGGAGTCCGTATTTGATGCCCAAGAGGTTGCTCACCCCGTAGTTGTAATAGAGCTCCAAGACCACGGCGCGGATGACCGAGTTGATGCCGGGGCAGAGTCCGCCGCAGGTGACGATGGCCGCCTTGGTCTTGGTCGGATCAAAGTAGATCTTCTGGCGCGGTCCGGCCACCTCGAACGAGGGCGGCAAAATCTCGGACCGGCAGCGCTCGATGGCGTCGTCGGCGTAAAGGTTGATCAAGATGCGCTCCGAGTCGTTGACAAAGCTGGTCCGGCCGTCGCCCTTGTCCAGGGGGGTGTGGATCTTGCACGGACCGAGGGACTCCACGTCCAGCTCCAGGTCGCGCTTGGTCATTCGCTGAGGCATGAGACCTCCCTTAATAGAGAAAATATTCCTGCCGCGAGGCGATGAACCGCTCCAGGTCCCCGGCCCACCCGGCCTCGATCTCTTTTAAGGGGCGAGGGGCGACGATTTCGTCAGCCAGCCCCTTGCGGCCCAGGATCAGGTCAATCGGCCGGCGCTGGTATTCGTACTCGTAGGGCGGCTCCTTGAAGGCCACCTCCTCGGGCCAGAGCTGGGCCGCGGCCTGAAGCAGGCTCAAGGAGGTGCGGTAAGGCTTGAAAAGGGATCGGTCGACGACATGGATAAAAAGGCCGCCGCAGACCTGATGGGCGAATTTGTGAAAAGTGGGCTCAAAATATATCGGCCTCAAGACGACCCCTTCGAGGCCGTAATCTTGGAGCCTGTCCCGCAAGGCGTAGGGGTCGATAAAGGGCGCGCCCCAAGTCTCGAAGGGCCTGGTCGTGCCCCGCCCCTCAGAGATGTTGGTCCCTTCGAACAAGACCTGGCCCGGATAGACCAGGGCCGTCTTCAAAGAGGGCATGTTCGGCGAGGGCATGACCCAGTTAAACCCGGTCTCCTCCAAGGGCGCCTCTGGATCGTAGCCGTCCATGGGCACCACCTCGAGCTGGCCGTGGTTCAACTCCGCGCGGATCATCAAAGCCAGCTCGGCCATGGTCAGACCGTGGCGCATGGGCAGTTCAAAAAGACCGACAAAGGAGCGGCAGTCATCGGCCAAGAGGTTGCCCTCCGCGGCCCGCCCCAGGGGGTTGGGCCGGTCCAGGACGACCACCTTGACCCCTTGTTCGGCGCAGGCCTCCATGACCAAGCGCAAGGTCTGGATGTAGGTGTAGACCCGGCAGCCCACGTCCTGGAGATCAACTATCAGGGCGTCAAGGCCAAAGAGCATGTCGGGCTCTGGTTTTCGCTGGGGCCCGTAGAGGCTGAAGATCTTGACGCCCAGCTCGGGGTGGCGGCCGTGGGTCGAGGCGACCATGTTGTCCTGCTTCTCGCCCCAGAACCCGTGCTGGGGGCCGAACAAAGCCTCGAGTCGCGGCCCGAAAAAATAAGCCAGCCGCTCCACCGAGGACCTCAAGGCGCCATCCACGGCGGCCGGATGGGTCAACAAACCCACCCTGGCCCGCGCGGCCCAAGCCGGCGGGCGGGACAGGAATTTCTCCACGCCGAGGATGATTCGACCCATTGGCCTCCAGTTTATCCCTGGGGGCGAAGTCGATCAAGGCCTAAAACTGGCCTGATCAGCCGCGAAATAGAGGCTCTCGGCGCGGCCGGCAAAGGAGCTTTGAGAAAAAAGGCCGTGCATTCGAGGCCTGAATGAGTTATAGGAGACAGGTTTGCGCGGACCGAAGTCTTTGAGGGCTTGGGCTCAGAAGAAGAGCCTGGCCGCCGGAGGAGATGAAGGTGGGGCTTAGTCTTTGGGAAGGCAACGAAGCCGTGGCCTGGGGCGCCTACTGGGCCGGCTGCCGCTTCTTCGCCGGCTATCCCATCACCCCGGCCACGAGCATCTTCACGACCATGCTCAAGCTCCTGCCCCCTGAGGGCGGCACGGTTCTCCAAGGCGAGGACGAGATCGCCTCGATGGGCTACTGCCTCGGCGCCTCCATGGCCGGGGTGAAGGCCATGACCGCCACCTCCGGGCCGGGCTTGAGCCTTTATTCGGAGCACATATCCTTTGCCGTCGGCTCAGAGATACCCCTGGTCATCGTTGACGTGCAGCGCCTGGGGCCCTCCACCGGCTCGGCCACCAGGGGTGCGGACGGAGACATCCAGTTCCTGCGCTGGGGAGGCTTTGGCGGGTTGCCGGTGGTGGTCCTGGCCCCGGTGGACGTCAGGGACTGCTTCACCCTGACCATGCACGCCTTCAACCTGGCCGAGGAGCTTCGCGGCCCGGTCTTCCTCGCCTCCAACAAGGAGATCGGCCTGACCAGGGAGAGCGTCGATGTGGAGGCCCTGGAGCGTCCCCGCATCGTCCGACGCTCTGAGCCGCCTCTGGACGAGGCCTTCGTGCCCTTCAAAATCCTCCCCGGCGAAAATGTCCCCCGCTTCAGGCCCATCGGCGGCGACATCTTGGTCCGACAGACCTCCTCGACCCACGGCCCGAACGGCTACATCACCACCGACCCCCAGGTCATCTCAGAGAACCTGAGGCGGCTCAAACGCAAGGTCGAAGGCGCGGTGGACCGCTTCAGCTTCGCCGAGTTCCACGGCCAGCCCGAGGCCGAGACCCTGGTCTTGACCTACGGCGTCAGCGCCCGGGCGGCCAAGGCGGCCCTGAGGGAGCTCGAGGCCCTGGGCCGGCCGGCCTCATTGCTCATCCTCAAGACCCTCTGGCCGGTGCCCCAGAACCTGATCCGAAAAGCGGCCGACCAGGCCCGACGGGTCGTGGTCGTGGAGATGAACCTCGGCCAGTACGCCGGCGAGGTGGCCAGAGTCCTCAAGGACAAGGAGGTCTTTTCCCTGGGCCGGATGGACGGCCAGTTGATCCCGCCGGCGCAGATCAAGGAGGCGGTCCTGGATGCCTAGCCTCTTGAACCAGAGCCGCCCCCCGGTGTTCTGTGCCGGCTGCTCCCACGAGCGCGTCCTGCACGCCCTGGATCAGGCCTTCATGAACCTGGGCCTCGAAGGACGCCAGGTGGCCATGGTCAGCGACATCGGCTGCTCCGGGCTCTTTGACACCTTTTTCAACACCCACGCCTTTCACGGCCTTCACGGCCGGGCCTTGACCTACGCCGCCGGCCTCAAACTGACCTGCCCGGAGCTGAACGTGGTCGTGACCATGGGCGACGGCGGCCTGGGCATCGGCGGGGCCCATCTCCTCTCGGCCTGCCGCCGCAACCTCAATCTGACCCTTTTGGTCTTGAACAACTTCAACTTCGGCATGACCGGCGGCCAGTTCTCGGCCACCACGCCGCCCGGGGCCACGGTCGGCTCCGGGTTTCTGAACCAGCTGGAAAGGCCTCTGGACGCGGCCGCGGTGGCCCGAGCCGCCGGCGCGGCCTTCGCCGCCCGGGCCTCGGCTTACCAAAAGGACCTGCCGGCCCTGATCGAGAAGGCCATAAATTTTGACGGCTTCAGCCTCATCGACATCTGGGGCGTCTGTCCGGGTCGTTATCTGCGCCGCAACAAGCTCACCCCCAAGATGATCGAAGAGGACCTGCAAGCCCGGCCGTCCTTGGACGGCCCGGTCTTGGAAAACGCCCGCCCCGAGTACGGCCGAGCCTACCGCCAGCGAGCCGCCGCCCAAGCGCCGGCCCCTCGGCCAAAGGGCCTCGAGCCCCGCTTCGACCCGCCCCAACCGGGCCGCCAGGAGGTCATCATTCTCGGCTCGGCCGGCCAAAGAATCCTCACCGCCGGCGAGATCCTCGGCCTGGCCGGGCTGACGGCCGGACTGCACGTCACCCAGAAAAACGAGTACAACATCACCGTGCTCCGGGGGCCCTCGGTCAGCGAACTGATC
>CAYXRH010000099.1:0-5953 GCA_964466355.1 uncultured Thermodesulfobacteriota bacterium
TTGAAGTATAAGGGACTATGGCTGCTTCGCCAACCTCCTTCGTGAAATATCCGGGACAGTGCTGTTTTCCCATTGAGTTGAAACAGACGGGCTGCAGCCCGCCCAGGGTCGAGGCTTCTTCACGCGGCTCCGGAGGCCTCTGTCGGCGGCGTGTCCCCTGTCCGGCGGGCCCACTCCCGGGCCATCTCCTGGCGCCCCCGGGCGGCGTGGGTCAGGAAGGGCAGGGCTTCCCGGCGGGCCGCCCTCAGCTCGGCCTCGGCCTGGGCCAGGTTCTGGCGCTGGGCCTGGGGGCTCAAAAGGCCCAGGAAGGCGGCCGCCGAGAGGCCGGCCATGCGCCCCTGGACCTGGGCCACCGCCGCCCCTTCGACGCCGATCATGCTGCCGGCGACGAAGAGGCCGGGGAGGGGCGTCTCGAATCCGGGTCCGTGAAGCGGCACCCAGCCGCCCAGGTCAGGCAGGTGCATCAGGGGGCAGCTGGCCGCCTGGGCCAGCTCGATCAAGGGTTTCAGCCCGGCCGAGGTGACCACCGCCTCCACCGGGCATTCCACCTCGCCGCCGGCCGTCATCCGGCCTCGGGAATCAATCCTGACCAGGCGAACGGCCTCGACCCGCCCCCGGCCGTCCACCCTCACCGCGGCCCGGCGGAGCATGAGCCTCAGGCCGCCCGCGCTGAGGCCCTTCGAGGGAAACAACCTCGCCGCCAGGGAGTTCAGCGACCCGCCGAGGCGGCCGAGCAGGTTGAGGCTTAAGCTCGGGGCGAAGGCCGACAGCCGGGCCAGGGAGGCCACGGCCGCCCGGGGCGAGGCCGGGGCTAAGTGGAGCCCGTTGGCCGGCGGCAAAACGATTCCCCACACCTCCACCCCCACGGCGCTCATGAGCTGGGCCACCATCAGGGCCAGAGGGTCGGCGCCGACGACGACCGCCCGGCGGCCGGGCAGGACCTGATGGACGTTGATGAGGCTCTGGGCCGCCCCGGCGGTGATGACGCCGGGCAGGGTCCAGCCGGGCAAGGGCAGGGGATGCTGGGTCGCCCCGGTGGCGGTTATGACCGCCCTGGCCCGGTAGCCGAGGGGCTGGCCTTTAAAAGCAGGGTCAGTGGGGGCGACGCCGACGAACCAGCCGGCGAAGACGCCCCAGACAGACATCCCGCAGATGATCTCAACACCGGCGCTTGAGGCCTTTGCGGTCAGGCTGCGGGCCGCTTCGGCCCCGTCTGACCAGCCGCCTCCACCCAACCAGCCACGGGGCCGGGGATGAAACTGGCCGCGCAGGCGGCCGCCGGGATGCGGGCCCTCGTCCAGAACGACGACCCGCCCCCCCAGGCGGGCCGCCTCGGCCGCGGCGCTGAGGCCGGCCGGACCGGCGCCGACGACGACGAGGTCAATTTTGGGGAAGTCAGCGTTCATGATCTGATTCTGATTCCGGGTCCCTCAAGGAGACGCGCATGCCCTCCCGGACCTGGATTTGACAGGAGCGCACGTCGGCCGCGCCGTCCACGCCGACGCGGCACTCGTAGCAGTGTCCGATGCCGCAGTAGAGCCCGCGCCGAAGTTCGCCCCCGTCACGGCGGTGAAGACCCCAGACGCCGTGGACCCACAGGGCGGCGGCCAGGTTCTCCCCTTTCAGAACCTCTAGGGGCCGCCCGTCGACGAAGATGGTCACCCGCGGCCGATCGGCCGCGGATGGGTTTAGGACGGGGTGGTGTTTCAGGCGCCGCTCTTGGCTCATCACTCTTCCTCGTCGCTCCGGTTTTGGAAACGCTCGATGCTGAAAGGTTGAAGCAGCTTTGAGAGGCGGCCGCTGACGATGTACTCGGCCATGAGCAGACCGACCCCCGGTCCGATGGCGAAGCCGTGGCCCGAGAACCCGGCCGCCAGAATGAGGCCGCTGAGGCCGGGCGCGGGCCCGACGATCTCCATCTCGTCCGCGCAGAAGGCCTCCAGGCCCAGCCAGGCCCTGATGACCGGAACGCCGGCCAGGGCGGGATAGATGGCCAGGGCGGTCTGGGCGCTCTTGGCCATGCTTCCCGGCAGAAGGCGGGTGGCGTAGGTCTGGAGGTCACCGTGTCCGGGCCAGCCGCCGCCGATGACGAAGCCGCCGGGGGGAACCTGCTTGAGGCTGAGGCCGTGGCCGAGCCAGCCGAGGACCTGGTCGAGGACGTGGGGGCGTCTGGCCGTGACCATCATCTGCAAAGGAAAGGTCTGGAAGGGCAGCTCCAGGCCGACGCCGGCCGCCAAGGCCGGGCTCCAGGCCCCGGCGGCCAAGACGGCCAGGCGGCAGGGGATGTCGCCCTGAGCCGTCCGGACGGCCGCGAGGCGGCCCTTTTCGACCGCCAGGCCCGTGGCCGGACGGTTCAACATCACCCTCGCCCCTTGGCGCTCGGCCCCTCGGACCAGGGCGTTGACGGTGCGCATGGGGTCGGCGTGCCCGTCCAGGGGGCAGTAGCTTCCGGCCAGCATGTGCGGCGAGAGGCCGGGGACGAGCCGGCGGAGCTCCTCGGCGTAGACCATTCGCACCTCGAGGCCGAGGGCCTGCTCTTGTTCGACCCGGCCTTCCAGGGCGGGGATGAGAGCCTCGTCGTTGGTGACGATGCTCATGCCGTCCCGGCGATAGTGCAGCTCGGCCTCCAGCTCCTGGCCCAGCTCGGGCCACAGCTTGAGGCCAAAAATGGCCAGGGGGATCTGATGCGGCTCCCGGCCTTGATGGCGCACGCCGCCGGCGCTGGCCTGGGAGGCGGCCCCGGAGGGCACGCTGCCGCGCCGGTCGAGGAGGGTCACCGCCACGCCGGCCTTGGCCAGATAGTAGGCCGTGGACGAGCCGACGATGCCGGCCCCGATGATGACCACGTCGCTGGCGGCCACGGTTCAGTCAACTCCTTTCGACGCGGTCTGATCCTCAGCCTCGTCCTCCGCAGCGCCGCGGAAGGCGATCACCCTCACCGGCCCGATCGGCTCCTCGAACTGATCGGCCGCCGCGGCCAGATCCTCGATTTTCAAGCTTCGCACCGGGGCGCGGGCGGTGAAGGCTTCGGCGCCAAGGGGCGCTTGGGCCTCGAGGCTCAGAATCAAGGCCACCACGCCGGCGCAGGTCCGCCCCTGGCAGAGGCCCATGCCGGCCCGGGTGAGCTTCTTGACCTGGTTGACCGTCCGGGCGCCGCCCTGGTGGATGGCCCGCTTGATCTCGGCCAGGCTGACGTTTTCGCAGCGGCAGATGATCAGATCGTCCGGGTTTGGCTGGGGCAGGTGACTCATGTGATCTGATTCCAGAGCGCTCAGTAGAGGTGGCAGGCGGCCAGGTGGCCCGGCCGCACCTCCTGGAGGGGCGGGTCTTGGGTCAGGCAGACGTCCATGACCTTGAGGCAGCGGCTTTGGAAGCGGCAGCCCGGCGGTGGGTCGATGGGCCGGGAGATCTCGCCCCTGATGTCGGGCACGGGCCGCTGGTAGGCCGGATCCGGTATGGGCACCGCCGAAATGAGGGCCTGGGCGTAGGGATGGAATGGTTCGTTGATCACCGCCCTGGTCAGGCCCAGCTCCATGATCTTGCCCAGATACATGATCATCAATCGCTCCGAGATGTTGGACAGGATGGACAGGTCGTGGGAGACGTAGATGCACGAGAAGTGCATCCGCCGCGAGAGGTCGCGGATGAGATCCAGAATGCCGGCCCGGATGGAGACGTCGAGCATGGACAGGGGCTCGTCGGCGATGACCAGCTCCGGCTCCAGGACCAGGGCCGAGGCGATGCCGACCCGCTGCCGCTCGCCGCCGCTCATCTGGTGGGGGTAGCGGTCCTGGTACTCCTCGGGCTTGAGGCCGACCAGGGTCAAGGTGTCGCGGACCTTTCGCCGCCGCGAGGCCCGGTCGCCGATGTTTAAGGCCCTGAGTGGCTCGGCCACCAGGTCAAAGGCGGTGAACCTGGGGTTGAGGGACTCGTAGGGGTCCTGGAAGATTATCTGAACCTGGCGACGATACCGCCTCGCCTCGTCGGCGGTCATGTCCGAGATGTCCCGGCCTTTGTAAACTATCCGGCCGCCGGTCGGTCTTCTCAGCTTGGCCACGGCCAGGCAGCAGGTCGATTTGCCGCACCCGGACTCGCCGGCCAGGCCCAAGATCTCGCCCAGCTCGAGGCTGAAGCTGACCCCGTCCACGGCCTTGATGACCTTGGCCTTCTGCCCCCCGATGAGTTTGGCCAAAAAACCGGGGGTCAGATGAAAGTATTGCTTCAGGTCGCTGACATCGAGGATAGCCACGTCTTCTTGTCTCCGGCCAGTCGGCGAAACCTCGCCGCCTCGCTCGCCCGCAGGCAGGCCACGGTGTGGCCGGGGCCGACCTCCTCCGCGGCGGGTCTGATGGTCTCGCACTCAGGCATGGTGAAGGGGCAGCGGGCGAAGAAGACGCAGCCCGGCATGTCCCCCATGAGATTCGGCGGCGAGCCGGGGATGGAGATCAGCTCGCGGTCGAGGGCCTTGATGCTGGGGAAGGCGTTCTTGAGCCCCATGGTGTAGGGGTGGTGGGGCTCGTTGAAGAGCTTCAGGGATTCGGCCGTCTCCATCAGGCGGCCGGCGTACATGATCCCGATGCGGTCGCTCATCTCGGCGATGACGGAGATGTCGTGCGTTATCAAAAGAATGGACACGCCGGTTTCGGATTTTTTTCTGATCTCCTTGAGGTTTCTCAAGATGCGCTCCTGGACCAGGACGTCCAGGCCGGTGGTCGGCTCGTCCATGATGATCAGCACGGGGTTCAGGGCCAAAGACATGGCGATCATGGCCCTTTGGCGCATGCCGCCGCTGAATTCGTGGGGATAGCTCCGCATCAACTCGGCTTCGAGCCCCACGGCGTCGAAGAGCCGGCTGACCATGTCCCTGGCTTCGACTTCGGAGAACTCGGCGTGGGCCTGGATGGCCTCGACGACCTGATCTCCGACCCGGTGGACCGGATTCAGGGCGTTCATGGCGCTTTGGGGGACCAAAGAGATGCCCCGCCACAGGATCTTCTGTCTAAACTCCTTGTCCGGCATGGCCAGGATGTCCTGGCCCTCAAAGCTCATCTCCTCGGCCTCGATCAGGGCGCTTTGGGGGACGAGGCGGATGATGCTTCGAATGAGGGTCGATTTGCCGCAGCCGGATTCGCCGGCCAGGCCGAAGACCTCGCCCTTTTTAAGGGACAAGGAGACGCCGTCCACGGCCTTGATGAGGCCCTTTCGGGTCTGGTAAAAGGTCTTGAGGCTCCTGATGGTCAACAAGGCTTGATTCATCATCGCTGTCTCAGTCTGGGATTGGCCACCTCTTCGTAGGCCCGGGAGACGAACACCAGGGCGCTGACCAACAAAACGATGCAGATCGACGGCCAGGCGAACCACCACCAGGCGACCCTCATCTTGCCCGAGATCCACAGATTGTAAAGCATGCCCCCCCAACTGAGGTTGTCGGGGTCGGAGAAGCCCAGAAAGCTGGCCCCGGCCTCGGCCAGGACCGACCAGGCGATGTTGAAGGCGGTGTAAAGGAGCAGAAGGGGCAGGATGTTGGGCATGATGTGCCCGTAGATGATCCTCAAGTCCGAACAGCCTCTGGCCTTGGCCGCCAGGATGAACTGCCTCTGCCGGATGGACAGGGCCTGGGCTCTGACCACCCGGGCCGAGGTGCGCCAGATGATGCAGCAGATGGCGATGATGACGAACCAGATGGACCGGCCGAAGAGGGAGATGAGGACGATCAGAAAGGGCAGGAAGGGCATGCCGTAGATGATGTCGGTGAAGCGCATCAGCCCCTGGTCCAGCTTGCCGCCGTAATAAGCGGAGAACAAGCCGATGTTGGCCCCGATGAGAATGGAGATGAGGCCCGAGACGAGGCCGATGACCACCGTCGTCCGGGTGGCGTAGATCATCTGGCTCAGGATGTCCCGGCCCATCATGGTCGTGCCCAGGGGAAAGCGAAGCGAGGGCGGCTTCAAGA
>CAYXRH010000099.1:5963-12252 GCA_964466355.1 uncultured Thermodesulfobacteriota bacterium
TCTTGAAGCCGCAGCGACTCCCAGGACCCGTGGGGGGCGATGAGCGGGGCGAGGAGGCCGACGAGGCCGAAGAAGAGGATGATCACCGCCCCGAAGACGCCGAACCTGTGCCGGGTGATTATCCTGACCTGGAGGATGAAGAATTCTTTGAGCCGCGTCAAGCCCACGTCTTTTCGTCTCTCTCCTTTAGATCAGGCCACCAGGGCTCTGACCTCCTCGGGGCTCAAGCCCTCGAGGCCCAGGTCGGCGAGGCCGAGGCCCTGGGTGAAGTAATTCCGGCCCAGCATGGTCGAGGCCACCTGGAGCACGGCGTCGATGTTGGGCGTGGGCAGGCCCCAGGCCCGGCCGAGGGAGGACCAGGGGGCCAGGCCGTAGGGCAGGTCCTCGTTGAGATAGCGCGTATCGATGCTCGCCGGGGCCGGGAATCGGGCGTCGCCGTGGATGGGGCTCTGCCTCAGCGTCTCGGAGAGGCTCTTCTTGCCCAGGGAGTATTTCTGGTACATGGTCTCGAATGCGTCCTTGAAGGGGATGCCCTTGACCCCGACGCGGTCCATGAGGGCCATTCTCTCCTCGTCCATGGCCAGCATGACCTGGGCGACCGACTCGGTCGCCCCGTCGCCGTAAAGGTTCCAGCCCTCACCGCCGGTGGACTCGATGCGGCCGGCGTTGAAGAGGACCATCGGCGGGTGGACGATGGGGTTCAGGTTGTTGAGGCTGGTGGTCAAGACGTTCTCGGCCGCGGCGAAGGAGGGAAAGATGGGCTTTATTTTATCAATGAACTCGCCGATGCGGCCGGCCGGCAAGGCCGCCGCGGGCAGGTGGTTCTTGAGCCCCTTGCAGTAGACCACGCCGGGCTCGACGGCCCTGGTGGCGTAGAGCAGGGACATGGTCTCCACCGGGGTGATTGCGGTCTTGATCCCGGCTTCCTTGAGCCACTTTCGAAACCTCAAGGCGGCGAAATTGGAGGTGAAGACGATGAACTGGCCGTCCTCGAAATGCTTCAAAAGCGCCTTGCTGAAGGGCTCGTGGGCGTGGGCCGAGCCGCCGACGATGATGATGTCCACGCCCTCGATGGCCGCCGCCAGATCGGTGGTCATCATGTTGAATTTGGCGAACCCCTGGCCGGCCTGGCCGGCCAGCTCGATGCCGCCCTTGGCTTTGATGGCTTCGAGATTGGCCTTAAAAAGCGGCGCCTCGGCCAGGTTGACGGTGTAGCCTTTGAGGGCGATGTCCGCGGCGTAGGTCTGGCCCGAGTTGCCAGTGCCCAGCACCGCGAACTTCAGGTCGTGCTCTGACATTAATCTCCTCCTTTGATCTTTATCCGACTCGAGCGGATGAACCTCTCAGCCCGGCGCCTCGTCTGGCGCGGCGGGTCACCTCGATTGATCGATCTCCACGTGCTCGGCGGCGTACTTCTTGAGCTTGGCCTCCTCGAGCCTGACCCCCAGCCCGGGCTCGTCGGGCACCTCGACCACGGCTTGGCTGACCAGATCCGAATAGTTGGTCACGTCATCGGACAGGCGCAGCGGCGAGCCGTAGGCGTGCCCGAAATCGACCAGGTTGGTCAAGGTGGCGCCGAGATGGAGGGAGGCCGCCTGGGTGACGCCGAATTCGAGCATGCTGTTCATGAGGCATTTGAGGCCGGCCGCCTCGGCCACGAGGGCGATCTTTTTGGCCGCGCTCAGGCCGCCGTTCTTGGAGACCTTGATGCTGAACACGTCCACCGCTTCTTCCTGGATGAGGCGCAGGGCGTCGCGGGGCGTGACCAGGCTCTCGTCGGCGCTGACGGGCCAAGGCGCCCGGGCGCGGATTCTTTTGAGGCCGCTCAAATCCCAGCGGGGGATCGGCTGCTCCATCAGCTCCAGCTTCAAGTCCTCGAGGCCGGCCATGAACCTCATCGCCTCCCGGACCTGCCAGCCCTGGTTGGCGTCGACCAGGAGGCGGACCTCCTCATCGAGGTGGTCCCTGACCTGCCTGACTCTTGTTATCTCGTCCTCGATGGGCCGGGCGCCCATCTTGAGCATGAAGGTCCGAAAGCCCTCGGCCATCCTCATCTCGATGACCGCCAGATCCTCCTCGGCCGTGCCGCTGCCGGTGCCCCGCAAGAGCGGTATCCGGGCGCGGACCCGGCCGCCGAGGAGGGTGTGGACCGGCACGCCTTCAACCTGGCCCAGGATGTCGTAAAGGGCCATGCTCACCGCGCCCTTGGCCGTGTGGTTGCCGTAGAGGACCTGATCCATCATCGCCTCCAGGACCGGCACGGCGCGGGGATCTTGGCCCAGAAGGCGCGGGCCCAGATAATCCCTCAAGGCCGCCACCACGCCGGCCGGGGTCTCTTCGGTGAAGGGCGGCATGGGATCGGCCTCACCCAGGCCGACGACGCCCTGGTCGGTGTAGAGCTTGAGAATGACCGCCAGGGCGTCGTGGATGGTGCCGTAGACCTTGGACAGCTTGTACGGCTTGGCGAAGGGCACGGCGATACGCCAAGCTTCCAGGCGGGTGATTTTCATCGGTGGGCCTTTCTTTTCCCGGTCAGCCGGGCCGGTTTCAGGTTTGGCCTTCATCTCCCATGGAGATGCGCGGATCGAGGTAGCAGTATGAAATGTCGGCTAAAAAATTCAGAAAAATGACCAGGGCGGCCAGCATCAAGAAGGTCGCCTGAGCCACGGGATAGTCCTGCATCGAGGCCGCCTCGACCATGAGCTGCCCCATGCCCGGCCAGGAGAAGACCGTTTCGACGATGACCTGGCCGCCGATGGCGAAGCCGACCATGATCGAGGACACGGTCAGGACGGGCAGGAGGGCGTTGCGGGCGGCGTGCTTGATCATGACCCGGTGAGGGGCCAGACCCTTGGCCTTGGCCAGTTCGATGAAATCGCTGCCCAGAACCTCGAGCATGCTGTCGCGCATGATGAGCATGGGCGTGGCCAGGTAGTAGAAGGCCACGGTGATGGTCGGCAGCACCAGGTGGTGGAGGAAGTCCTTGGACAAGAGCATGCCCAGCCCGGTGGTCAGGCGCTCGCCCGCGGTGTGCATGCCGCCGGTGGGAAAGAGGTCGAGGCGGTAGCTCAAGATCATCAGCAGCAGCAGACCGGTGACAAAGGGGGGGGCTGACTGGAGGACCAGGGCGCCCAGGGTCGCGCCCACGTCCAGGAGGCCGCCGCGCCGCCAGGCCATGATCATGCCCATACCCGTGCCCACGACCAGGGTGAAGCACATGCCCGCGGCCATGAGGAAGATGGTGTTCCAGAAACGGTAACGCAGGACGCCAAAGACCGGCTTCTGGGAGGTGAAGGAGCGGCCCCAGTCGAGGGCGACGAGGTTTTTCAGATATAAAACGTACTGGACGTACAAAGGCTTGTCCAGACCGAAGGCCTGCTTCAATCTGGCCTGGGCGGCCTCGTCCAGGGCCGGGGAGATGACCTGGGCCGTGGGATCGCCGGGGAGCATGCGAAAGATGAAAAAAAGTATGGTCGCCACGGCGAAGATGGTCATCAGGGTGTAGAGAACCCGCCGGGCGATGAACTCCCGCATTCTAAAAAATCCTCGCTGGCCGGGGAGGCGGCCGGGAAAGTCCGGCCGCCTCCCTTACTAGGCGCTGGGGTTGGCTAGCCCTTGGGGTAGTGGAGCTTGCCCTTGTCGTCCCAGGTGTAGCCGGCCTGGGCCAGTATCTTCTTGGCCGCGTTTAAGTCCTCGGGGAAGGGCTTGACCGCCGGGTTGTGCCAGAACTCGTTCACCGGGGCCATGACCGAGCCGCCGATGGTGGCGTGGCCGCCCAGGACGGCGTCTTTGATCATCTCCTTGGGCAGCACGTGGGCGATGGCCTTCCGGAAGGCCGGATCGGTCAAGGGCGGCCGCCTGGTGTGGTAGCTCAGGTCGTAGAAGCCGTGGCTGGGGTAGGCCTTGCCGACGCAGTTCTTGACCTTGTTTAGGTCCTCCATGAGGCTCGGCTTGAGGATGTAGCGGGTCCGGTCGCACTCGCCCTTCTCGATGGCCGCGGCCATGGCGTCGTGGGAGCCGTAGACGATCATGATGTTGCC
Source organism: uncultured Thermodesulfobacteriota bacterium (assembly GCA_964466355.1). Taxonomy (GTDB): domain Bacteria; phylum Desulfobacterota; class Desulfarculia; genus CAYXRH01. The sequence continues at coordinate 10,004 of CAYXRH010000099.1, forward strand.
GGCGCACTTGGGCGGATTGAAGTGCTCCTTGAAGGCCGAGACCTTCATCTCCCGACCGCGGTCCCAGTGATCGAACTTGAAGGGGCCGCTGCCGATGGGCTTTTCGTTGGTGTAGTTGAGGGCGTCGTCTACGTCCACCTTTTCCGGGATGTCCTGCCAGATGTGTTTGGGGATGAGGAAGACGGCCGCCAGGACGTCGACGAAGAAGGGGGCCGAGGGCTCGTGGAGCTTGATGCGCACGGAGTGCTTTCCGGTCACGCTCACGCTTTCGATGTTCTTTAAGGAGGCCAGGAAGAAGGGGGCCTTCCACTTGGTGTGGTAGTCAAAGGTGAACTTGACGTCCTCGGCCGTGACCGGCTGGCCGTCGTGCCAGAGCATGCCCTCGCGGATGGCGACGTCGATGGTCTTGGGGTCGGGGACGCTGTAGGACTTGGCCGCCCAGGGCTTGGCCTGCCCGTCCGGGGCGATCCTGAAGAGGCGGTCGTAGACCATGCGCAGTTCCTTGAACTCCTTGCCGTCCTTGGCCGCCACCGGGTTGAGGTAGGCCAGGGCCGTGGTCACGCCGGACCTGACGTAGCCGTCCCCTTGGATGACCTCCATGTTGATGTCGGTCCAGAAGCTGCCGATGCCCTCGCCCATCATCGGCACCAGGTTTTTGAGCCTGTCGGAGCGGTAGGCGTTGGTCATGGCGGCGTTGACCAGGACGTTCTCCGGCTGATCCCCGTGAATCATCTCCTGGGCCTTGAAGACCAGATCCCGCCTCTTTTGGAGGTCCATCTCGCCCTGCTGAGCCTCGGCCAGCTTGTCCACCTCGGGGTTGGCGTAGCCGGTCCAGTTGTAGCCGCCCTTCTTGTACTGGGAGGAGTGGTGGACCTTGTAGATGAAGACGTTGGGGTCGATGCGCAGGGACACCCCGGTGAAGCGGACGAGCCACATGTCGTAGTCGTGCTCGAGGACGACCTTCTGGACGTTTTGCTTGTAGTCGATGGGGTAGGCTTCGACGTCCCAGCCGAGCTCCTTGAAGGCCATGCTGATCAAGCGGGCCGATTCGGGCCGGACCGGATCAAAGGTGGCCGTGCAGGACATGAGCTTCATCGAATCGACTTTGGCCCCCGGCTCCACCGCCCCCAGGGCGAGCCTGGGGCCGCCGAGGACCGTGACGCCGGCCGCGGCGGCGGATAGTTTCATGAACTCCCGTCTGCTGATGCCTCTTCTTTTCACTGCTCGCCCTCCTTAATCTTGCGGTGGTAATAAAATAAAGATTCTCGACGCCCGCGACGGGGCTGCGCCTTCATCGGCTCTCTTAAGTCAAGGACGGCCGATCATCGCCGCGCCCGATTTCGCCCGCGCCTGAGCCCTCCGGAGCGCAAAAACCCATCCCCATGCCTTCATCAAGGTCCGTGCCAAAATCATCGGCCGGTCCAAGAAAAGACGCTTTGGGACCGGAAAGGCAATGATCAAGATTGGTTAGACATTGAGAACCTCGAAATTCAAGTCACGAGGCGCTATTTCGCGGCAGCGGATAGTGTATAATTATTAAACGATCATTCTTGGCAATCAATTAATTGCTTTAAATATTATAATATTGTGGTCTATGTTTATTAATTAAACATGTAAAATAATTAAACAGAAGCTCGGCTGGTGAGGTTGTATTTCTTGATCTTATTGTAAAGAGTGGCCCGGGTGATGCCCAGCATCTTGGCCGTCTGGGAGATGTTGTAGTCCATCATGTCCATGGTTTCCTTGATGGTTTGCCTCTCCATCGCTTCCAAAAGGGAGCCGGGGCGGCCCAGGGGGGCGCTCCTCCTCTCCGGGGCCAGGAGGGTGAGGTGCTCTGGACCGATGAGATCCTCTACGGTCAGGTTGACCGCCCGCTCGACCACGTTCTCCAGCTCGCGGACGTTGCCCGGCCAGGAATAGCGCACGAGGGCTTCCTCGACCTCGGGCGAGAGCCTGACCCGGGGCTTGCCCAGGGCCCGGCCGCAGCGCTTGAGGATGTGACGGGCCAGGATGATGATGTCCTCGGGCCTTTCCCGAAGCGGCGCGATGGTGATCGGAAAGACGTTGAGTCGATAGAACAGGTCGCCTCGGAAGCCGCCGCGGATGACGGCTCGCTCCACGTCGGAGTGGGTGGCGGCGATGACCCGGAGGTCCACGGCGATGGGTTTGTGCTGGCCGATGCGGGTCACCTCGCCGGTCTGGAGGACCCGCAGGAGCTTGACCTGCATGTCCACCGGCATGTCGCCGAT